>NZ_CP117811.1:0-312037 GCF_028728065.1 Lentisphaera profundi | reverse complement strand
ATTCGCCATATACGTTCGCCATTCCGTCTCAGCAATTTCTTCGATCTCAGGTAAGCTTACACCATTGAGGTAACCCTCAACTTCCTGACGTTTCACTTTCTCATAACGTTTGAGACGAGCTTGTTGAGATTTTAGGAAGTTTTTCACTGTGTTTCCAGTGACTGTACAGAGCCAGCCGCGAAAACGGCCTTTTTGTTGACTGTAATCAAAGTCCGGCATCTTGTCCCAAAGTTTGATCAAGACATTTTGACTGATTTCTTCAGAGTCATGATGACTTAAATTCATCCGCCTCGCAATCACATAGAGATAGGGACGGTAATAATAAACAAACTCTTCCCAAGCTGATTCATCATCGTGATTCTTAGCTCGTATCAATAGCGTCTGACGCGTATTCCAATCAGTCATATATTCATCCTAATAAATTTAGATGAATATACGGTATCTGTAATCTCTAACAAGTTCTACGCTGAGTGATCAAACAAAGAATAGTATGTAAATCTTTTCACTTCATGCTATAAACCCTATTAGCAAGACAAGCACGAAGCACTCCTAGCTCTTTGGAATCCAAGACTTTAGATGCCTCTTCAATCATAAATCCATGCTCCATTTTTCGAAAGTCTTCAAGACGTCGCTGAATAAGAGCATATTTTTTATCTGTAAGCTTAAGCTTTGCCTCTTCCTGCTTTAATGTTTTATACCAATTGGAATTTTCATCCCACCAAAAACGCTTATAGAGCTGCTCAATTTTCTTTTTTGAATCAAGACTTAAGTCCCCTTTTACTATGCATTCGGGCAAAGTGATTTTCTTGGCTAAGGGCACCGGTTTTATAGGATAGTTATAATTATATTTTTGACGCTCTTCGACACCACCAAAACTCCATATATCCCCTTTGCGAACTTCGCCATCTACATAGCTATCCACACGCCAGTAATATGTTTTTAGTGGATCAATTTCACCAAGACTAAAGGTGTTTTCTTGCTGATTCACTTTAAACGCTTGAGATTGCTTATCTGCCAATTCTATCACAGACTTATCCGGGGAAAAATAGATATCAAACGACTCACTAGCCCTAGCTGGACGCCACATAAGATCTAGCTCATTTTTAACATTTTTTGATTGATCAGGTGGTACCGGCATTGAACTTTTTTCAGCTTTGTAACCGGGAATCCAATAGTTTTTATCCTGAGCTCCATAAGGACCGATATTGGCGCTATGACTATTGCTTTTCTTGAGCAACACATCATCACTAAGCGGTCGAAAATCTAAATTATCGGGATCTCTTAAAACTAAACGTGGATCACTTTGTATATTATTTTCATTTTTACAAAAAAGTGGTATCCCACGGCCAACGGCAAAGTGTCCGTTGATGGCCCCAGCAATATTATTATTCACGACAGAATAACGATTGTAGCCACCCATCAAAGGTACACAGGGAAGCGCAATATCTGTTTTTCCCGGAGCATAAGCATCAAAAGATAGATTATTAAATACCAGATGACGATCACCCTTAAGTTTCAGCCCCGCTGAATCCCAGACCACGTTATGATTAACTGTGCCCCCTTCTCCCCAGTTAACATAGGCACTAAACATGCTTGAACTATCAAAACGTATCGCTGCTTTACTGCGTAGTCCATGAATCCAATTGTGACTGACTTTGACGTCTTTTATGGCATTGACACCACAGTTAATTGCCGACCCATCGTGCTGAAGCAAACTCATATCGTAGAGATAGTTATACTCAACTACATCACTTGGACCAGAACGATAACCCTCAGAGTTCCCGGCAGTGTGAACCGTATTGTAGCGGAAAGTTGTATGACGACCACTTCCCATTTCTATTGTGCCACCACCACCACCGCCAATACAGGTGAAGTCGATGTGATGAAAAAGGTTATTCTCTACTAAATTTCTATATCCACTCATTGCTAAAGCGGGGCCATCTGCATATTCAAAAACGCTATTGAGCACGCGGTTATTCGTCGGCTTCATTTCTGATGTGAGGCGATTTTGAATACTCGTGTATTTATTTTTGCCAAATTCACCCAGAACAAACTTATTGAAAGAAGGGTAGAGAAAGTGACATTCATCTACAGTCATATTTGTACACTCATCGAACTTCAGTGTGCTTGCAAAGAATTGTATACCCTTGAAATCCAAGTGGCTAGAATTTTTTACTTGAAGGTTATAATCCTGGACCTTGCCGAGAATCATCAGATCTTTGGGACTCTTTCCCTCAGGTGGCTTGAGGTAGAGCATTTTATTCTCGGGAGTGAAATACCATTCTTTTTCGGCATCCAAGGCCATGAGACCTTCTAAATAGTAATGTCCCAACTTTTTCTTATGAGCAAAAAACTTCTCATTCTTAAGCATATTTAAGTTGCCCACCATACTTTTTGTATCGTAGCTAAAGCGATCACTTCCGGCTTCATGACTGGCCACTTTTTGTGCATAACTCATCCACGCATTGATATTGAGAACGGCTACGGCACCGGTGAAATCAATTCCTGTTTGAGATAAGCTTTGCTTATTCACACTTTCGGCAAGTCCTTTTGGTCTGGCATCCACCATCTCACCAAAGCTACTTTCTGTGCCCTGGTGACGCCAAGTAGACTCCATATCAAAAACTGAGTCGTCTTCAAATGAAGCATTCGGCCAACGCGCGGTAATACACATTTCGTCCTCTATAAAGACTTGCGTAATATCGAAATCTAATTGGCTACGAAAAATCCCTTTCTCATCTTCTTGCCAAGATTGCTGGAGCTCAACTGAACCATCAAAAACAACCTTTTCTCCGGGATAGGCAATAAAACTAATGGGCTTAGATTCAAGACCATTTAAACCCTTGATATCGATAAGTCCTCGGTAGCGACCACCCCTGATGATAACACCATCCCCAGGCTCAAGTTTAGCGACTAACTTGCTTAAAGATTTTAAGGGCTGCTCTAAAGTTCCCGCTTGACTATCATCGCCATTTACGGAAACAAAATAGGTCTTTCCTGAGAAGCTGGGGAGCTCAATAACTTTACTTTGCTGCTGATTTTTCTGTTCAAGAACCTGGCTTTTATCGAGCTTTTCACCGCAAGAGCTTAAGCTGCTCACTAAGCCGATACCAATAAGGACATACCATTTACAATTCATTTCTTTTCCTTGTTTAATGACTTTTCTTTTTAAATTTTTTGAGTGCTGCGTAATCAATCGGCGGCGGATTTTCAAAATCAAATTCCTCACCCATTTGAACTTGGAGTTCTTTGAGCTCAAGTTTGAGACTCTCCAACACAGCTTTATATTCCGCATTATCAGATAGGTCTTTCATTTCCTTAGGATCTTTTTCCAAATTAAAAAGACGGTATTTCTTGGCATAAGGATAAACAATTAGTTTCCACTGATCTTTGAGAATCATACGCTGATAATTGATATATTTACCGAAAATCACTGGGTAATGAGGGGACTTATCACCCTCAATTAAAGCTAATAAACTTTTGAACTCCACATATTCAGGTTTAGCGATCTTGCCTAGATCTAGGCTAGTGGCCATGGCATCTTGTATATAAATTGCAGTCTCATTGCGCTCGCCCTTAGGAATATCTGGTCCCACAATAATAAAAGGAGCTCGCATACTGTGTTCATACATATTTTGTTTGCCCACGAGTCCGTGTTCACCCACCGCCAAGCCATGATCCGAAGTGAAAATAATATAAGTATTATCTGCTTTACCACTTTCTTTCAGTGCTTTGAGAACGCGCCCAATATTGTGATCCATATGGGTCGTTGACGCAAAATATTCCTGGCGATTGATCTTGGTCGCATATTCCGTACGGGGGAAAGGCATGATTGCGGCATCGCGCAATTGTTTACCACAGCCTATTTGATTACGGTAGGGATAAAGTCCTTGGTGACTCTTGGGAAGGCTTATATTTTCTAGTGGATACATATCCACGTATTCTTTAGGAGCCTGACGTGGGTCGTGGGGTGCGTTAAAAGCCACATACATAAAAAAGGGTTTATCAATAGTTTTGACATCCGCTAAAAACTCAATCGCGTTACCCGCAGTCACTTCCGTCCAGTGCTTCCCACCTTCCCAAAAGCCACCATGCTTTTTATCCCAGGGCTTCCAGCCCTTTTCATAATCTTCTGGACTCAAGGGACGATTAATTCCTGCTTCCGTTTGTGAAGGCATTCCCCCTCGAACATCCTTCACAACATCAAAGGGTGGATTTTTGGCTGTCTTTCCAGGCACATGCCACTTACCGGTCATGTAGGTTTTGTAACCTGCCCCGTGCATAATTTGAGCCCACTGAGGCTGCTTACGCACCGTTTGATTGGCTCTATTAACAAAGGCGCCAGAGTTAAACATGGCGCGACTCGCCATGCATACCGCGCCACTCCAAGCCCCCATATTATAGGCCCTTGTAAAGAGCACACCTTCTTCGGCGAGCTTATCCAAATGAGGCGTTTTACATTCGAGTTCTCCCATGATAGAAAGAGTTTCCAGAGCCTGGTCATCTGACAGGATAAAAAGAATATTAGGTTTTGCAGCTTCCGCAAAAAGACTATTTGCCAAGAAGCTAACGATAAGTGAAAATTTAAAAAAGTGAGTCATGATTTATCCTTGTATAATTATTCAGCTTCTAATACAAAGCTGAATTGGCCTATTCGACAAAAACCACCACTCATTTCCTCATTTATAATGCAAAAACTTTGACTTGCTTCAGTGATAATGCCGGTGCACGCATGGATTTTATACGATCATCTTTCGCACTCATTTGCAAAGACGCCTGTTCCTTAAGCCCAATCTTAACAAATTGTGCTTTTTGGATTAGCTTGGGATTAATATGCCATTCACGCGCCATCGCAATATGATAGGGATCAGCTTGCCAAATTTCCTGCCATTTTTTTCCATCAAGACTCGTCCAAACTGTGAGTCCACGCATTGCATTTTGACGATCCTTGGCATTGGCTATGAGGTGTAAGCCATTAATCATCTCAGCTTTTTTGAGTTTGATCTGAAACCAAGGGCTCGCTTCGGGCTTACTCTCAAAAATCGTTGGAACTGAGGGCTCTTCATCACTGTTTACAATTCTTTCAAGGTCGATATCTTTTGAACGAATTGAACTATAGCTAATCTCAGAACCCTTGGAAACTAAGACTCCACGTTTAGATGGAAAAACTTCTTCTAACCAATGAGCTGGAAAGCCATCCTGCAGGCCAATTGCCTCTAGATCAATGGCTTTGAAACCGGCTTTATAGGCCGGCGAATCATCACTCAGTTTTAAATCAGTGGCTTTGATTTCACGATTGAAATCCAAGGGCTTAGCAAAGATCGGATCCGCAATAACTGAACCCTTCTCCTGATTTTTTACCTTCCAGAGCTTCACGTGGGCCTCGATTTTATCGAGTCCTTGAGTCGCAAAGTAGCTATTATTTTGTAAATCACAGCTCTCAGGAGTCTTAATCGTGTTCGATGAACGTCCCGTATAAGGAGCAATATTCTCACGTGTATGATAAAACAGGTTATTTTTAACTTCCGACCCCGCATTGAGTTGCTGACCAGGATAAAGACTAAAGCGTATATTGGTGTTGATAAACATATTGTTGATCACATCGTTATTGCCCTTGTGCACCATGCCACCACTGAGCACCAAATTCTCACTATAAGTTGTGCCGCGCTGCCAGTCATCGCAACGCAGACCATTGCCGAGACACATGTAGAGCATATTACGGCGAATTATATTGCCCGTACCCGCGCCTGATACATTGAGTGCAGCGCCATCACCGATCTTGGTTCTCGCACGATAGACGTAATTATTCTCCACTAGGTTATTGCGTGAATGAAGGTAAGGCAGCGTCATGTCCTGAATCTTATTGCCTTTGAATTCTTTTTCTTTGATTTCCTTCCAGCGCATGGTCTTGCTTGCTTCATCCCAATCAACTTCAGGACCCTCGTCAAAAATTGCGCCTCGTATTCCACAGAGGCCAATCGCTTTGCGTGGTACATTGCGAATATGATTATGACGAATTTTGTTAGAGCCACTCTGCCAAACAAAGATTGCGTGACCATGCCAAATGACTTCTCCGCAGTGATCAATCAAATTATTTTCAATGATATTGTTTTTATTGACATCCTTGGTGCCCGGGCCGTAACCACAGAGTAAAATTCCCATGTGACCAACATAATCAATCAAGTTATTCTTAACTGTGATATTTTGTGCGTGTAGATCCAAACGAATGGCGGAGTTACCAGAATTTGTGAACCGCGATTCACTCACCGAGCAATCTTCAGCTCCGCGAAAACGCAACATGGCATTGGCATTATCAAACTTATCCCAATCATGCTGAATTCCCCAGCCCTTGTGATCATCCCACCAGGAGTAACGATCGCCATGAGTGAAAGTTAAACCCTTGAGGTGAATATTTTTTACTGGTTCATCGGTGGCTTCTTCATAATTGATCTTGCCCTCAATTTTAATGATTTCCTTCAAAGCAGGCGCTACAATTTCTTGACTCGGCGCACCCGATTTAGGCCAGTAATAGATCTTGCGAGTCTTGGTATTCACACACCATTCACCCGGAGTATCTAATACATCGATGATATTCTCAATGCGCGTTGGATTATAAGGCTTGGGAGTCGTTGACGGAGGCGTATTGCCCTCATATTTCAACCAAGCGACTTGGCCTTCAACTTTTTCGATTGACGAGATATTCTGCGTCCAAGGAACACCACAGAAAAAAGCTTCTACATCGCCTAAGTTATCCCAGTTTTTTATCTCTGTTCCAGGAAACTCAAGACGGCGCAGTAAGGGTCTATCTTCTTTCAAGGCCACGTTGCGTGTCGCAAATTTTTTGAAATTTTGCTGAGGACCCTGAAAACCACGACTACGAGCTCGTTCAAGTCGAAAATTACCATCGAATAAAACCTTGAAGTCTTCAATACCTACAGGTATATCTGCCACCCAGAGATGACCCTTAGCGACTTCTAAAGTTCCTGCGGGGTAATCGTTCAGCTTCTTCCAGTCATTAACTGGCTTACCCGCGCTCAAGATAGGACTCTCATTCTTATACGCTTGATAAGTATGAGTGAAACCTGGTGCTGCACTATCTTCCAGCCCTAAAACAAATGTCTCAGAACGTTGGTAAGTTCCCCCACGCAAAAAGATATTATGACTCTCTTCTTGCCCCTTTTTATTGAGTTCACGAACTGCATCTCGTGCTTTTTCAAGCGATTGAAAAGGACTTTCTAAAGTCCCCTTATTATTATCTCCACCTTGGGGAGATATATAAAAATCTGCTGCATGTGCAGCACAGGCCAAAAGAGTCGAAGCGACTAATGACTTAATTAATTTCATTGTGAAACCTTAATTTTATTGGATTGTTCCCATACTTACAGAACGGGCTACAAAGTTTAGATGTCTCAAGAACTCTTCTTATTAAATAATACTTAAGAGTAGAGAAAGTTTTTTAGCGAAAGCTATCCCACATGGTGTCGGACTCATCACTAGACTCAAATGGACTACGAATACCCAAAAAAGTTTGCATTAAACTCATGCCTTTTGCCGATCCATCGACCATTAAAAAGTTGGCTTTACCATAGTAATGGGTCCAAAACACACTGCCATTGCCCTCGGCCGCAGCCATGTGTTCAGAGCTTCTAATACCGCGGTTCATGGCGCCTAGATTATGTAATGTATCGGGGTAATCAAACATAAGAACTGTAGTCGCTGTTTTATTTACTTCCGTAATTTTTTTACCATAGGAATTGCTCACCATACCCAAATAACGACTATCACTATTTGTTCCTGAACCATTGGACTGATTCATTGCGTAAGAACGTATTTTCCGATTGGTATTACGACGCACGACATCATCTACAGGGCATATATAAAGAGCTGACTTCGGAGGCAAAACGCCCGTTATCTCGTTATGACTCAAGTCCCTACCATCATAGCCAACTCCCAAACGGTCATCCCAAGTAATATTTTGTCCAGCGTTTGTGTCCCCGGACTTCGGGACACGTGAATCATTATCACCAGCATACATGGCAACCGCAAAACCAATTTGCTTCTGATTACTTAAACAAACCGCGATCCGACTCGTTTTACGAGACTTCGCTAAAACGGGTAATAAAAGACTCGCTAAAATCCCAATAATCGCAATCACCACTAATAATTCGATGAGCGTAAATTTGCTCGCTCTACTTCGGCTCAGGCTTCTTTTTCGCTCTTTATTGATTCGTTTCATTCTTAACTCCAATAGCTTCTTTACTTAATACTAACCCGCGAACTAAACCAATTTCTCACCCCATCGTATTTTTATTTTTAGATATGTTCTTTTCTGATTTCCTTGTTAGAAATAAGTCACAGACATGTATAATAAGTATCAGAACACGAGGGCCCATGTCAGATTTAGAAGAAGCATATCAACAACGCGACGGTGATTTTCGACAATTTTATCAATTTGATAAGCTTGAAGAAATGGCCGAATCCAGCTTTCCCATCTTGGACTCGCTACAAATAAGTGAACAACACTATAGCGAAGAAGAATTCATCACTCAGGGCGGCGAAAAAAAGATTTTTCGCGTTCGCGATTTATTAGGAGATCGTTACGTCGCCCTCGCTCGCCCCATTCATTGCGAAACAAAAAATGAGCTCGAATCATTTCTGCGAGAAGCCCGCATCACTTCTTTCCTGCAGCACCCCAATATACTCAGTGTTCATGAAATGAATTTAGATGCTCAAGGCATCCCCTTTTTTACCATGGAGTTTATGAATGGCCAAAGCCTCGCAGAAATCCTTGAAAAATTGACCAAAAAGGATGCTAAAACGCTTGAGGAATTCCCCTTGAATCGTCTCATTGATATCTTCCAAAAAGTCTGTAGTGCACTCTCCTATGCTCATTCAAAAAACATCCTCCACCTCGACATCAAACCAGCCAACATTCAGGTCGGGGAACACGGGGAAGTTTTGCTCTGTGATTGGGGCATTGCCCAAATCCAGACCGGGGTAAAGATACCCGAAAGTAGCGGTATTGATCTCTCAAAAATAACTCTCGATCCACAGCTCTTGAACGATCACACCTTGGTCGGGGCCATTAGCGGTAGTCCTGGCTTTATCTGCCCCGAAAAAATCCATCAGAAAAATAAGCTCAGTCCCGCAAGTGATATCTATGCTATGGGTTCTTTACTTTATTATTTACTCAGTCATCAAATGGCCTTCTCTGGCTCAAATGAGGCAATCATTCAAAAAACACTCAAAGCCGACTTCATTAAACCCAGCCTCAGCTGTAACCATGCTATCCCACGAAGCTTAGAGGCCATTTGCCTCAAAGCCATGGCTTTGGATCCCAAGAATCGCTACCAATCTATCAAGCATTTGGAGGATGACCTAGAACTCTACCGTCAAGGCTTCCCCACTCTAGCACAAAACGCCAACCCCTTGATCTACCTCAAGTCTTGGTCTCGACGCCATAGCAAGAGTCTTTTATTGAGTTCTTTTTTCTCTTTACTCATCGGATTCATTCTTTTCCTCGCTTTTGAGAAAATTAATACTGAGCGCCTCCAGGCCATCACCGAAAAACAACGTGCCGAAGAAAACCTGCAACTCTTCAAACAACAAGAGGCTGCCACCCGTAAAAATCGCCAACTCTATGAGCTGGAGAATAAGCTAAGCGCATTACAGGCCGACCACTTTTTTGAGACAATTTCTAACCTTTATGATTTAGATAATTATACCGATGCGACCAAAAGGATCAAGGCTATCAACAAGCACCTTGAGCGGGAACATAATCAAGAAAGATTGAAAATCCTTCTCGCCTACAAGGCCGGACTGTACTTTGTCTTACAAAATTATCCTGACTGCATCAAAACACTCGATAAAATTAATATACAAGACAGCGGTAAACTCAAGTCACTTTACGACCTCTCAAATATCTACGTAGCTTTAATTCAAGACAATAAAAAACTGTCTTCAGAGCAACTCGAAAGTCTGACTTTACGTTTCCCAAATCACATACAATCAATGCTATATTACACTTATTACTATCACACCATGAACTCTCATAGAAAGCCTGAAGAAAATGTAAAAATCGCCGAGGCACTTCTCAATCGCATCAATTTGCTAGCACCGCAAACTGATCGTCATATTAAACTCAAAAAATTCAAAAATGATCTTTACCATCTCGACTTGAGTCATCATGAGTATCGACATTTAAGCATGCCCATCGCCGTTAATCGAAGACGAAGAAATTTACTCTTGACGCTCCATATTAATCAACTCGATTTAAGTCACACGCGCTTTAATGATGGCAGTGAACTTATCGGTTATAACTTGGATGAACTTCACATTCGGGGAATCAAAAAAATTAGTAATTTAAGAATCATTGCCACGGGAAGAATTAAAAAAATCTATCACAATCTCGAGCTCTCGGATCAAGAACTGCTAAAGACTTATCCCAAAGTGAAATTCATCCGAGTAAGTGAATAAGCCATTGCTAATCGTAGAGTACTTAAGAGATATTTGAGCTCGAAGAGCTTAGGAATGTAGCCATGGACGTAAGTCCGTGGTATTTGAATAACAGCATCGTGCGTGCCGAAGGTACGCTGCAGAGCGTTTCCTTCATACCTTCGGCATGAATATCATTTTTTTAACAATACCCACCGGATAAATCCGGTGGCTACCATACTACATACCTTCGGCATGTGCTTAAATCCCCACCCATCAAGACCCCCGCGGGCTAATATCCCTTGTGAATCTGTGTTAAATACCTCCTTAATCCCCTACTCCAAATCCTGCCTCAGTTTCGCTATTTCCTTGGAAAAGCGCTCCTTCATTCGGAAGCGTAAATTATAAACCATTTTTTCTTCAACTCCTATGAGCCGCGCTACTTCGCCCACACCGATTCCCTTGAGGCACATTTTAAAGCCTTCTATAGCTTTTGTATCATAATCTTTTGCCAAGTTCTCAAAAGCGCGATTGGTTAAATAAATCTCCCATTCTTTTTGGGCGATCTGCTCAATTTCCGGCAAGCGAATGGTGCTTAAGTAATCGCCATCATCTGTATCGTAAGCATTTTGATCGCGCTTCATCTGACGCTTGCGGTGCTCAATAAAGCGCAAGACCTCATTTTTAGTCACCACGGCTAAAAAAGCTCGAAAACTCTTCTGCTCATCATAGCTCATCTCGGGGAGTTTTTTCCAAAGTCGCATCATGATTTTCTGTACTATATCATCAGCGTCAGCCGCTGTGATCTTCATGCCCCGAATTATGGCGTAGATATAATGCTTATACACTTCCGAAAACTCGGCCCAAGCATCATCATTATACTGATCCTTGATCTTGAATAGCAGTGTTTTTCGCGTTTTATATATATCATCCATCACATATGATCCTTTGGCTTTGATATATGAATTATACAAGGAAAAATGCCTTCACCTAACTAAAAGTTGCTTAAAAGCATCAAAATATTTAGTTCTAACTGAGAAAAGACTTACTTAGCAAGGTTTACTTAAGTTAAAACCATTACAGGAATAAAT
Organism: Lentisphaera profundi; assembly: GCF_028728065.1. Classification (GTDB taxonomy): domain Bacteria; phylum Verrucomicrobiota; class Lentisphaeria; order Lentisphaerales; family Lentisphaeraceae; genus Lentisphaera; species Lentisphaera profundi. The sequence continues at coordinate 300,512 of NZ_CP117811.1, read as the reverse complement.
ATGAAACAAAAGTATTTACTTTTATTATTGACGCTATGCTCTTATGCTTTAATCGCCGTCGAACAAGGTTCATTCGAAGAAAAAGCTAGCTCTTATAGCTGGGCATGTTCTCCAGTCGAAGGTTTACCGAATGTCCTTCTCGTCGGTGATTCAATCTCTATAGGCTACACTCTTCAGGTTCGTCAGTACCTCAAAGGCAAAGCAAACCTCTACCGTCCCATGACTGCGGATGGTGGACCACAAAATGGTGGTGATGCCGCTGGCGGTAAGCGCAGTCTGAAACAATGGCTCGGCAAAACAAAATGGGATATCATTCACTTTAACTGGGGACTTCACGACCTCAAACGTATCGGCCGCGAGAATGGTAAAAGCGTCAGCCGCGCAGATATTCCACCACGAGTTTCCATTGAACAATATAAGCAGGACTTACAGGATTGCATTGACATCATGAAACAAAGCGGTGCACAACTCATTTTTGCCAGCACTACGGCTTATCCCTCTGGAGTGAGCCCGGTGCGCCTTCCCGAGGATGCCAACAAATATAATACCGCCGCGCAAGAAGTGATGACTCAAAACTCCATACCCATCAACGATCTATATGCTCTTACCGTCGATCGTCTCAAAGAACTCCAGAGTCCGAAAAATGTCCATTTCACGGAATTGGGCTCGGCTGTTATAGGCAAGCAGGTCGCCTCCGCCATTGCTTCAAAGTTAGGCTTAGAGATTACTTTACCGCCCTACAATACCGCTAGTGAAGCACTAAAAGCCGGCGATGCATTTCGAGATGAAAAGAAATATGATGAAGCCCTCAAGGCCTACAAGTTTTCCGCTTCGCTCGCCACGGGGCGTGCAGGTAAATTTCGTCCATTAAAAAACGCCTCTGAATTGAGTTTCAAGATTCAGCGCTGGGACGACAACTACGAAGTCAATCAGGCCATCATGCTGCTCCCCAAGGTTTCTGACCGTGATAAAATCATCGCTTTCCTACACATGGCAAAAATGTATCAGGTACAGGAAAATACTGCCAAATTAAACGAGACCCTCGCTAAAATAGAGACACTCGGTGAGCTTCCACCTCCAATGAAAAAGCTTTATTCATCACTTAAAAAGTGATTAGGTTAAGCTTATACCAACACATAACTCCCAAGTCAATCTTCTTGAATTAACTAAGGCTCTCGACTCTTTGCAGGCGAAAGCCTATCCACAATCTCAATAGAATTCATTTTATATTTTTAATAAAAATGACTGCAGACTGAGAAAAGCACTGCTCGACTTATGTATAGTATGTAAAAGATGATTTTTTAAAACATAAATGCAGGTCTTTATTAGCAATAATTGAACTTGATTTATTCAGATCAACATTGATAAGACCCCACACATCGATCTGCATTTATGTTTTTTTATATTTCCTTTGATTTTTACCCTCTATAACTTATCATAAGTCAATAAACTCCAAGGAACTAAATGCCGGGACAGGAAACTAGCCAAACTCTTTTACTCAAACTTCAAAGTCAAAATGACGAAGAAGCATGGGCTCGATTTTCTAAAGAATACCGCCCTTTCATTTATTCAATTCTCAAACACTACCAAATCGCCCACGAAGATATTGAAGATCTACAACAGGATATCCTCGTTAAAGTTTGGAAGGCCCTACCAGATTTCATCTATCAAGTAGAACGCTGTCGCTTTCGAACCTGGCTCAGTCGCGTAAGCAGAAATCACTGTCTGAATTTCTGCCAATCCAAGTACCAACGCAAGATTAAAGCAGAAGTCCCTGTAGAGCTTTACGACAAATCCACTCAGCCGGAAATTGATACCCTCGCCGAAGAGGAATGGCAAGTTTTTATTGCCGATAAGGCATGGACGAATATAGAGAAACTCTTTACCGACAAGCAGAAAGAAGTCTTTCTTTTAGTCTCAAAGGGCAAGCATCAAAGCGAAGCCGCCGAGCGGCTTGGCCTCGAAGTCAATACGGCTTATGTCTACGCAAAAAAAGTAAAAGACGTTTACATGCGCGAAATACGCCGCCTCAATGCCGAACTCGATGGTTAATCAGCCATCCCTTTATCAAAAACAAGTTTCATCTTTGGCACTTGCTTACTAATCATTTCTTGCTGATCTTCTAAACAATAAATGACTTTAAGTTCCGAACATTTTTTGAGCACAGAATAATCTTTACAGGGGATTCCACGTATATCTAAGGCCTCAAGCTTAAGGCTGGAAAGATAACTCAAATCACTCGTTTGGGAATAAGCTACGGATAAATCCCGAAGACTTGTATGCCCCTCGATAAAAAGAAAATTCTTCTTAGTCACTTTATGTCTATTCGCAATAAGACATTTTAAATTTGGCATGAGTACATGAGGAAAATCACGATCTAAGGACGATTCACTAATATTAATCTTTTCCAGGTCCATATTTTTTATGGGAAAAATCAATACTAACTTCGGATTTTCCGATATATCTAGACTTCTCTTGCTATGATCATAAACAAATTTAATTTTACTATTATTCATTAAACTCAAAGCTCGATGAATTAACTGAGCTTTGTCTTCATTATCTAAATCTGAATAAATAAACTTAAATACCATATCATACATCAAAGCCCGCTCACGCACCTTTAATAGCCCTTCCAGCAGGACTAGCTTACGCTCAAGAGCGTTTGGAATAAGTAATGTTTTTTCACATAAATCAACATGTCTTTGATAGCTTAAGCCGGCCTGTGAGAAAGCTATTTTTGCCTCAGCAATATAATCAAGGCGAATAGCTAAGCGCCCTTTCAAAGCCCATGACTGCGAGCTACCTCCATCCACAGATAATGCCCCACTGATAAGTTCATACGCTTCTTTATCACGGGCGGAATCATATCCCGAACGTCCCTGACGGGACTGAAATATTTTATCACTTAAGGAAACGTAACTCTCGGCAAGTTTGATCACCGCCGCCTGACGCTTTTTTTCAGTCGATAAATACTTAGCTAAATTCTCCTCACTACGCTGTCTTTGCTCCAGCGCCCTAAGCTCGTTAGCCCGCGCCAAGGATTCACTCTTTTTCAATTCATACATAAATCCGGAACTTAATAAGAGCACCATAAGCAAGGATATAAATATTAAATAACAAACGCGACGGTTACGCTTAAATAACAATTGTAGTTGGCGGCCGAATGCCCCCTGCTCCGCACTCGTCAAAAAACCTGAGCGGTAGGCATCAATATCGCCTTTCAATCCGTTCACCGAGTCATAACGATCGCCTGTATTAAATTCTAGGCATTTGAGTAAAATAGGAAGCAGCCCACGGGGAATCTGCTCACTTATAACCTCCACCTTTCCTCTTTTACACATGCTGATTTTCTCTTCAGTGCTTCCCTTGTGCACCGCCAGGCCCGTAAGTATAAAATGTAAGACCCCGCCAAGAGAATAAATATCCGAGTAAAAACTCTTCTTACTTCCTTTCTGGCATTGCTCCGGGGCCATGTAACCCGGCGTCCCAGTCATATAACCATAAAGGCTTCCCTGCCCGAGGTGTTCGCTTGGCAAGGGGCCATCACTCTCCAGATCTTTCATGCCTTCCAATCGCCCCAGCCCCCAATCACCGACCAAAACTTCACCGTAATCATCAACAAAAATATTTTCAGGCTTTAAATCTAAATGCAGTACATTCTGTGAATGGGCATAACTCAATGCATCACAAATCTTAGTGAAAATATCTAATATCCGGTTTTCTTTTTCTCGAATATTAGCATCGAAATTTTTGATATATTCATCCAGCCTTTGGCCATGAATTAATTTCATTGTAAACCAAGGCTTATTATCTTTTAAGCCCATATCGTGTAAAGAAATAATATTGGGGTGCTCCAGTAAAGACTGCAAACGAGCCTCCCGAATAAACAAATCATGCGCTTCCCGGCTTTCAGCTTTTGGCAAGGCCATCGCCACCAATCTCCCCGTCGCTCTATCCATCACTTGATAAACTTTTTTCAGTCCTCCTTCCCCAAGAAATTTTGCGTCGGTATAACGCTCATTTAAACTTTCCTGCAGGCTACTGAAGGCATCTGGACTTTCTACCGCTTCCTGAAAAGCGTCTTTTAAAAAATCTCGGGTAAACATTAGCTAATAACTCATATTTTATGATAAATTACTTGCCTTAACTCTAACATAATAATAGCGTCATTAATAGAGCATATGAGAAACTTTGATCTTTTTTCAAAAAAATAGTCAAAGAGAATCAAAAATTAGCGAAAAACTCTGTTTATCCATAACAAGGATATAAAACAAGGATCAACATATGAGTAATAATAGAAAATTTACACTTATTGAACTACTCGTGGCAATTGCCATTATCGGAATATTAGCAAGCCTGCTACTCCCCACTTTAAGTAAAGCCAGAAAAACGTCTCTCACTGCTGTGTGCAATAATCAAATGCGTCAAATTATTATTGCTGAACACATGTACACCTCTGATAATAATGGTGAGTTCGTCTCTGTCAGAGATGATAGCGGAACAGGCGTGTGGGATATGTATTTAGCCCAAAATTATATGAATGCCCCCATAAGTGATGCTGTACACAAACCTGTAAATATCAATATTACTGAAGCAAGTCATCCTGCTGTCTATAATGCCATGGAAAAAATCATTCTCTGTCCCAATGATACTAAATGGAAAAGCAGTATTGCCGGAACTTTGCGCAGGACCTACGCGAAAAGTATGAGAACTTCTGGGGTAAGGTTTATACATGCAGGTGAAATAAAGACTTTCTATCCCAATTTAAATATTACAAGTATTGAGAGACCCTCAGAAATATTTCAGTTTATTGAACAACAACACAGTACTAATATCTTAGCAAAAGTTAGTCATGCCGGCTATCTCGACTCTGCTCGTTATCAACTAATGGCCAATGCACTGCCCAAGCTCACTTACCACAAAAATTCTCACTATAACTACGCATTTGTCGACGGATCAGTACGACTTATCGATGTTAACAGCGCCGCCTCAGGCGATCACTGGCGCCCCTAACTTTAGGTTCAATATGAAATTCACTCACATAGCTCTAGCTACCGCTTTGTCTTTTTCTGTTCTTCCTGGCACAGAACAGAAAACTCAGCCTATCACGATAAATCAAGCAAGCCACGGCTCCACTTTTACCAAAGGCGAAATCACCGCTCAAGTACAAATTGAGGCCGCACGTGGAGTTCTAGAAAGAACCGTCCCAGGAATCAGTCAAAATTTCATTCTTGAAATTATCCCTCAAGAAAATGATCGCGACGTTTACGAAATTGAACAGCTAGGCGAAAAAATTGCTCTGCGCGGAAGTACCGGTGTTGCTATTTGTTCCGCCTTCAACCGCTACCTCATGGACTTTTTAAAATGTGATGTTTCCTGGTGCGGAGATCAACTCAATATTCCTAGTGAACTCCCAAAAGTAGAGACAAAAATTCGCGTTCGTACACCCTCAAAATATCGCGCTTACATGAATTACTGTACCTTTTCTTACTCGGCCCCCTGGTGGGATTGGAAGCGTTGGCAGCAAGAAGTCGACTTCATGGCACTCAAGGGAATCAATATGCCACTCGCTGCTGTTGGTCTTGACGCCGTTTGGTATAATACCTTATTAAAATTTAATTTCACCGATCAAGAAGCCCGCGATTTTTTGGTAGCTCCTGGTCATCAGGCTTGGCAATGGATGACCAATATTGAAAGCTTTGGCGGACCCCTTCCAAAAAGTTGGATCAAAGGTCATATCGAGCTAGGCCAAAAAATGCTTCGTCAACAATACGACTTGGGCATGATGCCTATTCAACAAAGCTTTTCTGGCTATATCCCCCGTTTGATGAAAGAGAAGTTTCCCAAGAGTTCCATCCTTGAAAAACATGGCTGGTGCGGATTTGAAGGCACGGCAGAGCTTGATCCCATGGATCCACTCTTTGAAGAATTTGGCAAGGCATTCTTAAAAGAAAATATTCGCCTCTTTGGTGCCGGTCAGCACTACGCCGCCGATCCTTTTCACGAGAGCTCTCCTCCTAGAAAAGATAAAGAATACCTCTCTTCAGTTGCCCATAAAATCCTCGGCGTCATGAAAGCTGTTGATCCCGAAGCTAAATGGGTCATGCAGGGCTGGACTCCTCACGAAGGCGTCGCAACTGCCGTCCCCAAAGGCGAGCTCATCATGCTTGACTTAGTGGGTGGCCGCCACAGCGGTAAGAAAAACTTCTGGGGTCATGAAATCCTAGTCGGTGCTCTACATAATTTTGGGGGTCGCATCAATATGCATGGTGATTTAGCCGACAATTCCCGCAACCGCATGGTCAATGCCAAAAAGAAAGCCCCCAACGTCATTGGCATGGGACTCTTTATGGAGGGCATCGTCCACAATCCCGTTTTCTTTAATAATCAACTCGACATGATTTGGCGCGACGGAGAAGTCGATGTCAATCAATGGCTCAAGGATTACGCCGAGAGACGTTATGGTGCGAAAAGCGCAAACGCAGAAAAAGCTTGGGATATCCTGCTCAAAACCGTTTATTCACGCGCTACTTCTGGTGTTGAGTCAAGCTCTATTATTGCAGCACGCCCTGCCCTCGATTGCCGAAAATCAGGTCCGAATGCTGGCTTTGGCATGCGCTACAAAGCAGAAGACCTCATCCCCGCCTTGGAAGCTCTGCTCGCAGATAGTGACAAATTTGAAAATTCATCTGGCTATCGCTTTGATGTGATGGACCTCTGCCGCCAAGTTCTCACCAATCTTGGACAAGAATTGCACAATGAAGTGCGCATGGCCTATGACGCCAAAGATAAAGCTGCTTTTCAACAGGCTTCGGACCGCTTTTTAAACCTTCTACTAGATGTGGATCGTTTGCTCGCCACTCGTGATGAATACAGCTTCCACAAATGGATTCGCGATGCTCGCAGCTGGGCCACTAATGACGCAGAGCGCAAACTTTATGAAAAAAATGCCAGCATGCTACTGACTCATTGGGGTCCAGAAAATACCCCCGCTATTTTTGATTACGCCTGGCGCGAATGGAGCGGTCTAATCGGCTCCTACTACCATGGTCGCTGGGAAGTTTTCCATAACTACCTTGCTCAGACCCTTGAAGATGAAATAAAGTATAACGATACCTTGCCTGGCATGAAAGGACGTCAACCGCTCAATGCCACCCCCATACTTGAAAAAATCACCCAATGGGAGACCAACTGGATTAATTCTGACAAACAAGTTCTTGCGGCCCCGCAGGGCGATACCATTGCCATTGCTCAGGAACTCTATAAGAAATACCTTGTCGATACAAAGCGAGTTTACTCCGCTCCTCATCAAGCAAAGGTTCAAGCTTTTAAAATTAAACACGAAGATAAGTCCAATGGCAAAAAAATTGGCTTTGTAGATTATGCCAAAAATCAAGGTATTGATACCATCGACCTCACCAATGAACTCAGTGGTGAAGGACGCTATCGCTTCCAATTCAATTCTCAACGGGGCGGAGTCATCATTAACAAAATTGAAGTGCTGCTCAATGATAGCCCCATTTGGACTGATAAGCGTCGTAGAGGTGGCATGCGCAAGCCTGAGTTTTCAGAGATTGTAGAATTCGAACTCGAGGAATACGCCTTCGGCTCGCCCTATACGCTACGACTGAGCTTCGATAAAATGAGCCACATTATCCCAAAAGTTGACGTTCGACTCAAATCATTGGGTCATGCAGCTTCTCAGCCGGAAAAAACTATTGAAGCGATTAGCTACCCAATTGATAATGAAGACCCCAGCATTGTGGGTAAATGGGAAGTGGGCAAACTCAATGCTCGTATCCAAACGGAACTCGCTTTTGATGTCAGTCGCATTATCAAAGAACCAGGAACTTATCTGCTTAGCTTTAAATTCGAAAAAGGACGCCATAAATTAACCATGGATGAAGCTCGTATTATGAGTGCCGATCAAGAGTTAGCCCTAGATAAACACAAAGGTGAAACGGGGAATAAACATATTGACAATACCTACACCTTAAAAATCAATGAGACACCAAAGGAAAAAACCATCCTCAGAGTCCTCATCCAACCCGAGGGTGGAAACAATACTCAAGGAACTCTACGCCTCATCAAAATTGATAACAAAATTAATATTTAATAAGGATTCAAAATAATGAAATTATTAAAAACACTCGCTATGATCACTTGCTGCTCATCGGCCTTATCTCTAAGTGCAGAAGTCACGGTTTCCAAAATATTCTCCAGTGACATGATGCTCCAAAGGGATAAAGCCGTCACTGTTTGGGGCACTGCCGATAATAGTGAAAAGATAAGTGTAGAAATTGCTGGTCAAAAGCATGAGACTAAGGCTTCTTCTGGCAAATGGAGCCTCAAGCTCGACCCCCTTAAAGCGGGTGGCCCTCACAAAATGTCTATCCAGGGAAATAACAAAATTGAACTCGAAAATATCCTTGTCGGTGATATCTGGCTCTGCGGTGGACAATCTAATATGGACTACGATGTACGTTCCTACGTCAATTGGGGCCGTAAGCCCCACAAAGAGTACACCTCCATCGTTAATAACTTTGCCTCTTACGATAAAATTCGCCTAGCAAAAATGAACAAAATCTCCACGCTTCCCGATCAATATGATGTCCCCTTTGCCGAAGATAAGGCCTATAAAGGAAAATGGATGAACGCGAGCGACAACAAGGAACTCATCCTGGGAAGTTCTGCCGTGGGCTTCGTCTTTGCAAAAAAACTTCAGCATCACCTACAGATCCCCATTGGCCTCATCGACGCCAATAGGGGTGGAAGCTTTATTAGCTTATGGGAGCCTCCTCATGCTCTCAAAGCTAAGGGAGAAAGGCGCCCAGCTCGTAATATGTTTAACTCTATGATTGGCTCATACGCCCATGGTTTCCCTATCAAGGGTGTCATCTGGTACCAAGGTGAAAGCGATGCCATCAATCTTCAAAAAGCTCAGCAATATGAAAAAACTTTCAAAGCTATGATTGAAGGCTGGCGTCATGAATTTAAAGATCCCGACATGCCCTTCCTCTTTGTTCAACTCGCCAGTTACGAGCGCAACCCTTATCAACACGGCATCACCTACCCCGTTTTGCGAGATGCGCAAAGCGCCGCACTTGAACTCAAGAATACGGGTATGGCGGTCGCGATAGATTTAGGCATGATACACGATATTCACCCACCTCAAAAAATTGAAGTCAGTGAACGACTTTTACTCGCAGCAAAAAAAATCGCCTATGGTGAAAAAATTGAATTCAGTGGCCCGCTTTATAAGAGTCATGAAATTAAAGGCAATAAATTCATCGTCAGTTTTGCGCACAGCGCAAAAGGCCTCAAAGCGAAAACAGTCGATTTGGATGGTACCATGCTTAATCAAAATAAACTTCAGGGTTTTGAGCTCGCTGGGACAGATCAAGTTTTCTACCCCGCAGCAGCTAAAATCAAGGGCGATTCGGTAGAAGTCACTTGCTCTGAAGTCAAAAAACCCATTGCTCTTCGCTACGCTTACAAGGGTTTCCCTTATGCCAATCTTTATAACTCAGTCGACTTGCCCTGCTCACCTTTTAGAACTGATTCCTTTGAGATCAAATTCAATCCGGATGATGCCAAAGTCTACGCTCGTAACCTCTTTCTCTCACCTACTCTTCGCAAAATAAAAATGACCTTGGCACAAAAACGTCAGCTCATTAAAATTCATGATCAGCACCTCAATCCAGAAATGGAAACAAAGCGACGTCAACTATGGGATGCACGTATTACCTCCATGAAAAAGTATGGCTCTAGTTCGCAAGAAATGAAAAAATCCATTGCCGAATACAATGATTTCATTGACCCTCTACTGAAACAAATTGATGCCGACGTCTCCGCTCAGGGAATTTTTCAAACAAAATTTTAATCGTCTACCTATTTTCAGCGGATCTCAGATAAGCCCTTTCATTAAAGGGCTCAGAATCTGCTTTTGTTCTGTAACAGTAAGCAATCCCATTTTAACGGGAGATCCTAGAATCGCCCGGATATTGTTACGGTACAAGCACTTCTTTGACCTGAATGGACTCATCCAGGAAATTCAGAACTCACACAAATAATTGAGTTATTTTTTTTCTCCACAATAACTTCATTTTTAAAAATACTTATCGTTCGTGCACTTGACCAAAAGGCCTGCCGCTTGAGTAATAACTCTATGAGTTCTTTATCAAGGATTTCTGAACCATTCTTTATAAATTGATGAATCCGAATAAGATCACTCGCATAAATTTTAAATAATTTCGCATCACTCTGTTCTTCCATCCCAAAGTCCTTGAGAGCCTTAATAATCCCACTCTTTAGAGCCTTTTTTCGCTCACTAAGCCTACAAATATCCCCCATAAACTAAACTCATAATCAGCTGAGTCACTTACCATCTGTGCGCGTAGTGGGTTGAGTTCCACATATTGCAGACAACGGATCAAGGCTTTCGTATTTTTGAGCTGAATTGCCTTGTAACAATGGTTAAAAAGTTGCCCTCTTCTATTCTTTTCAAATTGTTGATTATACCAAAAAGTAAAACGCTTTTGCACGTTCGCCATGAAGTCACTCATGTCATTTAAACGCTTGGCAAATTTGTGTACTTCACCAAGTCTAGCATCTGGAACATACCCTAGTGATTTATATTTCTTATAACGATACGCCACCTGCTTCAAAGTCAATTTCGATTCTCGATCACGACGTATTACAAAATGTGCATGAGTACTCATGATGCAATAGTTTACGCATTGCACTTCATAGAGGCTCTCTAAGCAGAAAAAGATCTCTCTTAACTTAGTTTTATGAGCTCGATCAAAGGCATAGGCTTTATTTCCATAAGTATTATCGGGCACTTTTATGATGACATGATAAAAAACCACATCACTTTCTAAATCAAAACTGCGTTTCATAATTATCTCCTTTCATTAGAGACAATAAATACGCTATCTTTTATTAGTGCAAATTTATTAGTAATAAAATCAATTCTTCTTTATTCATAAACTGCTTATAACAAAACAAATGAAATTATTATCCTCGCGTCTCAGACAAAGACTATTATCCTCGCGTCTCAGACAAAGACTATCCTCGCGTCTCAGACAAAGACTATCCTCGCGTCTCAGACAAAGACTATTATCCTCGCGTCTCAGACAAAGACTGCCAATGAAATTATTATCCTCGCGTCTCAGACAAAGACTGCCATCTTTTATTAGTGCAAATTTATTAGCAATAAAACTGAGTCTTCTTTATTCATAAACTGTTTATAACAAAACAAATAAAAATATCATCCCCGCGTCTCAGACAATATCATCCCTCAAAGCTAAGGGAGAAAGGCGCTTCATAGAGGCTCTCTAAGCAGAAAAAGATCTCTCTTAACTTAGTTTTATGAGCTCGATCAAAGGCATAGGCTTTATTTCCATAAGTATTATCGGGCACTTTTATGATAACATGATAAAAAACCACATCACTTTCTAAATCAAAACTGCGTTTCATAATTATCTCCTTTCATTAGAGACAATAAATACGCTATCTTTTATTAGTGCAAATTTATTAGTGCAAATTTATTAGTGCAAATTTATTAGTAATAAAATCAATTCTTCTTTATTCATAAACTGCTTATAACAAAACAAATGAAATTATTATCCTCGCGTCTCAGACAAAGACTATTATCCTCGCGTCTCAGACAAAGACTGCCAATGAAATTATTATCCTCGCGTCTCAGACAAAGACTGCCATCTTTTATTAGTGCAAATTTATTAGCAATAAAACTGAGTCTTCTTTATTCATAAACTGTTTATAACAAAACAAATAAAAATATCATCCCCGCGTCTCAGACAATATCATCCTTATTCATAAACTGTTTATAACAAAACAAATAAAAATATCATCCCCGCGTCTCAGACAATATCATCCTCTCAGACAATATCATCCCTCCCCGCGTCTCAGACAATATCATCCCTCAGACAATATCATCCCTCAGACAATATCATCCCGCGTCTCAGACAATATCATCCCTCCTGCTTTATGGTTACTCTCAGACAACACCCCCGTCTCAGACAACATCCCCAACGTCAACTATGGGATGCACGTATTACAACTATGAAAAAGTATGGTGGCAGATCTGACGAAATGAAAAAAACCATTGCCGAATACAATGATTTCATTGATCCTCTACTGAAACAAATTGATGCCGAAGTCTCCGCTCAGGGAATTTTTCAAGAACAAATTTAATCGCCTGCCTATTTTCAGCGTAGCTCAGACAGATTAGAAATTCAATTGCTTTCTACCTCTTAATTTAAGGGTGATTTCCCTTAAGGTATTTAATCTCTAAGGCGCTAAATGATATCGCCACTTTTTTTATGCCTATCATATGGGACTCCTAAATCATCATCAAAATCTGGCCCCACGCCATAAGCTTGGTTTTGCTCATTAAGCAAAAATTCTTTTTGCGATAAAGGATCAATGATCATTTCTTTTTCTAAAATTTGTTGATCAATGAGGTCTTGTAAGGTTTTAGCTGCTGTTTGTGTTTTATTGAAATAAACTCTTTGAGCCATCCGTATTAAAACTAAGCGCTCATAGGAGTGATATTCCTTTAATTTTATGATCGCACCTCCTAGATCAGGTAAGAGCATACTATTTAAAATAAGACTAATTTCCTCTCCAACATTTTTTTGTAGTTCTTGGAGCTGCGTAACATCATTTTTATTGATCTTAGATATTTTATCTTGCCATGTTTTAATTAACTCATCTGTTTGTTTTGCACTCTTTTCTTCTTTCTCTAATTTATCCCCAAGGGCCCGAAGTTTATTGGGTGCAGTTGTTTGATATAGTTTCATACGGTAATCGTAGTTTTGTAGATAGTTTTTAATGGCAATTTTTTCCCACTGCTTAATTGATAATAAATCTCCTTTTTCAACCTTAGCTATCAATTTTTGATCATATTCATTTTCAATAAGAATTTTAATTAAAGCTTGCTGAGTATCCGCTAAATCTACGAAAGCCATATTTTTAATCGTATTAATACAATGGTGTTTTTCTCCCATTAAAAATTGCTCAATGGTCGTTTTATCGATGAGTTCTTTTAATACCGGAAAATATGATAAAGAGCATTTATCTAAAAATGACATGTCACTATTCAATAAGATTTTTTTCTCTATCGCATATTTAAGTAAGTATGGAATTATAATGTTGTTTTTGCTATATAAAGTCCCTACAGTCTTAAAATCTATATAGATATCCATTGCTTCATCATATTTATTATGTCTGATTTTTTCTTGTATACTCGCTGTCGCTAATTCACCTAAATATCTCCAATACTGAATTTCTGGATAGGCAGAATTTAAATCCCCTTTTCTAGGGTCAGGTGAATTCCATTCTTTTTTTGTTCGAGCTTGGCGAATCATATCTAAAATCGGCTTTGCTTTTAGCAGTTGATTTGATATTTCTACACTAGCTTCGGTCTGATTCTTAATACAATCATTTAGTCTATCCCTAAAATCATCTTCCCAAGATTCTGAAAGAATTTTCGTAGATTCACAGGCTTTAATAAATAAGCTGTAGCTATCTTCTTTAGCAAAAATATCAAGTGATAATATAAATAAAAAAAGGTATAAATAATTCATTTTTCATTCCTAGTGAATTTTGTCAACTAAGGATAAGGCCTTCATAAAGGGATCTACAAAAACAGCATACCTCAGGGTATAAATAGATACTGAAAAACAGTCAAAATCCCATCATCATTGATGATGACTTCAACGCGCCTCAGACAAGTGAATCATCTCAGGCACGCCTATCTCGCTTACTTTATGTAAAGGCGATTCCAACCATCATCACGACCATTTTGTGGAAAGTAACTGAGGTCTTCAGAAGTAACTTTCCAAAAAATCTCATTGCCAGTCATGAAATAAGTCGCTTGAGTTTTATCGACTGGGTAGGCAACAATATAGGGTAAACTATATGAGCCTGAATAAGCATTCACTTCAATTTCTTTACCATTTATGGTGAGTTTCTTTTTGCGGGGATACTTGTTAGCAAAAGCCTCTTTTTTCTTACTATAGTTTATTTTTCCTTCGGCAAGGGTGAACTTATAGCCGTTAAATGGCGTGAGCGTATAGCCATAGGAAACCGCGCCTAAGGGGTCAGAGTCGGCAATTGCTTTTGAGATCGATTGATTCGAATAATGTAAGAAGGACAGATTATCCCCATAGGAAACGGGGTGAGCATTACGGGCACTTCTGATGATTTTCAAGGTATCCAGTAATTTTGTATGAAGAGCTAAGCCCTCTTTTGTTTTCTTGATGATTTTCGGATCCACATCTGATGCTAAGTCAAAGAATAAAGTATGCTCGACTTCCTCAGTCGAGGTTTGAAATTTAATCTTAGCAACAGTTCCCCAATAAACATAAGTCGTGGTCGAGACATTCTTTTTATTTTCACTTCTTTGGGTATCGAATTTAAGTATTGTGCCGTTTAGGTCATAGGCCGTAAAATTGTCCCGGCGCATATTGGGAGCCGTAATAATGACGTGATTTTTGTCAAACTTCACTTTCATTTCTATGCCAGCTTTAGTACGTATGGAGGTGCTTGTCCCGCCTTTGGGAGCTGTTAACTCAAACAGGTCAACACCCGTTTTTACTTTGAACGTGATCGCGCCAGTGAAAGGATTATGATCTTTGTATTTACGCATAGACCAGCTCATTTCACCATTATAAGCATTTGATGAAGTTGTTAGATTTTCCACTTTATTATCTTTCATGGCAAAGAGGTTCCACTCGGCATTTAAACTAGGTGATTTCTTATTGAGGTCAATAAAAAGTCGTGTTCCACGTCTGGGATCTTCTTCTTTAATTACCTTTAATTTTTTCAGCTCGCTTAATGAAAAGTCATCATAAAAAGTACCCTTATAACCTTTACGTGTTCGCTTCACATCACTTGGTTCTTTGGCGAGCTCAATAGGGCTTAGATCTAGCATGGTGACGACTTCAATATTTTGTTTTTCACCAAACACAAGAATTTTTATGCGCTCTACCTCACCCATGTATTTCGCTTTTGTATTTTGAGAGAAGCCGTTAACCGATTTCTTCTTGAGTACCTTCCCCGCTTTATCATAGGCAACAACTTTGACTTTATCAGGGCCCTTAACTAATATTTTGACCGCGTCCCTATCGATATAAGCGAGTTTTACCGCAGCATTTTTACTTTTGATTACTTTGTCATTTTCACCCTTTTTAAATTCAAACTTTTCAATCACTGGGGCGACTTCACTAATGAGTTTTATTTTAAGTTTCCCTGCTTCGAATTCTTTGAGTGTTTCAGCAAATTTGATCCAGATAAATGACTGGAAGGTATCAGAGGAATTTTTCTCTTTAGCTTTAAGAGGGATAACAGTCCCAGACTTATCAGTGAGCTCTAAAAGTTCGTATTTTAAGCTATTGCCGCGAAAGCCAAAGCCTGGGATCTCTTCAAAGTGAACTGTGAGCTGCTCTGAAGAGCCGTGAAATTTATCGGGAAAGGCCGCATTCTGGAGCAATTTCGGGAGGTCTTTTTTGATTTGTGCTATGTCGCTGATCTCCGGAGTATCTGTCTCATAAGCGACTTCAATCTCACCAATACTAGCGACAGGATCTGGAACATTAAAAACACTGCCCATAATGAGCCCTCCGAGATTTCTGAGCACGGATTGAGAGTCTTCTTTTTTCCAGGAGAAGGAGCCCTTGAGTAGGCCCGTTTTGTAGCTAAAATCTTTTTGTAATTTATCCGTTGCTAGGACGCCCTTGATATCAGAGACAAAATCGAAGTCCATTTCTTGAGAATCACCAGTGAGGGCCGCGTGTGTATTCAAACCCACTGAATTATCGCGAAATTGCTGTTCTAACTCAAGCTGAATATTTTCAGGAGCCATATTGACGGCAAGGGTGAAGTAATCAATTTTTTCAACTGAGTCTTTAAACTGATCTAGGAGTCCATCAAATACTTTACAGATTTGCTCTGCCATACGATTTCCGCCGATGGCTTCATTTTTTAGAATGATATCCGATAGATTAAAGTTGAGTTCATCAGGAATGATACAAGTCAGAGAAATGCTGTTATTTTTCTGAAAAAGAACATCCGCTTTCATGTAAGCTGAGCTGCCTTGTAGTGCGCTTAGAGTAAGTTGACTTCCCTTTGGAATGAGTAAAGCGTAGTCGTTTTCAATTTTTAATTGGTAAGGACCCAAGGAGTCTTTTGCCTCTTTAGGGATGAGTTCTTCTTTGAAGCTGTAGAGATTTTCTTCCGTTTTGATAAGCACCGCTCTTAGCAGTGGGTGCTGATCAAGATTTTGTAGCTTTTCCTTATTGGCCTTTATGAGTAGCGAGGCTTGGGGTAAAGCTTCCCCACTTGAAAGAAATAAAGTAACTTCACTTGCTTGGAAGTTTTCAATGGCAGACTTTGCCATTTTAAATGATTCATCCGACTCGGCCTTTGGGTTCTCCCTTGTCATCGTTTCAATCGCCTGGGTGATTGAGAGTTTTGCCGCTAAGAAAGGACCACTTTTATCAATTTCAGGGATTTGTACTACTGTTTCTGCCGTACTTCCCTGTTTTTCTTTTGTAACATTGTCTTTCTCACCACAAGAGCTGAATACTAAACTTAGTACGAGCAATAAAATTATTTTTTTCAAACCTATCTCCCTATTTATAAATATGTAAGCCCCAGTATATTTCTTTAGTTTTCATACTGCAATGCGATTAGCTATTACTTTAGCAAAAGTAATTAGAGTTACTTTTGAGTTCTGGAGGAAGGGCACAAAAAGATTTCATCTGTCATGATAAACTATGTGGCTACACGCTAATTCTTCGCTATTTAGGCCTTTTCTTCAAACTAGAATCAAAAACATAAAATTATTTTTGTTTATCCTTAAATAAGTATGAAAATCTAAACGTTTGGAAAAAGCTATGACACTCATAAAACGCATCTCGGTTCAATTCCAAGGCGGTACTTGGGTGACTTCGTGATCGATAATAAAACCCGTGATATGATTACTAACTCCAAAATCAGCGAGAGTGAAAGCTCCATCATCAAATTTAATTAAAAACCCTAATCAAACCTGGATTCATCTATGAAAAAGCTCTTCTTCACTCTTTTCTTATTATTCAGCAGTTTCTCCCTACAAGCTGAAATTAAAGTTCACCAGCTCTTTAGTAAAGGTGCTGTCCTGCAAAGAAATCAAGCCGTCCCTGTTTGGGGCTGGGCTAAGCCTGGTTCAAAGATCAGTGTTTCTTTTGCTGGACAGAAAGAAAGTTCACAAACTAATTCCACAGGAAAGTGGATGGTCACACTCAAGTCCATGCCTGCTTCCAGTGACAGTCGTTCCATGACTATTTCCGATGGTGAAACAACTCTCAGTATTGACGACATTTTAGTGGGTGAAGTTTGGCTCTGCTCAGGTCAATCCAATATGGACTTTGGCCTCGGTGGCGTTTGCCGCAAACCCAGGAACCCCAAGTATCAAGCTATTACCGATTTCATGAATGAAGAAATTAAGGATATTAATGATACACTCTTTCGCCAAATGACTGTTCGTCGCGAATTATCCCCACTAAATGAAAAAGAAAACATAGTGGGTACTTGGTATCCAGCTAATCAACGTTTTGTTAAAGGTTTCACTGCCGTAGGTTTTAATTTTGGCCGCGAACTTCGCAAAGAATTAAATATTCCCGTTGGCCTCATTAAGTGCGCCTGGGGAGGAACCCGCGTGGAAGCTTGGATACCCACGGCGCAATACCAAAGTGATAATGAACTTAAAGAATATTATGATGCGGAGATCGCAAAGCTAAATCAAACCCTATCCACTTGGGATAAAGAAAAAGTAGCTGCTGAAAACAAAGCAAAAATCGAAGCTCATAAAATTGCCGCAGAGAAAGCTAACGTCGAAGGTAAAAAACGCCCCCATTATCCCCGCCTACAGAAAAACCCCGATGAAAATAATACTCTCCCCTCCACACTCTATAATGCCATGATTGCCCCACTGGTCCCCTACGCTATGAAAGGCGCCATTTGGTATCAAGGGGAAGCCAATGCGGGTTTTGCAACAGATCAATACCAAAAACGTTTTACAAAAATGATCCAGGGCTGGCGCCAGGCATGGGATTTACCTTTGGATTTTTATTGGTGCCAACTCGCGCAATTTAAAAAACCGCTCCTAGAACCTGCCGAAGCGAGTACTTGGGTTCAAATTCAATACCAACAAAGCCAATGTATGAGCCTCCCAAATTCTGGTATGGCCGTACTCAACGATATTGGTGATGCAGCCGATATTCACCCCATTAATAAAATTGATGCGGGTAAAAGATTGGCCTTTTGGGCACTTAATAAATCCTATAAAAAAGAGGATGTCATTCATAGCGGCCCGACATATAAATCCCACGAAGTCAAAGCGAATAAAGTCATTATCACTTTCGATAACACAGGCTCGGGATTAATGACTGCCAGCAAAGAACTACATAAAGCTGTACAAGAAAATAGTTCCCCCCTAAAAAGCTTTCAGATTTGTGCTGCTGATGGAGCTTGGCAATGGGCTGAGGCAAAAATTATCTCTTCAAATCAGGTAGAAGTTAGCCACGCTGAAATTTCACAGCCTGTCGAAGTTCGCTATGCCTGGGCCTCTAATCCAGAAGGAGCCAACCTATACAACAAAGAAGGCCTTCCCACAGGACTATTCAAAACAGAACTATAAGAAATCAGTTAAGCACTTCACCTAACTTGAGTGGGAGCACTCAATTCGCCGGGTTAAGGGCCGGCAGCTCCTTACGGGGTTCGGGGCTGGCCCCGAGATGCAATAAAAATCAGTCTATTAACACCACTTAAGCCAAACAAGGAAACATCATATGAAAAATAATATCATCAAACTCTTGCTCACCCTAAGCCTGACTTGCTCAGCTCTCTTCGCCGTTGAACCCGGAAGTGCCGAAGAAAAAGCTAAAGGAAAAAAATGGATTCCCACTCCCATTGAAGGCAAAGCAAATGCCTTGATCATCGGCGATTCAATTTCCATTGGCTACACCCTACAAGTCCGTGACTTACTCGAAGGTAAAGTCAATGTTTATCGCCCCATCCTAGAAGGGACTGATCAACCATGGAATTGCGGCCATACCAGTAGTATAAATGGTGGCCTTGATCGCATGCTCAAGGGACCGAAGTGGGATGTGATTCATTTCAATACTGGACTCCATGATCTCAAACGCATCAATCGCAAAAAGGGCGCTCGTTCAGATGACCCTAGTGTTCCCGTAGTTATTTCTCTTGAACAATATCGTGAAGGTCTAGAGAAGATTGTTATACGATTGAAAGCTACTGGTGCAAAAGTTATTTTCGCGACTACCACGCCCTATGTTGAGGGTGTTTATCCCTGCCGTATACCCGAAGATGCCGTCAAGTATAATCAAGTGGCTATTGAAGTCATGAAAAAGCACGATGTGGCTATCAACGATCTCTACTCCGCTAGTCTACCAAAACTCAAAGAATGGCAGCAAAACAAAAACGTTCATTTCAATGAAGTCGGTAAACAAAAATTAGCCGAACTCGTAGCAGAGAGCATCAAGAATAATCTATAGTACTTTCAAAAATTCATCAAAAATCTCTACCCTTCCCGGTTTGACTGTGAATTAGAAAAGAGGTTTAGAATGAAAATATCAACGAACTCATTAGTTAAAAGTAAAATAAGCGCTTGCCTACTTACAAGTATTATTCTGTTCTGTGCTACACCAGCACAAGCAGATGTCAAATTAAACAGTCTGTTCACCGATAACATGGTCCTGCAGCGAGGTATTCCCGCAAAGGTCTTTGGTAAGGCTAATGATGGTGAGAAAGTGACCGTCACGATAAACGGTCAAACAGCAACAAGCACTGCCACTAATGGTGAATGGCTTGTCAAACTCAAGCCCATGAAAGCTGGTGGGCCCTTTAACATGACGGTAAAAGGGAAGAACACGGTCACGATCAAAAACGTCATGCTGGGAGATGTCTGGGTCTGCGCTGGCCAGTCAAACATGGATTATGACCTAGGCAAATTCTTATCCCCAAAACTTGGTGATGTGGCAAAAAAGTACGCTAAAATCATCGATACCAGTGTTAATGATAAGGTACGAATCGCACTTATTGCCAAGCACTTTCCGCGTACAGTTGTCGAAGAGGTGAAAATTGAGGATTCATTTAGTAAGTCCTGGCAGGCTCCAAGTGTAGAAATAACGCCATTAACTTCTGCCGTAGGCTATGTTTTCGCTAAGAACTTGTCAGTACACCTGAACGTGCCGATCGGACTGATTGATAGCAATAAAGGAGGGACAGCAGTAGAAACCTGGATGACTAATAATTCTAAAAAAGCGCTTGGTGCCAAAGTTGGTAAATCCGGCTATAATGGCATGATTGCGCCCTTGCACAAATTTGCGATTAAAGGTGTAATCTGGTATCAGGGTGAGAATAATGCACGCACTATTCAATCGAGTCTGGCATACGCTAAAAACTTTAAGATAATGATCACCGACTGGCGCAAGGCATGGGGATTGGGCGATTTCCCATTCCTCTATGTACAGCTTGCTGGCTATGCAAAAACAAAGGGCACAAATGCACCTGTCACTTGGCCATTTTTGCGTGAGTCGCAGACCAAAGCACTTGAGCTAGCGAATACGGCCATGGCTTTGGCGCTCGATAAGGGTGTCGAGTTCAATATTCATCCTCATCACAAGATTGCTGTTTCAGAACGTCTTGTACTCTGTGCTCGAAAGCTTGCTTATGGAGAAGATATTGTCTACTCAGGGCCACAATACAAATCACATGAGATCAAAGGAAATAGTGTGGTCATTTCATTCGATCACGCGGGCTCTGGCTTGACTGCAAAAGATACTCTCTGGGATAAAGAGCTCGTTAAAGCTAATGTACTTAAAGGCTTCACTATCTGTGGAGCTGATAAAGAATTCGTGGCTGCCTATGCTTTTGTTAAAGGAGATACCATTGTTGTTTCAGCTAAAACAGTGGCCATGCCTCTTGCTGTCCGTTATGCATGGGATGGCTTCCCGCGCAGTAACTTTGCCAATAAAGAAGGCCTGCCTGCAGTGCCTTTCAGAACGGATAATTTTAATGATGCGGGCTCTGTGATAAGCGCAAAGAAAAAAGGAAAATCCAAGAGTAAAAGAAAAAAATGATAACTGCGTATGAAACAGAAAATAATTCTTCCATAAATAAGGCTTTTATGCTTCCCCTCTTATACATTAATCCTTATATAAAATACTAAAAAAAGGCAAAACATTATGACAATTCGAACGAAAATCATCGCGCTATTTATTTTTACATTAATTAGCTCAACGCTACATGCGGATAAGCTCATCCGAATTGCTTGTGTTGGTGATAGTATCACATATGGTGCTGGAATCAAAGACCGGGAGACGAACAGTTACCCCGCTCAGCTCCAAGCCTTGCTCGGCAATACGTACAAGGTCGGCAATTTTGGCGTCTCCGCTCGTACACTTTTGAAGAAGGGTGACAAACCATACTGGAATAATAAGGCCTATAAAAAAGCATTGAGCTTCAATCCAAATATTGTGATCATTAAATTAGGAACCAACGATATAAAACCCAATAACTGGAAGCACCATGCAGAGTTTGCAGGAGATTTAAAAGCTCTTGTTAAATCCTTTCAGGATCTTGCTTCGAAACCGACTGTTTTTCTGGCCACGCCGGTGCCCGTTCAGAAAACCCGTTGGGGAATGACCGAGGATGCAATTGTCAACGGTGTTATGCCATTGGTAAAACAGGTGGCCGATGAATTAAAGCTTTCCATCATAGACTTTCACGGTGCGGTACCATCTGAGGCAAAGTATTTTAAAGATGGTATTCATCCAAATGCAGATGGTGCTAAACTGATGGCTGCATCTGCCGCTGCCGCAGTTAAGTGATAGCAGTGACTATGGGAAAATAGCATGAATAAAATATTTGCACTACTAACGATATTCACGTTAATGACTTCAGCTGACGTGAAGCTAAATGCTCTCTTCACTGACAACATGGTTCTACAACGCGATAAACCGCTTCCCATCTGGGGCACGGCTGATCCGAATCAGAAAATCACAATAACTTTTGACGGGCAAAGCCAGAAAGCCACTGCTGACGCCTCCGGAGAATGGCACACGACATTAAATAAGCTTGAGGCCTCCGCAGAAAGCCGCACCCTGACGCTTACATCCGGCGATGAACAAAAAAATATCTCCAATGTTCTGGTCGGGGATATATGGATATGTACCGGACAATCCAATATGCATGGCGAACTGAGAAGCTATTCGAGTTCTTCCGAGCGAGGCGGCGGACCACGTGCTGCGGAATTTAAAAAAATTATTGAGCAAGCGGTCAAGTATCCGACTATCCGCCTGATGGCCTTAAACCCTGAAACTGCCGACAGTCCACAAACTCAAATCAAGCCTCTGAAGCAATACAAAAACTCATGGCAAGTATCTGACATAAGTTCGGCAAGTTATTTCTCTGCTGTCGGCTATATATTCGGGCGTGAGCTCAATACTAAGCTCAATATCCCTATTGGTCTAATTGCCGCTGCACGTGGAGCAACTTCTATACAAAGCTGGATGTCTGAAGACGTACAAGCTAAATTTTCTAAAAAGCTAAGTAAAAGCAGCTATTACAAGGCAATGATTCACCCTCTACAGAAAATGGCATTCAAAGGAGTCATCTGGTATCAGGGTGAGAATAATAGTCGTGGCGAAAAAAGCTGCGAACTCTACGAGGACCTTTTCAAAGAACATATTAGCAGCTGGCGCAAACAGTGGAATCAGGGTGATTTCCCCTTTCTTTTCGTACAGTTGGCCGGCTATAATGAAGAGACGAAATTCGATACCGATGTCAATTGGCCGATAATCCGCGAATCGCAGGCTGCCGCACTAGAACTTCCGAATACCGCAATGGCTGTGGCCACAGACCTAGGACACACAACTAACATCCACCCCTATGCGAAAGTTGATCTTGCAAAGCGATTAGCGGCAGAAGCCGGGCGCCTTGCCTATGGTGAAAAAACCAATTCGATGGGACCGATGTTCGACTCGATGAAAATATCCGGCAACACGGTAAGCCTAAGCTTGAAGAATGTCGGCGAGGGTATTAGACCTCAAGCCATTAATCTAGCCACAAAGAAAGTCAGTGCCGATTCCGTCAAAGGGTTTGTGATCTGCGGTACCGACAAAAAATTTGTCCATGCGGAGGCTAAAATAGAGGGCAAGACCGTGATTCTATCGAGTCCTAATGTGAAAATGCCGATTGCAGTGCGTTATGCCTGGGCCGGATTTCCGAATGCGAATCTTTATAATAATGAAGGCTTTCCTCTTGTCCCGTTCAGGACCGACTCTTTTAAAGCATTCGAAGCAACAAGTCCCTACGTAAAATGGGGACCATCGAATGACGGAACCAGCCGCGTGCTCTGCTTTGGTGATTCAATTACACGCGGAACCTATATCGATGGCAAATACAGAGGCGGAAATAGCTGGGTTAATGTCTTTGATAAATTGTCGGGTAAGAAAATCAAAGCTATCAACGCTGGCCGTTCCGGAAGGAAAACTGCTGATATCAAAGAATTTGACTCCACTATCACAAATTATAGAACAATTGATCATGTGATTTTCTTCTTAGCTGTCAATGACCTGCGCGTGGCAAGCGATAAGGTCTTGCAAGGCTGTGTTACAAATATGAAGACAATGATTGATAAAGCACGCGCTTGCTACGGTAATGAGCTCAAGATAACACTCGTCGGTTCAGCCGGTTTGAGTATCGGCAATGTAAGCGAACGCTTTCACAAAATGGGGTACGATGAAAAAGAACAAGCCATGCTCGACAAACTACGCCCGGAATACAAAAAACTGGCAAAAGAAAATGATGCTGCATTTATTGACCTCTGGAATATTGTTTCCAAAGATAACTACAGTGACGGCCTGCATCCCAATCTCGATGGCCAGCAGCAGATAGGAGCTGCAATCTGGAAACAGTTCTCCGCTTCACAAGTATCTCAGCCATAGTTTTTATGTGAATTATTGATCTAGATAGACTGACGGCTCCCTTTTTACTTTCTGGGAAAGTTCGCCTTTCTGCGCATCGAGCTTGCCCAATCATGATTAAGATTTTGGCTATTTTGAGTCCCCGCTTATATCAGCAAAATCTAATCTTATTCCTTAGATCTTGCGATTTTTCCAATAACCAGGCTTTCTGTTCAATTGCATGACTGCAAGAACTATGATGGTATCGTTTTTGATAGAATAGATAAGGCCGTAAGGAAACCTATTGGTCATTACACGTCTAGTTCTTTTCGAAATTAATGACCATGCCTCAGGAAAGCCCTGAATTTGCTGGATACTTTTTTGTATTTGAGC
The DNA here is from genome assembly GCF_028728065.1 of Lentisphaera profundi. Classification (GTDB taxonomy): domain Bacteria; phylum Verrucomicrobiota; class Lentisphaeria; order Lentisphaerales; family Lentisphaeraceae; genus Lentisphaera; species Lentisphaera profundi. The sequence continues at coordinate 276,123 of NZ_CP117811.1, read as the reverse complement.
TGCAAATTGTTGTCCAAGACCAACTTTGCACTCATTATAATAATTGATAGCTTCTCGTAAATCCTGTTGTGCTCCGGGATGGAAGTATAAATTCATTTAACCGTGTTAAGGTTAAATTCACTAAAAACATCTTCTCCAGGAATTAATTTTACCTTGCCACTTTCAATTTCATCTAATCTTGATTCTGCAAGGTCAGCCCATGCTTGATCAATAGAAGGGTCAGTAAGGTTTAAACTTTCGAGTAATTTATTCGCTAGCTCAGCTCTCATCTCAACAGGTAGAGATACAGCTTCTTCCATGAAATCATGTATTTTCATAATAGTTTTCCATTGGTTTGTTGATAATATAGTATCTTTTTCATTGAATTGTAATCTGATTTTGTTTTATCTGATCTAACGATCGGGTTCACCTGTGTCTGAGCGAAGCGAAGACATCTCGTGATATACTCAATGCGGGCGAGACGCCCGCGGTCCCAGGACGAATGAAAAAAACGGAGTTAGCTTTGGCGCGAGTATGCGGGCGAGACGCCCGCGGTCCCAGGACGCTTGTCAGCGCTGAATCAATAAGGGACAGCTGTTATGAGGAGGGTGAATGTATCAAAATTTCGATTTTTATGCTAATTTTAAAGATACTGAAATGGCTACAGCATTACTTTGCTAATGAATTAGATTTACTTTTGAGTTCTGAAGGAAGGACTTAAATGAGCCTAGCATGCCTGTGGCATTCATTTTCAGAACTCTTGATCGCGGACTTTAAAAAATAATTCGAAAAGTTGCTTTTTTTATCAAAAACAGAATTCTTCCCGGTTTAAGTGAGCAAACACAACAAACGGGAAGACCACATGAATTTTAAAACTATCCTCTTTCTACTACTCCAATTTAGCCTTTGTGCTTTTGCCCTTGAACTAAAAAGTCCTTCAGGAAACTTCAAGGCATTGCTGATCAATGAGGCTGATCACTTAAAACTTAGAATTGAAAAAGAGGGTGAAATTGTTTTACAGGATTCACCAATTGGTATTGTCGTTAATGACAAGAACCTTGGCTACAAATGTTCTCTGGGTGATAAAAATTTTTATGAAATAAAGGAGCAATACAAATGGTTTGGCGACCAGTCCACAAGAATTAACACGTGTAATGGTGTTAAAGTACAGGTATCCTCAGCTAAAGAGATTTTTGAAATCGAACTCCGCGCTTACGACACAGGCATTGCCTTTAAATTTAATTATTCTCCCGAACAAAAAGTTCTTTTCAATGGCGAATCCACAGTTTTAAATTTCTCCTCTGATCTTATGGCCAAATATATGCGTCATAGCATGGGAGAAGAAAGCCGCGTATATACGGATAGTATAAAAGAAATTGGCAGTTCCGCCAAACATGCCCGAACGCTGCCTCCACTGCTACTTTTCCCCGAAGACATGAAGTCCTACACAGTCGTTTTAGAAGGCGGTGGCTTTAACTTTCATGGTTATTCGCTCATGCCCATAAAAAGTAAAGCTGGTCAATGCTCTTTTAAAGTGGAATATGCCGAAAAACTTCAGGGTTGGGAAATCGATCAGAAAATTGAAACTGGATGGAAAATCATCTGCCAAGTTAATAGCCTTAACGACTTGCTCAATAACCCCATTGTCAGTAACGTCTGCCCCGCCCCCGATCCGAAACTCTTTCCCAATGGCATTGAAGAAGAGTGGATCCAACCAGGAAAATCAACTTGGAATTGGTGGGCAAAAATATCGGCTAAATACAATGAACAGATTAAACTCGTCGATCTCGCGGCACAAATTGGTGCCGATTATCATTTAGTTGATATTGGTTGGGACCAAAAGTGGACTGAAGATGGGCTCACACCCTATGAACACCTCAAAAAATTATGCGATTATGGCGCCGAAAAAGGCATTGGTATCTGGGTATGGAAATCATCAGATGTCAGCTTCAACATGGAAATGCCTGGTGGTGAGAAAGGCATGGCTAAGTGGAAGTCTCTTGAAGAAGTCGCAGTTAATAAGGATCTTGACAAGATGCGTGCCGAAGTAAAACGCATTGCCGATGCCGGTGCCAAGGGCATCAAGCTCGATTATATCCAGAGTGAAAATAGTGAATGGAAATCCTATATGGAAGACTTCTTAAAAGTCTGTTCTGAAAATAAACTCATGGTGAATTTTCACGGTTGCCCAAGTCCCGCAGGGGAAGCCCGAACCTACCCCAACGAAATGACTCGAGAAGCCATTTATGGTGGCGAAAAACTACGTGGTGGTGGCGGTGCAGAAAAAATGCCCAGCAGTATGTATATCGACCTCATTTTCACTCGTTTACTTGCAGGTCATAGTGATTACACTCCTGCGATCTTCGCAAAAAAACAGGGCGCAGGTTTTACTCATGCGATGCAACTGGCCTCCGCTATGATGATTACTTCTCCCCTTCTCTGCTGGGCTGATCATCCTGATAATTATTTGCAGAGCGAAGGCCTCGAAATTTTCAAAAGTCTGCCCACTCATTGGGATGAAACGCGAGTGCTGAAAGAATCTGAGCTTGGCAAACAAGTCATCATGGCGAGAAGAAGTGGTTCCGATTGGTACCTAGCGGGAATTAATGCCTCCGCTGACGAAAATCGAAAAGTTGAACTATCCACAGATTTTTTACAAGATGAATCCTATGATGCTTATATATGCCGTGATAATGACGGCCATGTAGCGATTAAATCAGAGACCAAAATAATCAAAAAAAATGATTCTCTAAGTTTTGAGATGCTACCCAGCGGAGGTTTTATCCTTCGCTTAAGGGCACGATAAAATTATTGACAGGCATTTGAGCTCGAAGAGCTTAGGAATGTAGCTATGGACGTAAGTCCGTGGTGTTTGAATAACAGCATCGTGCGTGCCGAAGGTACGCTGCAGAGCGTTTCCTTCATACCTTCGGCATGAATATTATTTTTTTAAAACAATACCCACCGGATAAATCCGATGGCTATCATACTACATACCTTCGGCATGTACTTAAGTTCCCTACCATTAGGAACTCCCCTAGCAGCCTGTCGGACTTCTCTCCGTTCGACTCAAAAACAGCTGAACTTTGCTGGATTTCTGCCCGAAAATCGTTAAATATGTCCATATTCGTCTCATTTCGGACAAAAACCGACTTTGTTCGGCCCGTTTTTCGTTTCTAAGCTCAAAGTCCGACAGACTGCTAGGTGGAATAAAAACCTTTCACCTGGTCAAGGCTCTTGCCAGACAGGCGGAATAAAAATCATTGGCCCACATGGCAGTAGCTTGCGGTGTCTGGGGCAGAGCCCCAGTATAAATACCTCCGGTGGCCGAGGAGCACTCGGGGCCCTACTAAAAACGGCATCAGCTGCTTAATCGTGAAGGCAAAAAGGCATCCTTCTGCACCACCTATTTACTTGCTTTTTAATGGCTAGCTACTATCTTCTTCTATGAGCCAAAACCCCACTAGCCAAACCTTGATTATGAAGCTCCAGCTTCAAGGCAATGATAAAGCCTGGGAGCGCTTTAGCCGGGAGTACCGCCCCTACATTTACACTATACTTAAAAAGTATGAGATATCCCATGAAGACCGCGAAGATATTCTACAAGAGATCCAAGTTCGTATTTGGCGTGCCTTACCCAATTTCATTTACAAATCGGAACGCTGTCGTTTTCGCACCTGGCTGAGCCGTGTCTGTCGTAACACGAGTCTAAATTTTCTCGACTCAAAAAATCAGCGCAACAAAAAACTTCACGTTGAAGTCGAAGATTTTGACCGGGCTGAAACACCGGAAACGGACTTGCTGGAAGAAGAAGAATGGCAATACTTTATTGCTAAAAAGGCCTGGGAGAACATTCAAAATCTTTTTAGTGAAAAGCAAGGTGAAGTTTATTTAAAAGTTTCTCAGGGCAAGCATCAAAAAGAAGTCGCCGAAGAAATGGGAATGGAAATGAATACCGCTTATGTCTACGCAAAAAAAGTTAAGGATATTTATATTCGCGAGATCCGCAGGCTCAACGCTGAGTTGGATGGCTAAGCGGAGTCATAACAAGCTTGATTTTATTTCCTTTTAATTGATTCTCTAAGTACTTCTTTTGCTCGGAACTGCAGTGTAGCGTTCTTAGTTCTGTACACTTATTGAGTGGACTAAAGTCCCTACATGGAATGCCACTAATATCTAATTCAATGAGTTTTAATGATGGTAAGACTGAAAGGTCGGTTAATGGAGTCCGAGCAATTTTGAGTGTTTTTAAAGTTTTATGCGCTTCTAGGTTACTCAGCAATTTACTCGTCAGGCCTGTATCATTCATATTGAGTGATTCTAAAGGCATCCCTGTGACATGTTTAAAATCTTTTGTCACTGCTGTCCCACTTAAATCCAGATGCTTAATCTGAAGGTTTTTCATAGGGAATAGAAGTTTTAAATGAGCATTGCCTGAAAAATCTAAGCTCATACTGGATTTAATAAAAACCATATGAGTTTTTTTCTTATTTAAGGCTTTAACCGCTTCTAGAGCAAATTCGATTTTCTCATCCTCACTACGATCACTATAGATAATTTTAAAAATTAAGTCATTCATGAGCTGACGTTCAGAAATTTTAAATAGCCCCCTCATTAACTTGATAGTTTTTTCGATCCGATCACCGCTACTAATACTTACTGTAAGGCATAAGTCGCGCAATTGATTGAACTGATCACCAGCCTTTTCAAAGGCTTCTATGGCATCATCCATACGCTCTAAACGCACAGCCAACTTGCCTTTCAAAGCCCAGATTTGTGGTGAATTTTCGGTCACTAATAGTGCTGTATTAATAAGCTGGTAGGCTTCTAAATCTTTTTGTAAGTCGTAACCTTCATTGCCCTGACGATCTTGGAAAATATTTCCACTAAGTACAACGTAACTCTCTGCCATTTTTGTGGCTGCTTCTTGTCGGCCCTGCTCTGCATCAAGGTATTTGAGCAGGTTTTCATGACTTTGCTTCTTTTGCTCTAAAGCAGACATTTCATTAGCTAAAGCTCTTTGTTCACTTTGTTTGATTTTATAAATAAATAGGGAACTCAAAATGATGATCGCAATAAAAAAGATAAAAATTAAAGTGAAAGTCTTTTTATTTCTGCGAATGAGCAAGCTCTGTTGGCGCCAAAAAAATTTCTCTTCTGCCGAAGTCAAATAACCCAAACGATAGGAATTGATATCGGCCATCAAGGCACTCACTGATTGATAACGTTTGTCACTTTCAAAAGCCAAACACTTATTGATAATCGGTAATAATCTCAGAGGAATTTTGTCCTCATCTAATTCATATTTCCCTCGTATACACTTCTCAATAATCGTTTCTCTATCGCCTTGATAAACAGCTTTCTCCGCAAAGATAAAATGTAACAAAGCTCCTAAAGAATAAACATCGGTGCAGGGAGTCTTTTCAGAGCCTTGTGAACATTGCTCTGGTGCCATGTAGCCGGGGGTTCCCGTCATACAGCCATACAGTGATCCCTGCCCCAAAAAGTCCGCAGGCAAAGGTAGATCGATATCAATCTGTTGTCCCCCTTGAAACCTAGCCAAGCCCCAATCGCCAATCAAAACCTCACCATAGTCATCCACAAAGATATTTTCCGGTTTTAGATCTAGGTGTAAAACTTTTTGTGAATGAGCGTAGCTGATAGCATCACATATTTTACTAAATATATCAAATTTATCATTCTTGCTGGCCTCTGGATCCTGTGCGAATACGCTCAAATGTTGGTCAAGCGTTTTACCCCTAATCAACTTCATTGTGAACCAAGGGATTTCCTCATCTAAACCCAAGTCATAGATAGGAATAATATTGGGGTGTTCAAGTAAAGATTGAACGCGAGCTTCACAAATAAAAAGATCACACAATTCACGTTTATTTGATTTGGGGTAAGCTTTCGCAACCAAGCGACCTGTGACATTATCCAAGACTTGATAGATCTTTTTTAAACCACCCTCAGCAATAAACTCTTGCTCTGTATAGCGACCGTTTAAATTGCCCTGTAAAGAAGAAAGAGCATCGGGGTTTTCCACTGCTTCTTGAAAAGCTTCGGTAAAGAAATTTAAAGGGGGTTCCGACATAGATTCCATTCATTAGTAAATATATTCTAAACAACTGCCTCGATCAGTAAAAATCTATTAAATATAAATTAGATTTTTGACTTTTTTCACGCTTTTCACGCTTTTCACGCTTTTCACGCTTTTCACTTTCTTCACGCTCGTATTATTCCTTGCAAAGGCGTCCAATGCAAATTGCACCAATTTAGATGGGTCTTTAAAACCATGAGGATGATGGCCCGCATCAGGCTTTGTCAAAACCAGAACTTTAACGCCTCCTGCTGGCAGTGCCGCATTATAGCGCTTTTCAATCAAGAGACCATTTTCCTCTGCTGGAACCACGGTATCTTTCATTGCGAGTCCAAGCATGACTCCTACTCCGTGCTCTGCTAAAACATGAGCTTTATCTACAGGATTATGTTGCCATTCCAATGCCTCCTGCTCATTTTTAAAACCGTAAAGCTCATGAATAGACTTCCATCCTCGTTCCCAGGACTTACCTTTGCCCTTACCGCCAGGCCAACTTTTAAAATCACAAACGGCGTTATCCGCATAAACACAAGAGACTTTTTTCGGGTTTTGGATGGACCAGTTAAAGATGGGTAAACCTCCGCGACTTAAGCCTTCTAGCAACGGTCGCTTAGAAAAAGCACATTGATTAATTAAGTAATCATAAAAAGAATCAAAGCGTTTCATTGCCTCGGCTCCACCAAATAATCCTCCCACACTTACTTGCGCTACGTGCCAGCCCTGCTCAAGCATGGCCAGATCAAAGTCACTATTTTTTGCCGAATCAAAGCGTGCGCGCCAAACCCAAGGTTTTCCTGCCGCCGCCTTTTTGGGTTCAATGACATAACATTTCATGCCCTGATAAGAAAAATTGTAACGCTTAAATTCCTCGAGGGAAGTGACTTCCGCGCCGTCTCGATAGCTCATCGCAGAAGCGGCAAGTGAGCCGTAAAATAAAATGATAAATAAATATTTTTTCATGTTTTTCCTTTATATTTAATACAAAAAAAAGAGTGCATTATTTACTCTTTTTCCTTGGATTTTTGGTGATTTTTTTATATTCATTCACGACTTTGAGCTCATCCTTTTGACAAGATTCACCCCAAGCATCAAAGGCCTTTTTCATTTCATTAAATTTTTCTGGCATCATTGAGGCTATATCCTTTTCCTCAAAGGGATCATCGCGAAGATCATACATTTCCCACTTCCCCTTTTTGCTCACTCGAACGATTTTAAAACGATCGCCACTCCAAGCGGCCCAACCCTGACAAAAAAAGCCCATATCCTCACCACGGTGCTGAATGGCCCCGCCCGATTTAAAAAAAGGAATTAAACTTAGTCCATCGATTTCACGATCAGTAGGTAGAGCTATATCCAAAGCGTCCATCACTGTGGGAAACCAATCAACCATATTACAAGCATAAGCACTATTGAAAGGCTTTTTGATTAAAGCGGGCCATTCTATGAGCCCTGGAACTCTGACGCCCCCTTCATAAAGACTTCTCTTATAACCACGATAAGCTCCTGTTGATCCAATCGGCGTATAGTTAAACTTGCCTCCCTGAGCCTCTCCATGCCGTATACTCTTCTTTCCCTTGAGATTCGGACCATTATCACTCGTGAACCACAACATGGTATTTTCAGCAATCCCCAAGCGTCGTAACTCGGCACGCATCCTGCCCACCTGAGCATCCACCGCACTGACGTTCGAACTGTAAACTACGCTATCTTTTACATCACTATACTGTTCTGAAAATTCGGGAATCGTCCCCAGTGGCGTGTGTACATTATGAAAACAAAAGTAAATCAAGAATTTTTCTTTATCTTCAACTCTCTTTTCTATATAATTGAGGGCTTTATCCATGAGGAATTTGGCGTCGTCGCCTTTTAAATCATCTCGTTTACGACCTTCTTCCAAAGTGATATTTCTCCCATTCTCCCAATACATTTCATATTTACCGCTTTTATAGCCCTTTTTATAGGGGTCATAAGTCGGCAGTACATTGGGAGTCGAAAACCAATAATCGAAGCCAGCCATCCCAGGAGTCATTTTGTGGCCTGGACTCTTTTCTTCTGTAAAACCTCCAATATGCCACTTGCCAAAATGCGCTGTTTTATAGCCTTTTGCTTTTACCGCTTCAGCAATCGTGATTTCCTTTGCATTGAGATGCCAGTTACTATTTGCGGGGGTCGCAATCCCCAATCGCCAGTTATTCCTACCCGTTAGGCATGAAGCACGGCTCGGGCTGCATACTGAAGAAGTTGCATAAAAGCGATCCAAGCGCACTGCCTCTTTAGCCATTTTATCTAAATGAGGTGTCTTAATGACTGGATGACCATTGTAGCCGACATCCCCCCAGCCCTGATCATCTGTGACTAAAAAAATGATATTGGGGCTTTCTGGCTTTCCGTATAGAATTGTACTTAATACTAAAAGTAAGTAATAAAATTTCATGTTTGTTTGCTCCGATTTAATTGTTCTTATCAGTTAAACCGGATAAAACTCATTTTTTGATGCGAAAAATAAAAATTGTATTTTTTTGTGATTTTTATCAAAAACTATTAAAAGTTCCGGTTTGACTGATAAAGATTAATTTTACTGGACAAAAATATGAAATACTTAATTCCCCTCCTACTCATGAGTTTTCTGCAAGCCAATGAACTCATTTTACAAAATCAACACATCCAAGCTTTCTTCTCTTTTGAAGCTCAGAATGGCTCAAATACCAAGATAGCTAGAATTGATGGAAGTGATGCAATAGAGATCAATAATGATGAATTCGAAATCCTCACTTTTGATGATAAGCGCTATACACGCAAAGATTATAAAATTATATCAAAACCCGAAATTAAAAAAGATGCTAAAGGCAACCAATCCCTTGTAATCATTTATGAATCACTACGCGAACAAGCTCCCGCTAAAGTAGAAGTCACTTACACGCTTGGCCAAGGTCCCTACATTAGGAAATCTCTCAAACTTCACATGAAGCAAGGAGATAAAATTGACCGCTTATCCGCGATTCATTTTAGCTCAGAGCAAAAAGTTACTTTAGGAGGAAGGGGTCAGCCACTCAATGTAGGCAAGTGGTGGTTTGGCATGGATTACCCCTGCTTTTATGCGCGCCACAACGATAATTATAAAGAGCCTGATTTCTACTATCGTTGGAATTATATGATTGACCTAAAAGGTCGTGATCAACTTATAAATCCCCGCCCTCATACGGCTTCTATTTTTCACTTCCCTGGCTACGCAAAGGAAATGGATGAGTTCAGTTGGGCCATAGTGAGTAAAACTGCTGTATTTGGTCTGAGTGCCAAAAAAGGCGAAAGTGCTGAACTAGGTCTTTTGGATTATATAACAGAAACCCGTAAAAAAACTCGTAGCTATCTCCATTTTAATAATTGGTACAGCAAGGTTGCCAAAAAACTCAATAAAGAAAATTTTATTGACAAGGTCTTTTTTCCCATGCAAGCTCAACTTAAAAAGTATGGGGCCAATCTCGATGGTATGTGCCCGGATCACGGCTGGGAAGAAACGGCGAGTCGCTGCTATGAAGCCAAGGATCCAAAGCTGCTCGTTGACATGCAAAAAATTCTTAAGGATAATGGTTCGGGTCTCGGTTTATGGATTGCTCTTGATGGTACAAATCAAAAATTTGAGGATGGCATCAAGCTCGGTTATCGTTCTGCATACAGCAAAGATTTCGACCGCAAGCAATTCGCTTGGACTCAGGGAAATAAAGAATACTACGACATCCTTCAGCCTAAGTACTTTAATGATCTCAAGAAGTCCCTGAAATACATGATCACTGAAGCTAAAGTTGATTACATCAAGCACGACTTCAATCACAATTTCTCCAGTAATTACATGACTCAGCGACACGCCAGAGAAAAATGCCTTGATGCTACATTAGAACTTTTGGCCTATGAACGTGAACTCAATCCTGATATCTTCATCAACTTTACTAACGGAGCCTGGTTCAGTCCTTTCTGGCTTCAATATGCCGATTGCATCTGGATGATGACGGGGGATTCAGGTGGTAGTGGAGACGTCCCTAGCCTTTCATTACGCGATGGTGCAACTAACTATCGCTGCAAATATTTTTACCGCAGTTTCAATTCAGAACTTTGTCCGCGCCCAGTCATTCCCATTGCGAACTTCATGACCCACGGGATTTTACTCTCACACCGTAAACCCTTTACTGACTTTAATGATACGCTCCATGATTGGTCAGACTATGTACTCATGTACATGGCTCGTGGTACCACTCTCAAAGAACTTTACTTAGATTTAGACTTACTGGATGACGATCATTGGAAAGTACTAGGCAGAGCGGCTAACTGGGCTCAGCGTGAGCAAGGTCAACTTATGAATACGGTGATGGTCGGAGGCGATCCGGCCAAAGCTGAAGTGTACGGCTACATAAGCTGGAAAGGGAAGCGAGCATTACTCACCGTTCGAAATCAACAAAGAAGTCCTCAAAAACTAACTATTCCCTTTAATTCATCTGTATACTTCCGTGAAAAATCTGGGGAAAAATACAAGCTAAAAACAATCTATCCCTTTATTGAGGAACTCCCTAATAAGCTTATTTCAGGTCGAGATTTCCAGCTTAGCATCCCGGGAAATAGCGTACAGATTTTTGAAATCCAAGAAGGTGAATCATCTTCAAAAGATCCTATTCAAGCATTGCCCCTACAAGCTTCTACTGGTCATGTGCAGGATGATCTATTTAGTTTAAATATAGACGTCCCATTAGATGACTTTCAACGCTTAGACTTATTATTACAAATTGCGGGCAAGGCCGAGCCTATTATTTATGTGGATGGCAAGAAGGTCACTCCGAGTCGAGTTAACTCTGGAAAACGTTGGGCCCTTGCTGCACTTGATTTAAGTCCTTGGAAAGGGAAAAAAATAAAAGTAGAAGGTCAATACGTCCTTATCCCCGGCGGAAAAAGCATGCCAAAAGCTGTTCCTTTCGTAGCGTGGATTTGCGCTGATCGCAAAGTTGAAAGCCATAACATTGATGATCCCGATCTGCCCTTTCCTGTCAGTCAAAAATTTCGCCGTATTAAGCAAGATATTGTCGTGGGAAAAATAAAAGCCCGCAAAGAATCTGCACCAACAGCTCTCGCTTTAAAGTTAATTAAAAATAAAAAACAATAGAGGTCATCACCATGAAAAATAAAATGAAATCCTTTACTCTCATAGAAGTGTTAGTGGTAATAGCTCTCCTTGCTATTCTGATGAGCCTGCTGCTTCCCGCTCTCGGCAAAGCAAGACTAAAAGCCAAAATCGCCCAATGCGTGAACAATGAAAAGCAAATCTCCACTGCTGTCTATATGTACTCTGGAGATAATGAGTTTTATATTCCAGCACACTATACAGCAAGTGATCGACGAATTTCCTTTGATGACTACTTAGGCATGGGCTATGACGGTCGTGAAATTAGCTTAAATGAAGCCAAGGCATTTAAGACTTCCGAAGCTTATAAACTTTATGAGTGCCCCACTGATGAGAGCCACGTAACGACATCTAATCACAACCGTTCCTATGGTGGAATACAGGGGAATATTGGTGGTAACGCTGCTGCTAAACGCGGACCTATAGGAGAAGGATCTGGCTTGAGTAAAAAATTCACCCAAATCAATTATGCGTCCGATACCATTATGTTTTCTGAATTCCACACAGCTAAAAATGTTCTTGGAGGAAAAAGTTATGGCGTTTTTCGAGTCATGGACTTACAATCGTCAACGACGAGTGGTGCTTTAACTTGGAGTCACGGAGACTTTAAATTTAATCATATCTTTGTCGATGGTTCAGTTAGGGCTATCTCTCAGGTAGCCACCTACTCAGGCAGTGGTCTTGACCCTTGGAATGATAGCAGTACAATTAACACCATGTGGGACTCCATGCGTTGATTCACTGCTTTCTCTGAAAACCCTACTTTTATAAAAAATAAAGCTATTTCAGATAAGAAAGCTCACCACCATAGATATCGCCGATCTTGAGTTTCAATTCGGAATTTTCTTGAAAAGTATATTTAATTAAAATTGAGTTTCGCCCTTTTCGCAAAGGCAGTTTTATATACTGAGGATCAAAATTATTTTTATAGATCACCGTGTCTTCCACTATGTTTCCGTTTAACCATATACGCACTGAATTATAGCTATTGTTATTTTTCTCTCTCTTAAAATGCAGGTAGGCTTTCGATGAAGAATCTGAAGTGAAATCTTTGCGCAAATAAACCATCCCTTCATAGCGTTCTTTATCTGGAGTATAGGCTTGATAAGATATTGAACTCCCATCTGAAAGCTCAAAGGTCTTTTTGCTGAAGCTATTTTCGGGAGGGCTTACAAATTCAACTTGTTCATCATCACTTTGCTTTAAGGGCCCTAGCTCTAACCATGTCGTTTCTCCGAAATTATCTAAAGCGATATTTCTTCTCAATTTCAAGGCCACTCGAGCCTTGCTCATAAGCTTTTGAAAATTGTTTAAATCTTTTCCCATATATTTAGAATATTGCTCGAGAATGGCTTCTAATAAGTATGGATTTTGAGCGTCATTGGATAAAATATCTGAGCAAATTGATAACAATTCGCTTTGCTTCACTCCACGAAGTTTTATATATTCGTCGAGCATACTTTTTGCCCGCCAATGATTGAGAGGATTGAGAGTTAGGTTAAGCATCAGTGACTGCTCATCCCAAATATAATCTTCGTTAATTTTTTTGAATATTATTTTTTTAAGTCTTAAACGATCACCATGCTTGGGGTACCAACTTAGCTCTCGATTTTCCCCTGTGAAATCAAAAAAACTATAATGATTATTTTTCCACGAATTATCGTTCAGCCCAGATTGAGCTTGGCCCTCTTGTCCCACTAGCGGAATGAATTTCCCATTAATAAATAGTTCAGCTTTTCCTAAAGCCGCCTTAAATCTACTACTGGATTCAAAATTAATGTTTTCTAATTGTTGAAGCTGATCACCAAAGAACCCTAGTGGCACAGTTAATCGCCCTGGACCAGCACTGAATTGCAAAGAACCACTTAAGTCATAAGTCGCCTGCCCTCTTCCTGATAATTTTATTTTTCGTGGTAAAACATAAGGATTCCTAGGTTTTTTGAAATCGATTATAAAAAGACTTAAGGCACGCTCTGTATCCACAATATTCAATTTATCCACAAGTGATTTACAGCTGGTATAAGCATTGCGAATCTCCTTATCCGATAAAGTTTCAGAACTATTTTGAGCCAGATACTCCAAAAATAAAACGCTGAGAATATTGTGCGCCTGTACTGATGAAGCATGTTTTTCTAAGAGAGACTCTAAATATTTTAAGTTATTTTTTATCCCATAGATATTTCTACGCTCTCGGATATATGCAGATAAAGTTTCTCCATCGGCTAAAATAACTTTGGCTTGCTCATAAAGTTTTTCCAGTTTTTCGTAAGTACTTTTATCCATACATTTAAAAGCTAAAGGTCCTTGGCTAATATATTGCACTGTAGATTCTGATTGATAGCCAGACCCAAAGCGTAGTGAGCCCACTTTACTCCCCTGACTTAACAATGAGAGTTCAAAACTAATCACTCCTTCGTAAGCATTGGCCATCAGTTCTGGCTTATCAAAAACGCACTCTATATATTCATAGCCATCAGCAGAAAAATAATGTTTGAAACTTTCCGTGAAGCTCCCCATAACTTGAGCAATACTCTTACCTTTTTCTGTGAACTCTCCATAAAAACCCTCATCAAATCGATGACTATTAAGTGAGACGGCCAATTCATTGATTAGGTTTTCGTGGCCTTTGAAACGTACTTGCAAATGAAATTTTTTGGGATTATCACTGAGCCTATATTCCACCTCAGGAATAGTAAAAGGGCCTGTTCCATTCCAAAAATTTCTCGTTACTTTACGCCAAAAAAGTTGATCTACTTTATTTTCATTAAAGGCTATTTTTACGGAAGGTATCTTTAGTGAATTATAGATTTGAGCCTTGCCCTTATGAACAACAACTAGACTTCTATCAGTCAAAACTTGGTGATCACTACCGGAACCCGTAATGGGATCACGAGCGATCAATTCCCCCGATTTTAAACTATAGACATTGCGCATTTTGTTGTTGCATAAAACAAGCTTATCTCCCACTTCTCTACATAAGCCTTTAAAGTTTTTATTGGGACTTAACTCATCGTCAAATAGGTTTATCACCTCATTGAAACGCTCGAGCCTTTGGTGACCTCGATCAGACACATAAAAAGAATCTTTATCTTTACGGTAAACTGCTCCTTTATTCCCCAAGGCCAAGTAATTATACTTTTTCAATTTACCTGTTTCTAGATCAACGAGCTCACCCAAATTGACTGCCGCAAATTTTTCTCCAAGTTTCCAGGCTCTATGAGGATTATGCCCCATGCCAAATTGGTGCATTTTTAAATTGCGGAAATCAAAAAAATGAAGATGCTGATGACTCAGCCATCCCATACCAAATGAATTACTTTGGTAATCATATCCCGCGTGATAGCTTTTGCTGAGTGTTTTAATTTCTTGTAATTGGTCACTGATTTCATAGACTTTATTTTTTACCGAATGATTGGCAGAAAAACTTAAGATTTTATCCGCTGCGACGACAAAATCATCTGCCTCAAGATAAAAATTCTTGAGCCGTTTGGAACTCGCAAGATCAAATAGCTGAAAGCGACGATCGGATGAAAGCACATAGATTTTTTTATTGTTAAGTCGTACTGATTTAATCTGTACATTTAAGTTTGATCTCTGATTAATTTCATACGAAAACTTAGACTCAAGCGTCAATAAATCTAAAATAGCGACGCTAGTCTTATCGTAAGTTACGATATGATTTCCTTGAATATGGAAATTCTTAAAACTTTTATTCCAAATAACTTGTGAAGGTGAATACACACCATCAATAGTAAAAGCTTCCTTAAGTAAAATGAGCTCCGTTTGATACTCGATCACACTGTAAGCATCTTTAGTCGTCGTATGAACTTTCGCCCTTTCCTTAAAGTACATATCATTAAGTGATATTGGGAGATGTCCATCATAAGAGAAGGATAATAAATCCGCTCCATCTGCCTTCAAAGTTTTCATTTGTCTAGGCTTAAGAAAATCATTTAATTGAGTGGGTAAGTCACCTTCTTTATCCAGTAAGAAAGCATGTTCTTGCGCATACAGTAAAAAAGCACCCTTAGCTTGTTCTATTCTTCCAATCGTCAAATTTAGCGTTTCTTGACTTAATATTTTTCTATTTTTAAGATCTATTTTTATGAATCCACGATTCGCAGGAAGATAAAGCTTATTATTCTTCACGGTTCCTTCTCCGCTAATTTTCAGATTGCCTAAGGGCAGAGTCCACAGTACTTGTCCTGTCGCTAAGGAAAGAGATTTCAGAGTATGTTGTCCATGGCGATTCATGTGAGAAAAAATTAAGCCCCCTCCCTGCCTGGAGTGAATATAAGTAGGTAGATCAATGGCATTTTTCCATAATATCTGACCACTCTGGATATCAAGTGCATACCAAGTCATGGAGGCATTATCAAAATGAATAACTTTTTTATCGTAAACTTTAATAAAAGGTGAGGCCGTCCGGGCTTGATTAGTCCAATCAAAGGTATCGCCATCATGCTTATTAAATGATTTATGCGGATAGGCTCTTAGCCACTCAATCCGCTGTTCAAAAGCATTAATTTTAACTACTATTCCCGAGGCAGAAAAAAGATAAATTGACTCACGATCTTCACAATAATTATCAAACTGCACTATGCTATTAAAGATATCAAATTGACTTTCTTCTCGATAGGGATCTCGTATTTTGGCAAGGGCTACTACAGAACTCAATTCACCGCTAGCTAAATCAATAAAACCCAATGCAAATACTGGTGCTGCTTGCCGTTCTCTTTCAACTAATAAGACTATGTTTGTCTCCATTTTTGAAAAGGGAATACTGCACACCTCCCATTCATTATGACTTTGTATGAAACTACTATCCCACTGACGCTCTCCGCTACTATCGTGTTTTTGTAAGGCATACGACTCTAGTGATTTATTATAAACTAAACTGTAATAATACTGATCGATCAAAGTTCCCTTAAAAGTACGTGGCGATGATTGAATCCTCACAGAACTCGCCTCAATACTACTATCACTATTCCAGAGATTTTTCCCTTTATCATCACTCACTTGAGTTCCCAAAGGACTACTAGAAAACCATTTACTTTGGCTATGTATCAGGCGACGAGACTCACGAGCAATAAAGTATTTATCCCAATCATATGAAGAAGTCCTACCATCATCATTTATCTTGATTTTTGGCGCAAGAGGAATTTTTGATAAAAGCTTGCCTGGGTCTCCAATTGATTTAAGTTTTGAACGATATTTTACCATTAAATTAGAGACTGACTGTTCACGTCCTGCTACCCAGACTTTTTTACTCTGAAGCTCTGCGGGAATATTATAATGTAAGTTTTGTGGAATACTGAGTTTGGATTCGATAACTAAGATATAGGCAGCTGCTTCATGACCGTATTCTTCTGATTTAAGTAAACGTCCTGCATAAGCTAAAGATCGAGAGAGTTCTCCTCTACTATAAAACTCTTCCATTAAAAACTTCTCTGCCGCAACAAAATTCGCTAAACCTGATGTTTCTTGAAGATATAGCTGTAACATTTTAAAATCTTTATCTACTAGAGCTTTATTAATTCGAGCTAAATAACGCTCATTTATATATTGAGAAAATTGATTCATTAATTCAGGTTTTTGCTGAAGCTTAAGGAGCAGATAACTTTTTATTGTCACTTGAGAAAATTCACGCGTCACAAGTTTCCCTTGATGAGAACGTAAAATCTTGTAAACTTGAGCGTAAATATCACGACTAGGCTTTTGATTTAAGAGTCGATCTAAATCTTTTACATAGACATCAACTTCAGGATCTGAGCTAAAACGAGGCCGTGTAGATGTTCCACTTTTCGACTCAATTAAGGCAAACTCAATATTGCGCCTTTGTGGTTTATTTTTATTCATTGATGTTTGATTAAAAAGTGAGAAAATTCGATGGGCGGATTCTGAGTCCCCTTGCATCATCAGTAATTCCGCAGAATCATACATACTATTGGCAAAACTCATACTACTTGAAGGCGTTCTTTCTTTTACATAAATCTCATAAAAATCAGCAACTTCATTGCCTCTTCCCGCAATACACATAATCGTGAAATAATTTTTTATGTAGGGATAAGCGAGCTCATTAATGAACTTAGCAAGCTTCACTTTGTCGACTTTGCTGAAGACGAGTGCCATCACATGTGGGTCAATACCCTTATGAAAAGCATGCCTAAGTTGTCCTTTTTTGAATTTCTTGAGATCTAATTTTAATATTTCTAGAATCCCATGAACCTGAGATTCATAATGATCACTCTCGCGTAAAGCGAGTTGAATACCGAGCCAATCTTCAGTATTATCAAAATTTATTTCATCAAATTTCTTTAAGTAATTTTCAGTAGATTTTACACTTTCACTACTGAGGTCAATCATACTAAACTCAGGAAAATGATGTCCTTTTAAAGTACTAGTAAGGAGAATTTCATTAAGTCCCTTTTGAAGTTTTGGATTTGTTTTGAGCTCATTATCTCGGTAAGTAACTCCACTATTCTCATCTTGACTTAATAAATCTCCATTCAAGTAAATCTTGTAGCTTTTGTAAGGGCGTGTTCGAATAAGAACTTCAGTCGCACTATCGAGTTTACAGCGGTAACGAATGACGGGGAAATCTATTTTGAAGTTCAAACCATTTTTAAAGACTGCTCCCTGTAAACTATTGTTATTACTTAGTAATTTACCTTTGCTATAAAAACATGGCGCATTAAAGGGTCCCGCAGTCTGAACTCCTTTTTCAAATTCTTCTTGGAGCTTGTTGTTTCCTCGTACTGATTCGGGTAGTTGCATCAACAATTGAGGATAGTCTTGAATTAAATTCTCTTTCCAATCTTGGGCACCGAGACCGCAAGTCAGTAAAATCAATAAATAAAATAACCTCATTTACTTCTCCAGTAAAAAACGTGGCTTGCACATTAATAAAAAATCTCCCGCAGAGCCTCCTTGGCCATAGTCAACTACGATATTTATAATACCCATTTTGACTGGAATACGTATCTTTTTTTCTTTACCTCCTGCCATTGTCACATTGATCAGTTCTTTTCCATTTTGTTGGATAAGAAACTGGATATTACCATTTTTCACAAGTGGGTCCAACTGTAATATTGTAGAAAATACATGGCCCCCCTTAGGCACCATTAAATCAAAGTTTGTACGACTATGAATTGACCAAAAATCTTTAGTAGCAAAGCCTCCCACTTCTACTGCAGAGCCCGTGAAGCTATTGCCATAAGTCATTTCTTTACACTGAGTCAAAAATGGCGTGTAAGAAATATTTTTAATTTGCTCAGCATTTAAAGCTTTGAATTTACTGAGATTTTCGATTGCACTTATCTCTTCCAAGGGATACTCAACGGAGCCTAAAATCGTATCTAATTTCAGGCTTTCATTCGTGACCTCAATTATTTTGGCAAAGATAATTTCTCGGGAAGTCGTAAACACTTTGAACTCCTTCGTACTATTTTCCCAGGATTTTAGATACAGAAATTTGAGCATCGATTTCTTATAACGATTTTTTTGTGGCTTCGTCTGTCCTAGCATTGAGCGTGTGAAATAAGATACTTGCCCTGCATTGTAAAAATCATTGAGATTTAGAAAGCCCGGAAGCGTATTTTTCGGAGGATATTTAGCCCCTTGAAAGGAAAACGCACTCACTTGCGCTAAATCAACTTTCAGTTCTGTTTCACGATAGTTGATCAGTAAATGACCCATCTTATTATCAAGCTTGAGACTTTGTGCCTTAATCATTGAACCATCACTAAAAATGATGTACTCACCTTCATTATCGACAAGTGGCTTCTCAAAATCCACACGCAGTAAATTCTTGAGGTCATAGTTCTGATCCCCGTGCTTTACAAAACTCTTATGCCATTGTAAATCACCCTGTATTAAACGACCATTTACTAAATGAATTTCGCCTGCTGATAAAAGCATTGGCAGGCAAAAAAGTAGGAGCAGATATTTCATAGAATCACTTTTGGTAAACGGGTATGTATTGATAAGGTAGACTACCCGCAAGAACACAAAAAGCCGTTTGGTAATACGTTCCCCATTCACCACTTTTTCGCTGATCCCGAATCAAATACGACTCGAGTAATTTAGCCCATTCACGATAATTATCTCCACCCTGAAAATACGAGGCCACGGAGCCATAATATAAGAAATAGGGGATATGGCCAACTTTTTGTTTTTTGGGATCATCTTTCATGATTTTTAATATGGACTCAACCGCTTCACTCGTATACTTAGTCTCTTTTACTCCACAAATAAACATAATACAGGTTCCCGCAGCACTTGAGCCATAGTGATTTTTACTGATATTTGTACTTGAATATCCATACATTTTACTTCCTTCATTGTAGCGCGTTTTAATAAGTGAAAGGGCTTTTTGAATCGTTGCTCGAGGAACATATATTCCCGCTTCTTGTGCAGACTTAAGGGCTATAACCTGCATTACGCAGACGGATGTATCGCCATCATGAGGGATTGATTTATATCCCCATCCACCTTTAGGACCTTGAACTTCTAAAATGAGCTTTACTGCATTGCGTAAAACTTTGCCTACTTTGGGGTTTTGACTTTGCCCCCAAGCTTCCGAGAGCATCAGCGTCGCTAAAGCATGACCGTACATCACCGCGGCTTGTTTTTCTTGATTCGAGTACTGAATCAAGCCATTGGGTTTCGCTTGTTTAACTATCCAGTCCACACCTTTATTAACGACGTGACCATAATCACCTTCACCGGGCAAATTACCCATTGCCATAAAGGCCATTAAGCACAGCGATACTTCGCCCACATTTTTACCGTGACTTCCTTGCCATGCGCCATCTTCTCGCTGTTCCGAGGAGAGGTACTTTAAGCCGCGCTTTAAACTTTGACTTAAATCAGCCGAGATGGGGACGATTGTTTCCTGGGCATTCCCAAAAAAAACAAAGGATAGTAAGCATAAAAAAACTTTTTTCATTTCTGCCTCGCAATAGCTTCGTAATATTGTTTCACTAGCTCTCTATAATTTTCTGGTGCCTGCTGGAGTTTCCCCTGCATTTTTTGCCCTTTGAATTGATCAAATTCTTTCTCCCAAGCTTTCTTCTTCGCATAGTCTGCTTTGGCTAATGAATTAGACATTTCAGATGATCCTTTGCCACCCTCACGTGCTTTGTCACTAGGCATAGCTGTTTGACCGGGTGTATTAGAGGCTTGTGGCTTACCGCCTTGGGCCGTGGGTGTTTGTTGTCCACCAGTTGATTTTTTTCCTTCGGAGGAAGCTTGTTTTTCTCCTTGACCCTTACCAGGGCTCTTGCCTCCCTGACTCTTTTCCCCTGCGGCTTGTTTTTCAGCGCTACTATCACTTGGTGCATCACCTTCTTGAGCTGATTTCTCACCTTCATCAGAGCTTTTTTCAGAAGGCTCTTGTCCCGACTCATTTTGTTTTGCTTTTTGATTCTCGGCTAATTCCATTGCTTTTTCGTATTTATCTAAGGCCTCTTCAATATTGCCTTGTTCAAGGCTCTCTCCAGCTTCTTCAAGACTCGCTTGCAGTTCCTCACTTAGTTCACTATTGTCGGATTGACTGAGTTCTTGATGATTGGCTTGAGCTTCTTCAAAAGCTTCTGAGTCTTCTAAATCCTGACCCTCCAACGCTTCCGCCTCTAATTCTTCTAATTGGGAAATTTGTTCTTCTATTGATGCTTTTAATTCTTCGAGCTGGGTATCTTCCCCCGAGAACTGTTCCGCATTCAAGTCCTCTAATTCAGGCGACTCAGCATTATTTTTTTCGCTCATGCTCTTTAATTTCTCTAATAAATCTGATTGTTGCTTTGCTGCTTCCGCAATATTCCCATCTTCCAAGTGCTCGGCAATTTCATCCGATTGTTCCGCGAGGGCTTCCACGGCATCTTTGCTTAAGTCATTTTTAGCCTGTTCTACTCCCTTAGGATCTTTAGCCTGTTCTCCTCCCTTAGTATCTTTGGCCTCATCTTTATTTCCCTCTGAGTTTTTCTCTGAGTTTTTCTCTGAGTTTTTCTCTGAGTCATTTTTGCTATCCTCACCCGTAGAGTCTTGCTTTTCTTGACCTTTTTTCGAGGCTTTTTCAAGAGCTTCTTTTTCATCAAGAATTTTTTGCCCCTGATCTTCTTCCTCGATTTTCTCAATTTTATCTTTATCTGCTTGTTCGAGTTTTTCTAAATATTTCTCCAGTTGCTGAGCTTTATCACTCACTTGCTTTTGCTTATCGGCTAATTTTTGTAGCTCGCTTTCATCTAAATCGCGATGCTCACCTTTTTTAGTCTCTTTATTCAGCTCTTCGACCTGCTCAATGAGTTCATTAACTTTGGCTTGCGCTTTTTCTTTTTGCGCTTGCTCAATGGCATTTTCGAGCATTTCTTCAAAGGCATTAATCGCCCGCTTTTGCTCACTCGAAGCAGCTTCTAAATATTTTTCTTTTTGCTTGCTATCATCTCCCGCAAGGACCAAATTTTTTATCGCCGCCTGCAACGCGTCTGTGCCGGCCTTATCCGCTTCTAAAAGAACTATGTCCACTACATCAATCATCGATTCATCAATGACACCCGACATCAGCATGCGTTCTCTCACTTCAAGTAAATTTTTCTTTACATTCATCGTGCTGCGCTTGAGTTGGCGTGTATTCGCCGTCTGCTGACGTAATTCTCTGATTTTTGCGTCATCCGCAAAAGTAATCGCAGATAACAAAATACAAAGTATCAACAAAAATTCAGTCTTCATCATTTTTCCCCTAGTCGATCAGTTTTACGTTTAACGTCATTGAGTTTAAGAAGAATATCTTCAACTGGCTCAATGGTATTTAAAAAATCTCCTGCGAGTCGCGCTTTGAGTTCTCTCACTGAAATAATCGGAATAGTCAATTCATCTGAATAACTTTCGTGTTTCTTGGGTGAATTGTCTAGTGCCATCAGTCGAATACTCAGACTCTGTCCCTTCTTTAGTTCTAGCTTTTTATTATCCCATAGTTTCTTGAGTAAATATGAATTATTTTCTATATCAGTGACTGAGCCCCATTCTTCCCAAGTCTGAAGTTCATCGGCAAAGTCACTATTTTCTGATATTTTGTACTGCACTACGATTTTTTCTAGACCATAATCATCATCTACCTGAGCTTCGATACGCATTTTACTTAAGGGTGAAAGTTCGTAGATTGTTTGGGGTTCAATTAAGCGAATCACAGCTTTTTGATCGACTTTAACCTTGAGCCGAAACTGAGGCAATTTTACACTCTCCAAACCCAATTCATCCAACATTTTGAAACTGTAAGTTAAGCTAGAGTTGGCTACTGTTTCCATAGTCCACGATGTTCCTTGTCCAGTAAAGACCATGGCTGATTCATCTCGCCTGGTCAATTTTAGATATTCAATATTTTTGCTTGACTTAAACTCGAAACTTATTTTTGATCCTTGGGGGACTTGCAGATTTCCAGAATTTTCTGTATAAGCAGTTAAACCCGTATACGCGGGAGGCTCGACATGCACTTTTAAGTCTGCAATCCTTGGACGTTTGTGAAGGGAGACTGAGTGAATCTCACTCTTGTAGTCTCCTAATTTGTAGAGGAACTTAATCGGATTGAGTACAGAGGGTATTTCACATTGGAAAACCCCGGCTTTGTCACCTTTTTCTAATTCATAATTGACGTCATCACCCTCGTTCTCTAGGATCAGTGTACCACCAGGTGGAATTTCACCTTCAACTAGGATCTCCACTGAAAAAATTTCCCCCTCAATAACATAATCAGGATAGTTAATTTCTACGAATTTTGTCTTTGTTGGATATTTGACCTGAGTAATCAAACGCTGACAAAAAACACCAAAAGCATTAGGCGCCAGTATTATTGTGGCCATGAGTAGAGCCATGGCAATAAATAACTTTTTTATATTCTTTTTAAAAAAAGTTTTATCGATTGCGTCACTAAATCTCAAGCCTGTCGACATCGCAAAAGTTTGCCCCATCATCCCTTGCACTAATTGTGGCGAGACTTGTTTACCCATTTCTCCTTGGCTAAATTGCAAAGTAGAAATCGCCCGACTCCGGAATTCTGGAAAATGTTTTTCTACTATTAAAGACGCTTCTTCTTCACTATATGTACGAACACAATTCTGAAGATGTTTTCTTTTAAAATAATAAATTAGCGAGACAAGAATCCCCAGCATTATCACCAATCGCATGAAAAAGGGGAAATGGCCCAAATAATCGAGTACAAAAAAACTGATTAAGGCAAAGATTAATAAGGAAGCTAGATCCGCACTTGCGATCATAAGTGCCATGCGTTTGAGCTCATTCGCTACGCGCCGAAACTCGGCTCTAAGTTCTGTAAGTTCGTTACTCATGGTAAATTCTCCTTCTTACGCAATAACCATTCACTTGCAGTCAAAACACTTATCAATAGGAGGAATAGCCAATTATCCCATAAGCTCGATTCGATTACCGCCCTGCGTGTGCGAGGTTTTTCTATCATTAAATCGGGAACCTGCATCAGTTCTTTGACTTCAATAAATTTACCTTTTGTCAATTCTGCCAATTTGCTAAGCCCACTTTTATCCATCGAAATTTGTTCGAATTCTAAGCGTGATTTACTAATATTTAAACGATGCTTCTCATCATCAATCTGTATATCCCATGCTCCAGGTGCTAAGACAATGTGACCGCTATAAAGGCCTTCACTTCGTCCTGCTAAACGAAAATTCTTTTCTTCGCCACTGCTTTTTTCAACCGCTAATACATCTATTGATTTTTCATTGCCTGTACGCAGTGCACTCGATAAAACTTTTGCACTAATCTCAATTTTTTCACCTGCCGAATAATCGCGTTTGAGCGTTTGAATCCTCACTCCCTTGCTACTACCTAAAAGGTGATTTAAGCCCATATGATGAATCGTTTGTGACCAAAAGCGATCCGTGTAAAGTGATCCCACTTTATAACGCCAGCGCCATACAGAATTGAATCCGAGAAATAACACCTGTCCATCACCAAATCTATGATAGGACATCAAGGGGATCGGTCCGTATTCATTCTTTATACTGCCGTGCTCCACGAGTGCCGTTGCACCGGGTTTCAAACGGCGGATGCCTGGATAAAACCAGTACTGGTCAGGTAATTTCTTCCAAGTCTTCACATTTTCTTGCTCTTCGGGAACGAGGCGGGTAATAATGCTCTCTCTGCCCTCCGCGGTCAGATCTAATTTAAAGGGGCGAGCTCTTCGTATCTTATTAGCTTCCGCTTGTTCCTCTATGGCCTTGATTGTCACTGGTAACATTTCTTCTATGGGAGTTCCCACATAAGAAGCTGGTGTTCCCGTAGGGGAACTAATCATTACCAGGGATCCCCCCTGCTTTGAAACAAAATCCTGAAGTAAATTCATATCCTCAAAGCTAAAGTAATCCCTTTCAAGATTGTTGAGAATAATGATATCGACCTCATCTAATTTATCCAAAGGAAAACTCGCTAGGAACTGCTCATCACTTTCGGTTCGGCTCCGATCCCCCGTGCGGATAAATACTTTCGTCTTAAAACGTTTATCACTATCCAACATTCCCTTCAGGTAACGGTATTCCCAGCTGGGGTTTTGGAGCGCTAAAAGTACGCGAATTTCACTATCAATTACTTTAACTTGTTTTTTAAGCTGGTTGTTTTCAGAGAAAAATTCATCGGGGTACTGATCGACTTCTACGCTAAATTGATAATCGCCCTTTTTTTCAGCTTTAATCACAAAGCTTTCACTAAATGAGCCATTGCTAAAGCGTACATTTTTCTCAGCCATGAGCTTAGTCCCCATTTTGAGTCGCACACGAAGCGAGCTATCTTCTATTCCACTGGCGCTAAAATTCACTTTGACTTCAACTTCATCGTCAATAAAAAGCAAGTCTTCCATATTAATTGACTGGATACTGACATCGACATTTTCAGGCATCCCTATACCCACGGGAAAAATTCGAATATCTTTATTATTGAGCTCAGCACTTAAATCCAATGCCGAATTACCTTTGTTGTGAATGCCATCAGTAAAAATAATCATATCGGCAATTGGGAGCCCCCTCAAACTCTGCTCCACGTAAGTGATCGCCGAACTCAAAGACGTCGCTTCCCCTTCCGCTTTTGGCAGCTCAATAAGTTCATCTCCCATCTTTAATTGACGCGCATCTTGGTCAAAAGCAAAAAGACGCAAGCTATATTTTTCGTCAAGTTTATTCAACATATCCAAATCTTTATTATTGAGCATTGCCTGAACAAGTTGAATACGAGTTTTACTTTTGATTTCATTTTCACTGAGTCCGCAAATCAGCGCCATATCCTTTAAATATTCCGCGCTACTTTTACTTTCCACGATACCCATACTACTGGATACATCGATCAAAATTGGCAAGACCGTACGGCTCGATTCTTCCGTATCCATACTGATCTGTGGCTGCATAAACATAAGCAAAATAATGAGTGCAATGAAAAAGCGTAAGCTCACGAGCATCACTTTTAATTTCTTATTCATTTCTGAACTTTCTTGGCTATAGGACCAAAAGGCATACAGCGCAATCAAAATCGCCAATAAGAGAAATAACCATACCGGCATTAACGAGGATAAAGAAAAATCATAGCTATTAATTTTTTCGGTATTTTCATTGCCGTAAAATATTTTTAGAAAGTCTTTCATGCTGAAGCCCTACGACTTATCATCATCGCTAAAATATTTTCCGCCAAGTAACAAATCCCTGCCAAGATGATGAACAAACTTGCGAGGCTCGCGCCACCTGAACTTGAAGTACTGGCAAGGAAATCGGAGCCTGCAATAATTTTTACTTCGGGAAAATTCTCTTGTATTTGTTCAATACTCATGCACTGAATTTGGCTCTCTTTTTCCTTTGAGTTTACCGAGATCAACTTAAAAGTACTTTCTCCACTTTCCTGTATTTTATAGATGCCCACATTATTGAGCTGAGGTATATTTAAGTAGGAGAGATCTTTGCGAATTTCTACATTATAATTCTGCTTATCTCCAGTCGGTTTTTGAAGTTCATAACTTGAACGGCTTTTGTCATCATCTACTTGAACGACATAGGCTTGACCAACTTTGAAAGACTCATTTTTATCTTCTTTTCTTAATAGTTCACGACTCAATTGACGACTCAAGGGAAGGAAATTGGGACGAGTCGCAAAATTATTCCAATCAAGTGAAAACCCGCTCCCAAATACAAAGATCTTGCCCTGTTTATAATCAAAGGATGACATGATACTAAAAATCCCTCGCTCATTTTTTAGATCCATATAAGAGCGCATCAGACTACCATCTTCTTTTTTGAATCCATAAGTTTTTTTCACTCGAAAAGATTCTAAATCTTCGGCTTTAGAGGTAAAACTCCATAGCTGACTAGTGCTATTACTAATTCGAGTATTGAGAAAATCGCCATCTTTTTTCATTTCAAATCTTTCATCAAAAAGGGCTTCACTTATAATTTCACTATCCACAAAACTTTGATTAAAATTTTCTATATCGCTATCTGGCCCCAGGTTAATCAATAAGCCTCCACCACTGGCGATGTACTGTTCCACTGCATCCATTTCTGAAGAGGTAAATGCCTGAACATTATCTAAAATGACGAAAGCATATTCACTGAGTTCTGCCGTTTCCAGTATTGCTAGATCCTGCCACGAAAATTTATATAAGGCTTTATCCGAGGCCGAGGCATTGGCAAAAGGATTAAGGGCAAAATCAAAAAATAAACTCCGTTTTTCATAAGCATTGCTTGGCTTAAAGTTTTGCACAATCAAGACTTTCTTCTGCTCAATCGCTTCAAAATGTGTGTAAGCTCGATTATCTGCGAGGTTGCTATCTGCAGAAATTTCTGCAAGGGCAGCATGATAGCCCTCTTCCTCTATTTCTACTTTGAATATCAAGTCTAATGTTTGACCCGCGGGGACTGATGCCATGCGACTTTCACGTAAGTCATCATCCAGGAAAAATTTAACTTCTAGATCTGAGGCATCTTCTGCACCATGATTTTTCACCTTCACCGCAAACCACGCTTCTTGGCCAATTTTCGCCGCGTCTTGTAAGGTTTTAATTTCCGTAATAGATCTATTTTCTTGATTCTCATCTCCCACATGAATAAAAACCACTTCCGCTTTGTCCTTTAAAATTTGGAGTTCTTCATTAATCGAACTCTGAGCGTTTAACCAATCACTCTGCTGAAAATCAGAAATGAAGTAAAGTACCGGTTTTGTATCCGCCTGTTTATCGATTAAATCACCACATGCCTTCAGGCTCTGAAGCGTATCGCCATCATAAGAAGCTGGTTTAAGCTGTTTAAATGTTTCACTTAGTAAGCCCCTATCTGGCGTGAAGTTGGCAATCACATTCTGTGGCTGCGACCGAACTAGTATCAGTGCATTTCGACTCTTAACACTAGAAATGATAGTTTCACTCGCTTCCAAGCCACGAGCAAAGCGACTTCGCCCCCCTTCGTTTGTAGCCATTGATAAAGAATCATCCAGAGCAATTAAATTGCTTGAACTTCCTCCAGCAATACTGCTATTGATAATAGGACGAGCCAAAGCGAGAATGATGAATAAAATGACTAATGTTCGTAAGAGAAGTAAGAGTAGGTCTTCCATTTTGAAACGCTTTTTTTGTTCCTGAACGGCGTCCATCAGAAAATCCATTGCGGCCCATTCAATCTCAATAACTTTATTTTTGCGCAGGAGGTGAATAATCACCGGCACAGATATTAAAGGTAGTCCCCAAAGTAAAAATGGATTTAAAAAAGTCATCGCCTACCTATTTATATGAGTCATTCTTGAACTCAAGTACGACATTAAAAGTTCTTCTAACGGAAGTCCTGTATTGGCAGGAACGTACTCGCAGCGGTTTTTTTCGCAGACTTCCATAATGCTTCTTTTGTGCGCTTTGAACTTTTCCTTGTAGGCTTTGCGTACACGCTGCGCATCCAGTTTGATATCACCCTTATTCTCCATCCCCTTGAATTTTACCATGCCCTTGAGGTCAAAATCCAATTCCATGGGATCGGCCACATGAAAAAGAACCAATTCATGATGATCATAACGCAAGCGGGAAAGGCCATCATTCAATTCATCTGGCTCCAGTAGGCAATCAGAAATCACCACAACGATTTGACGCCTGCCAATGCGCTGAGCAAAATCCATCAGACTCGTTCCCATCGCTGTTTTTTTGGCCGGTTCACGTTTTTCAATCAGCTCACTGATTTTATAAACCGCCTGCATCGAATTACTCGGTGGTAGATAATCCACTATCTTGTCATTAAAGACTCCAATGCCGACGCTATCTCTCGCACTTGTCACCAGGTAAGTCAATGAAACCGCTAAGTAGGCCGCATAATCCAATTTACTTAAGTCTCCGGATTGAAAACGCATCGACTCAGAAGCATCGAGAAAAATTTGAGATATAAGGTTGGTTTCTGCTTCGTACTGCTTACAAAAGTACTTATCTCGCTTGTAGTAGACGTTCCAGTCAATATGCTTCGGGTCATCCCCAGGCATATATTCACGGTGACCGGCAAATTCCACCGAAAATCCATGGAAAGGCGATTTATGGGCTCCCGCAATATTGCCTTCGACAATGCCCTTGGGGTCAATGCCGTAGGCTCCCACACGAGAAATAACCCGAGGGTTTAAATATTTAGCTAGTACTTTCATCGATTAAGCGTTCTGCGGAATCGTTTCCAGAAGGTGATTGATAATATCTACGGAATTAATACCCTCGGCCATAGCTGCAAAGTTAGGTGCAATTCGATGGCGTAAAACGGGAATCGCCACTGCCGCTACATCTTCGGTGGACACATGGTAATTACCATTGAGAATAGCGCGGGATTTCGCTGCTGAAATTAAGGAAAGTGAGGCACGTGGTCCTGCACCAAAAGCCATCCATTTACGTACAAAATCAGTGGCTTCAGGCTTAGTATGACGCGTGGCTCTCACTAAATTAATGGCATAACGCAAAACGTGTTCCGCTACTGGGGCCTTTTTGATGATTTGCTGATAGCGCAAAATATCTTCGCCACTGATTGCCGATTCAATCTCTTCAAAAGTTCCGGATGTCACCATGCGTACAATTTCCATCTCTTCTTCATCTTCGGGATAATCCACAAAGAGATTAAATAAGAAGCGGTCCTGCTGAGCTTCAGGCAAGGGGTAAGTTCCCTCTTGATCAATCGGATTCTGAGTTGCTATAACAAAAAATGGTTTTGCGAGTGGATAAACTTTTCCACCTATAGACACCTGCTTCTCTTGCATTGCTTCAAGTAAGGCTGCCTGAGTCTTGGGTGGTGTACGGTTGATCTCATCCGCAAGAATAATATTAGAAAAAATCGGGCCTGCCATAAATTTAAACATTCGTTCTTTAGTCACGGGATCATCTTGAATCACCTCAGTACCCACAATATCGGATGGCATAAGGTCGGGGGTAAACTGAATCCGTTTAAAATCTAGATCTAATGCCTCACAGAGTGACGTAACTAAGAGCGTTTTGGCTAGACCTGGCACGCCGACGAGCAAAACGTGACCACCCGCAAAAATAGAAACGAGTAAATTATTCACCACTTCATCCTGGCCGACAATCTTTTTATGAATCTCTTTTTTCATTCGCGCATAAGCATGACCAATTTCTTCGACTAATTCAATATCATTACTTGTGCTTGTCAAAACTTCACTCATACCTAAACCTTAATTAAAATTAAAAACTACACTAATAACGTACTAGATTACTTTATATTGTTTTAGCAATTGCTTTTTTTACAATTATTTTTATTATCCTTATATAAGACTCATAAAAAAACCACAATTCACTCACGACTCCAAGACTATTAATTTGATCAAGTTCAATAAATTATTTGAATGATTCACCCCTAGGAGATCTAGCACTTCATTTAATAAATCATTTATTGTCAAGAAAACCTCTTCTCGTAAATCATCATATATCTCAAACAGCACTCAAACTTGCTAAATGACTTATTCACAAACTTTATTCGTCATTTATAATTATTTTATTGCCTCTCAAGGTGTTTAGCTTTTCTTCTGCCCCCGGTGGCAACCGGACTTGCTGGGAGGGGGACGGAGTCCCTACTCTGCGGTAAATATTTTATTGCCTCTCAAGGTGTTTAGCTTTTCTTCTGCCCCCGGTGGCAACCGGACTTGCAGGGAGGGGGACCGAGTCCCTACTCTGCGGTAAAATAAAGGGACGTATTCCGCCTCACTCCGGCGGGGAGGTGCTGCCACACAGGCGGATGAAAAACATTAAATAAGCTTGAGGTTTACACCGCCTCACTCCGGCGGGGAGGTGCTGCCACACGGGCGGATGAAAAACAAAAAAGCCCCGGCATTGGCCGAGGCTTTTTGTCTTAGTTAATGACGCTTACTTAGCTTGCGTTATCTTCAGTGTAAAAATATCCTTACAAGGAAGTTTTGTCGGATTGAGTTTTGGTAAAGTAATTTCAATTCCCTTGGCGGTTTTCACAAATTGAAGTTGACCTTCTACACCGAGCATTGTGACTTGTGAATCATCGCTCACTTCAATATCACGAATCTCAATTTTTCCGCTATCAGGCCATACCGGAAGGAGTCCGTATATGACATCAGCTTTCTTAGTGAAATAGAGTTGCTTATGAGCATTTCCTACTTGGGGTTCTAAGGTCATTTCAAAGATGGGGAAACCCGATTTGAAATCAGATGCGGTGAATTGAGGAATATTGCCCTCGCTCCATTGACAAGCTTTTTTCCATACCACGGTATCGTAGATGGCTTCACCATTCACATTCATCCATTTACCCATGTCAATCAAACGATTTTGCATAACAACTGGAATACGGCCATCACCTGTTGGACCAATATTGAGTAAGAGATTACCCCCACGACTCACGAGGTCCACTAACATAAAGACGAGTTTACGCGTGCTATTATATTGCGTGTAATCCTCGTTACGATTAAAACCAAATGAGTGGCCCATACCGCGATTTTCTTCCCAGGGTTTATCAATATTTTCAAAACCTGAACCATATTCCGTTGTGAAGTAGCCACCATGCTTGCCGCGTCCTTTACCCCAACGATCGTTAATCACCACTTCATCGCGATTCATTGCGCCATTAAAAAGCTGCGCTAACAAAGGTTTTGTCTGCCAGTAATTATCATCTGCCCACCAATCGCCATCAGAGAAAATGAGTGCGGGTTTATACTTGCTCACCAATTCACGGAATTGAGGATACATAACTTCTTTCACGTACTTATTATGCTTCTTCATATCAATATTTTTGGCTTTCTTTTTGAGGTCAATGCGATCGTCATAAGGGTTGAACCAATCCCAGATTGAGTAGTATAAGCCCATTTTCATTCCGCCCGCAGAACGTACCGCATCACCAAGTTCCTGGCAGAGATCGCGACCCGGACCCGAGTCAACTGAATTCCAGGGCATGCCAAAAGATTTACTCGCTTCTTTATTGGGCCAAAGGGTATAACCATCATGATGTTTGGCAGTTAAAACTACATACTTAGCACCGGATTTCTTAAAGATATCGGCCCATTGATTTGGATCAAACATTTCACAGGTGAATTTATCACGAAAATCTTCGTAGTCAAAATCTTCTCCGTAGACGCGATTATGAAATTCATTCACTTTCAAATGGCGAGACATCTTAATTTCTTTCTGTCCGACGGGTTTCACTTTGAGTGCATTCCAGTACCATTCAGCATAAGTTCCATGCGGAGCAAAAGACGGCACCGAATAAAGTCCCCAGTGAATGAAGATACCAAACTTCGCTTTATTATACCAAGCCGGAACGGGACGTGAATCTAAGGATTCCCAATCAGCAGTATAGCGTTTTTTCATTGGCTCAGCCGCCATCGCTTTTGCAATCGCAATCGCTTTTTGACGGTCTTCTTCATCATAATCCCAGTAATCTTCAATAATTTCATTAAAGGGGAATTTTTTATCATCTTCTTTGTAATCGGCACGCAATTGCTTGAGCTGGACTTTCAGTTCTTTCACGAGAAGCTCATTTTCTGGCTTATCGTAAACATTATTCATTTCCTTTGGATCATTAACTAAGTCATAGAGTTCCCAGGCAGGCGGAGTACTCGGTTCATTGGCCCATGATGATCCGTAAAACATAATTAGTTTATGAGTCTTTGTGCGAATCGCTATATGTGCAGGGTTATCGTGGTGGAACATATTCATCCAGTAATGATAATAAGCGGCGGTTTTACTCGTGCTATTTTCTTTACCCGTTTCAAGCTCATCTTTAAAACTGCGTCCCTGCATATAGTTAGGTGTTGCGACTCCCGCAAAATCTAACATTGTCGGCGCAAAATCCACGTTCTCAGTAATAGCGTCAAGTTTCAAACCTGCTTTGATACTCTTAGGGTAACGAATAATAAAAGGCATGCGCATGGTTTCTTCATAGGCCCAGCGTTTATCGATATAATCGTGCTCACCAAGCATAAAGCCTTGGTCACCAGTATAGATAATCACGGTATTATCATAGAGCCCTTCAGCCTTGAGGTAATCAATGACACGTTTCAAGTTATCATCGACGCCTTTCACACAGCGCAAATATTTTTTGATATACTTCTGGTAAGCCTGCTTTTTATATTCCTTATCAGAAAGATCCTGACTAATGGCTTCATCGGGAAAGGCTTTAGCCAAATCAAGGCCCATATTACGGCGTGGATTGCGTTTGCCCACTGAGGTTCCAATCTTGTCGCGCAAGTCATCATTTATACCTCTCGTAGCAATAGAGCCATGATTCCCCTGCTCCCACATGCTTGCGGGTTCAGGAATGGTCACATCCTCGAGGTAAGAATCATAACGCGGAGCATTTTCGAACATATCGTGAGGCGCTTTGAAGTGGTACTTCAAGAAGAAGGGCTTGGTCTTATCGCGCTTACCCAAATAATCCAAAACTGAGTCAGTGATACAATCGGAACTATGCCCCTCCATTTTCACCATGGATTTTTTCCCCTTCTCAAAAAAAGTTGGGTTAAAGTATTTTCCCTGCCCCTTCAGAACTTTATAATAATCAAAGGCGTCAGGACGATCATGCAGATGCCATTTCCCTATTACCGCAGTGCTATAACCCGCTTTTTTCATTTCATGGGCTAAATACTGTTTTTCAACTGGCAGTGGATCGGCTAAAATCGGCGCCCCATTGACCGCGCTATATTGACCCGTCATTATGCTCGCACGACTCGGAGTACAAATGGCATTGGTACAAAAAGTATTGCTCAATAAGGCTCCTTCTTTCGCCAGCGTATCAATTGTCGGACTTATATTAAATTGCGCTAAACGACCTCCATAAGCACCAATGCCTTGGGTCGTGTGATCATCTGCCATCACAAAAAGTATATTGGGGGATTCTAATGCCCAAGAACTGAGGCTCGCCGCCATAAGTCCAAAGCTATAGATAGATTTTTTAATATTCATTTTTTTCTCCGTTATGATTAATTTAAACATGATTCAAGTAGGAGACGTCGGCCTATGAATTTTTTGGACAGCATTAGGATTTTCTTTCTCTGAACGGGTATTTAATGCTTATCGACCTTGGCATTTATTCCCTTAATTAAGTATAGTAAGAGCATTATTTAATGTTTTTGGGATCAACCATGGAAGACGTTTACAAAACTCGTCAGACTCTTATTCAAAAAGTCAAAAATCAACATGATGAAAATGCCTGGGAAGAATTTCTGCAGGTCTATCATAAATATATTTTTGCGATTATTAGGGGATCTGGCATCTGTAAAAATGATGCCGGAGATATCATGCAGGATATTCTGCTACGTCTTTGGAATCGACTTCCGCAAATGGATGAAGGTGAAATCAGACGCTTTCGAAGCTATTTAGCCACCATTACAAAAAACTGTATCACTGACTTCCTACGCAAAAAAATGCGTCACAAAGGAAAGCTTGAGCACGTGGCAGAAACAGGTCTCGACCTCCACAGTTCTGAGCTCCCAGAGATTGATACGATTGCGAGGCGTGAATGGGAGAACTACTTAACTAATCAGGCACTGAAAAATATTTCTAATGCTTTTTCAGGCAAGGCAATTGAAGCCTTTAAGCTTACGGTTCAGGGCAAGGAACTCGATGAAATTGCTGAACTCTTAGATATCCAAGCTCAATCAGTTTACCGCTTACGCGGCCGCGTTAAAGCCAAGCTCATTGAAGAAGTTGCTCGCCTCCGCAAAGAACTTGAATAGCCCCTTTATTTACTGATAAAAGCTTGGGAGCTGATGACATCGATCAGCAAATCTTTGAAGAGGTAGTTGCCTTGCTGACTTTTTGCCAAAATCTTTGTGATCTCATCTTTGTCTGTCACCGTAAGGTGACGACCCACCCCGTGTTTCAGTAATTTCGATGCTAGATTTCTTGCAAAAAGATCCTTTCGTTTCATCAATACCTGCTTGAGACTCGCTAGATCGTGAAATTTTTCACTCGACGCAAGTTCTGAACTACCATCGACTTTAATTCCCTTCCGCTTAATTTTTATATTTTTCCGTACATCCCAAAAAGACCTATTATAATTCGGACGAAATTCTCCTATGGGATCATAAAACTCTAAGGGAAAGCCATAGGGATCGATCTTGGAATGACAATCAGCACATGTTTCCACATCACGGTGTTTCGATAGCCTTTCTTTTAGAGTTTTGGCTCCACGTATATCGGGCTCAAGAGCTTCAACATCTGGGGGAGGTGGTGCGGGCGGAGTTCCCAAAATATTTTCCAAGATCCAGGCTCCACGAATCACGGGTGAGGTTTCCACACCATTCGCACTCACGGTTAAAACACTTGCTTGCCCCAGTAAGCCACCACGTGGCGTGCCCGCAGGCCATGTTATCTTTGAAAAACGTGGACTAACCACACCTTCGAGCCCATAAAGTTCCGCCAATTGCTTATTCACAAATGAATAATCCGCATCAATAAAATCTGTAATTGGACGATTATTATAAAGAATATAATCAAAAAATCTACGCGTTTCTTCCTGCATGAAAGCTTCTAAATTATCACGGTAATAATTGTGGAATTTCCTCTTGTCAGGAGGCATCTCACCCAGCTTAGATAAATGTAACCAACTATCCGTGAAACTCTTGGTCAAATACGCTGCTTTAGGATCACTCAACATTCTTTCTACTTGAGTTCGTACAATTTTTCGCTCTTGTAAGAAATCATTTTTCGCAAGATCCATCAATGCTTTATCAGGCATTGACCCCCAGAGGGCATAAGACAAACGACTAGCAATTTCGTAGGAACTCAACTGAATTCCAAACTCATTTCTTTCGGGAATAAACAAAAAGTCGCGCGATACCATTACCGCCTGCAAGGCCATCAAAAGGGCTTGACGCTTGCTCTTTTTCTTACTTATCACTAGCTCTTGCGCCATTTTGATATAAGCCTGCATTTCCCCAGCTTTTATTGGTCGTCGATAAGCTTTCTCCGCAAAAGCATTAATCACCTTGTGCAGACTAATTGCCACTCTTTCGCCCTGCATATACAAATCGTTGGCAATAGGCAAATCATCTAGTGGCCCCTCTAATTCCAAGTTGTGAATTCGAATCACAGGCCCTTTCCAAGACTCTGAAACCATTCTTCCCGGAATCGCATTTTTCCCTGTAATTGTATAACGATGAGCGCCCTCTTTGGCTGAGTAAGTAATATCATCGTGGTATTTGGCGACGACATAACGCATCCATTTGTCCGAAACTCCTGGTCCATTGTGCCAATTGACGAAAGGAAATTCACCTTTATCGAGCCAAACCGTACACTCATATTCCTCTTCATTATTATCTTTTAAATCATAGACAGCCAATAAGTTCCTATTGCTTCCTCCCGAAGGTGTCATACCCATAAATGAGTCGGAAATATAGAGCCCCAACTGCATTGGCACGCTTAAGTCACAAGGAATCATACTGGCATCATAGGGATGAGTCAGGCGATTCACGGCTCCGGCACTGATGCGTATTTTGTAATAACCAGCTTTTAAATTATTGCGCTGCACAAGTAATTTTTTAGGTACACTGGCTAAAGAATTGTGCGTTGACAAATCTCTTTGTCCTGAACCAATATCTATGTATTTATCTTGATTATTAAAGCGAAAAACCCAATCACCATTCGTCTTGGCATCTAAACCCCAATCACTTGGCTTGATCGTCCTGATTTCACTTGTTCGTTGAGGCCCAAATTGAAAGGCCCTTTGTAGATATTTTTGAGCCGCATCAAGATAGCTATCTAAATGCGCTTCCGACATAATTTGACTTTCACCAATATTCACAAAGCCGTGATCATTATCATCTGCAGGGAAGCCAGTAGTGAAATCCAAATATTCTGTATCTATGTCCAAGAGATCCCGGACGGTATTTTTATACTCTTGAATTGTCAGCCGACGCATCACTGTTCCCGAAGTTCTTCGGCTCTTTTCCAATTCCAGCAGGCTTGTACTCAGAAAGCTAGTGATTTGTTTTAATGCCTCACTTGATGGTTGATGCTCAGCTTTTTTAGGAGGCATCTCCCCTAGGTGAAGCTGATCCAAAATATCACTTAAATGAAAAACTGTATCTTCAGAATTTAGATCTAGTTTTGCGCCCTCTGCAAAAATATTATCGAGCCTCACATCACCTTTTTGTTTTTCCGCACCATGACATTTCACGCAGTAATTATCGAGGAACGGCTTCAGGATTCTACCATCAATTTCATAACTCTCATCTGCGTTTATTGCCGCGAAAGCAAAGAGTACTAAGCTCAAGAAAATAAACTTTTTCATGAAATTCGTTCCAAGTTTTTTAGCGGCCCTTGAGATTTATTAAAGCTATCAATTTCCAAACCAAAATTCTGCAACATCGAAAGATATAGGTTGCTAAGTTCAACCGATTCATTATTTTTTCGTTGGTATTTCTTATGCTCTCCATGCTTAAAACCACCGCCCGCTAATACCACGGGTAGATTGCGATTACTATGGGAATTCCCACTACTCATGCCACAACCAAAAAGCGACATAGTGGAATCGAAGAGTGTTTTTCCTGAAGGCTCTTTAATCGCTTTTAGTTTATCCAAAAAGTATGAAAATCCCGCCATCTGACTTTTTTCTATGAGTAGTAATTCTTTCATTGTCGATTCCACATTGCCATGATGAGAGAGGGTATGCATATCATGGCTCACACCTTCAAATCCACCATAATTAGGTCCCAAGCCAGAGAAACTTAATGAAATCACTCGAGTTGAGTCGGTTTGCAGCGCGAGTGCCATTAGGTCGTAATAATAATTCATCCGTTGGGCAATATCCAATTGATCCACATCTGGATTTAAAGTGTAGTTACTTTTGGCTTTGGGACGATGCAACCAAGTGCGCGACTGTTCAGCGCGTTTCTCTAGTTCTCTGATTGAAGTGAAATATTGATCGAGTTTATCTTTATCCGATTGACTGAATTTATTTTTATATTTTTTAGCATCCTCACGTACGAGATCTAAAATGGATGATTTATCTTTTAAGCCTTGCTCAAATTGTATTTTTTGTTTTTTTCCTTTATTCAAAAATAAAATATTGTATAAATGAGAAACTTTTGTGATTTGAGCTTTCGCAATACTATTTTCTGACCACGATATATAGTTCATGGTATTGCTTGTCGCTCCCAGTACTAAAGAGGGATAACGCGTTTCACTCCCTACAAATTGAGCTGCTTTTTGGTCTACAGAAATATTCCCTTCTGCGTAGCCCCTTGCTTGAGTCACGGGGATGCCATTTAAAAAATAGCGCGTGGACTGATGCCCTCCTCCGATATTATGATCTAAGCCCGAGAACACTGAAAAATCTTTTTTATGCTGGGCCAAAGGTTCAAGTAAGGGACTCAGCTCGTAATCAAAGCCAGTCTTTTCTGGAGTGAAATATTTAGGCATCAAACCATAGAAAACCGCCGCGCAAACCATTCTTTTGGGTGACTTCGATGGATCATTTGAGTTCGCCATTGATTCGAGCATCGGCAAGGCCATTAAAGCCCCACCTGCGCCTTTCAAAAAGGTTCTTCGATCTAATGCTTTAAATTTTTTCACGTACATAAAAATCTCTCGTTCTTTATTTACTTTACAGAGAAAGGTAAGACTTTCTTACACATATCCATAATTAAAAGGTTTTATTATTAGACGTCACCAATCATTAATTTTGGACACTACATAAGTTTAGCGCACAAAAATTATGATTGTTACAAATCATCTTAGCAAAAATTCGATGATCTACCTCATAATACAGTGAGTGCGTAGCACTCATGAAAAGTCTGTATCCAGCGATGCACCCTCATCCGCCCGTGTGGCAATACTTTTTATCGCCTCCCAGGGTGGGCACACCCTGCAGGGATGGGGACAGAGTCCCAGGGCTGTAATCAAAACACAAAAGGGGGTTATTCCGCCTCACTCCAGCGGGGAGGTGCTGCCACACAGGCTGATGAAATAACCTTAAATTTATCGCCTCCCAGGGTGGGCACACCCTGCAGGGATGGGGACGGAGTCCCAGGGCTGTAATCAAAACACAAAAGAGAGATTATTCCGCCTCACTCCAGCGGGGAGGTGCTGCCACACAGGCGGATAAAATAACCTTAAATTTACCGCCTCCCAGGGTGTTTAGCTTTTCTTCTGCCCCCGGTGGCAAGCGGACCTGCAGGGATGGGGACGGAGTCCCAAGGTTGCGTGAAAATAAAAACAAAAGGGGATTATTCCGCCTCACTCCGGCGGGGAGGTGCTGCCACACGGGCGGATGAAATAACCTTGGGTTTACTGCCTCTCAAGGTGGGCACACCTTGCAGGGATGGGGACGGAGTCCCGATACTGTAATCAAAACACAAAAGAGAGATTATTCCGCCTCACTCCAGCGGGGAGGTGCTGCCACACCGGCCCGGCTGCCACCGTAGGCAGATAATTTAATTAAATAGTTTTTTAAATTTTTACCGCCTCCCAAGGTGTTTAGCTTTTCTTCTGCCCCCAGTGGCAACCGGACCTGCAGAGATGGGGACGGAGTCCCTGTAATGGGTCAGCGAAATCTACTTAATTTGCGATGCCAGCATTAGTCCCATCAGTTAAAACTGAGGCAAAGTACTTCAGTTTTTAGGCGAAATACTTTTTCTATAAATTATTTATAATTAGTGATTTATATATATTATTTTCCTGTCTGAGACAGCGAAATCGATCCGGTGGGTATTGTTAAAAAATAATATTCATGCCGAAGGTATGACGGTAAAGCGTTGGAGCGAAGCTCCGAGTGTAGGGATCTTAGTTTTTCAATCGCCTCTCAAGGTGGGCACACCTTGCAGGGATGGGGACGGAGTCCCGATACTGTTGAACCAAACGCTTAACAGCGGGTTACGGCTGCCACCGCAGGCAGATAAAAAAACTAATTCCGTTTGAGACAGCGAAATCTATTTAATTTGCGATGCCAGCATTAGTCCCATCAGTTAAAACTGAGGCAAAGTACTTCAGTTTTTAGGCGAAATACTTTTTCTATAAATTATTTATAATTAGTGATTTATATATATTATTTTCCTGTCTGAGACAGCAAAACCTAGACAGCAAAATCCCCCTATCGAGGATTTATAGCATTGCTTTCATATATATGAATCTATGTTTCATATATATGAATCTATGTTCAATATGTATAATATTCTTTACGTATATTATCACCTATATTATAAAATATATGATCATGTACATTTAATCTAGATCACCACTACAACTTGGAGAATAAGATGAACAAGAAATCCTTTACCTTAATAGAATTATTGGTAGCGGTAGCTATTATTGGAATCCTAGTATCATTGCTCTTACCGGTATTAAGTAAAGCTCGAAAAAAAGCCCGAGGGGAAGTGTGTATTTCACAGATTAAGCAATTGAATTATGCGTTGAATATGTTCACCGAGGATAATGATGGTTATTTTCCTAGACTTACCTATACACCCAACGGCAGTTATTGGACAACGTGGTGGATGGGTGAAAATGGCACCTTATACAATACCCCTATCGCTGGGCGTCCTTTAAATCAATATTTAGGTAATTCGACAGCTGTCGCGGAATGCCCCAGTGACTACGGTAAAACTATAGCCGATTTGCATGGATCATCTTATGAACAGAACAACGGCTATATAAATGGTGCTATTGGGAAAGGGAGCAGGGGAGGCAAAGTCCACGCCGAAACACTAACAGATGTTATCAATCCGTCCTACCAGGTAAGTATAGGAGAGCAATCATACTACTGGAGAGCTAAAAATAGCAGTAATAACATATCAACAGTAAAGGCTACTCATAGCGATTGGGGTAGACTTAATTTAGGTTTTGTTGATGGTCATGTTTCCGCAAATATTTATGTCCCCATATCTCTAAAAACCACCGCTCAGTATACCTTAGAAAATGCTCCGTGAAATCTTTTGGCCACATGTCGCTAAGTTATTAAGTAATACGATTTATACAAGACTGGCCAAAATAGTATCACGCTTGCCCCTTTTATTCGAAGTTATGAAATTAAGGGAGCGAAATTAAGGGACAGGCCTTTATAAAAAGCTGATTCAAAAAGAGTCTCTAAACGAGGCTCTTTTTTAGTATTAAGAGGGTCAAAATGAATGCTGAAATCCACTTTTTCTTTTAGTTGCTAGAGAGCTAAGAAAACTAATCAAATTCTTAGCCGACTGAGTACAAAGGCGACTAAAATAAAAACGAAGAACTCAAGACGGCTTAGTAAAAAATGATCATTCCTATTGGTGGCAAGCGGACTTGCAGGGATGGGGACGGAGTCCCGATACTGCGGACCCAAACGCTTAACAGCGGGTTACGGCTGCCACCGCAGGCGGATGAAAAGACAAATGAATTTATCGAACTTAAAGCTTGGGTTGCTGCCACACGGGCGGATGAAAAGACAAATGAATTTATCGAACTTAAAGCTTGGGTTCCTTCCACGCAGGGATGCCACTCTGAGCTTTCTGCTTATCAAATTGTTCAATGAAGGGCTTGCCCGTATCGAGTGGCGCATCTTCATTCACCATAAGTGGACGAACTTCTAACCACCACGCATCAAATGATTTGAGCATTTCCGCTGCAATCTCGGGGTATTCTTGGCTGACATCCTTTTTTTCGCCCGGATCTTTTTCGATATTATAAAGTGCTTTTCCCACTAAGCGCCATTTTTCAGTACGTACTGCAAAGCGAGTATATTTGGCGCCTTCGGGATCAGTATTGCCTTTACCCCAACGATCACCTGCACCTTTCTTATTCCAGCGAGCCCCATGAAAGAAGAGATTCCTATCGGCCCATTGAGCTTCTGGTTTATTGATTAAAGTAAGCAGACTACGACCATCTAAATCAAGATCATCGGAAAGTTCCGCACCTGCGAGTTCCGCAAAAGTCGGCATTAAATCATAATGGCGCGTCAATTTTTTGACGTCTACTCCGGCATTAATTTTCCCTGGTAAACGCATGAATAAAGGAACGCGAGAACCACCTTCATTGGCACTTGCTTTCGCGCCTTTCATGCCCGCGTTAAAAATCCTTGATCCCACCGAGCTACCATTATCCGTCATGAAAATAAGCAGTGTATTATCCGCTAAGTCCCACTCATCGAGTTTCGTCATCAGCAGACCCATATTTTCATCAATATTAGTGATCATCCCAAAGAAGGCTTGCTGCTTATCTACTTTGGTATGATCGGCATACATTTTCTTATAATTGTCCGCAACAATAAAAGGTCCATGGGGGGCATTGCTTGCGATGTACGCAAAAAAGGGCTTGTCTTTCTGCTCTTTTATCCAGCCTAAGGCCTGCTTAAAAAAGACATCTGTACAATAACCCTCAGTCTGAACAAACTTTTTATTGTGTTTTATGATTGGATTAAAATAACTGGTTCCCGGCACGGCGCCTTGTGTTCCTGGATAATTTTGACCGATGCCACCTGCTCCATGAATAAAGACTTCATCGAAGCCACGTTGATCGGGTTGATACTCATCCGCATCCCCCAAATGCCATTTTCCGAAAATCCCCGTTGTGTAACCCGCACTTTTCAGAACTTCTGCCACCGTGGTTGCTTCCAAAGTCATGCGTTCACGCTCTAAAATAGTGTGTGTAATTCCATTCTTATAAGGTGCTCTACCCGACATCAAAGCCGCACGTGTGGGTGCGCAAGTGGGGCTCGCGTGGAAATTAGTGAAGCGTTGGCTTTGGCCATAGAGCTTATCTAAATTTGGTGTTTTGATAAAGGGGTGTCCATGACAGCCGAGGTCGCCATAACCTTGATCATCGGTCATCACCAAAATAATATTGGGTTTAGAATCCTTTAAAGAATTTTCTGCTTGAGAACTAAAGGGAACGATCGCGCTCATCATCGCCAATGCGGTATATAATTTATTCAAAATCTACTCCTGTGTTTTTAGTCAGTTAAATCTAAGTACTTCTAAAAATTTTACGATTGGACCTCGCAACAAAAATTAATGCCTCTTTTTCTCCTAACTGAATCCCTGAGCTCGCTTTAGCAATACTCAAAACTTTTGAAAACGCTTATTTCCCTGTCTAAATCTAATACATGGCTCAGTCTCTTATTTTAACTGCCAGCATTTGGCATTAACAAAAAAATAAGGAATACCCTCAATGAAAAAAATTCTCTTAAGCCTCTTTTGTCTCTGTCTATTTCCCTCAGTTTATGCTGATGATATCGCCACAGAACAAGCGAAGTATACCAAGATTCGTAAAGAAGCCATGAAGAAATACATGCCTCAAAACGTCAAGCTACAAGAATTGCATGCGAGCGTAAATGTACTCAATGAAGAACTCATGAACTTAGCCATCAATCTAAATTCAAATATTGCGAATGCCGAAGTAGATGCACGCTGGAAAGAGCTTGTCAAAAACCAAGCAAGCTTAATTGAAAAAAGTACTAAGTTCAAAAATGCCATTGAAAAACGACGCCAGCTATTTGTACAAATGGGAGAATTGCTCAGTGAATTAGAGCCAAAACTTCGCGAACAGGGCAAGCGTATCTGGGAAGCCAAACAGAAAGCACAAATCTAAACACGAGAAAAACATCTGTCGGGATGAGAGTTGATTAATTCTTTTTAATCAGCTCTAATCCCCTCACTCTTGGATCCGCTTTCCTGCGAGAACAATTTCGATCTCAACATATTTGGCAAGCTGTTTAATCCGATCGTTTTCAAATTGCCCCTCTTCAATAATCAATTTTTTAAGGCCCAATTTCTCATTCATTAACTTAATTTTTTCATGCCCTAACTTGGTTTGACGAATATCCAAGACCTCTAGGCGCAAACCTAAAAGACGCTCAAAATCAGAAAAATCACTGCCATGAAAATCAATGGAATTTATATCCAGGCATGCAAGTACATTATAGGGTTCCTCGGTAGCAATTGGCAAAATGAAAATCTGATAAGGGGCTTCACTCAGATCTAAATGATTAAACTCATTGCCACGAGATAAAGTAAGCTCAGCAAAAAGCCAATGCGCTTTATTATTGAGTAAATCAAGTAGATTTTTCACCGCCTTTGTATAGGACTGAGGATCAGAATTTTCACTGCGTAAAACATGATAGTAAAAAGTTTGATAGGCCACATACTTATATTTAGAAGTAATAAACGATTCCAATAAATCCCCTAGTTGGCGATTACTGAGTAAAGTCGCATCATCGACTTTAATCCGAGCATATTCACTGGAAATTTCATATAAAATCGGATTCGATTCACTATAAGCGGCTGCCGCTTTATTAAATTCTTGGAGCGTAAAATGCAAGTCACCTTTAAAGCTCAAAAGCTGATTCTTATCCAATTGACTCTCAGGATCTAACAAGGCTTTATCTACCGATTCAATCATAATTCGCGTCGTTTCATAATGCCCCCCCAGGGAACTCTGATGCACCAAGGAGCGTAAATCTTTATCCAACTTCTGCTTCAATTCATTTTCTGTCTTATACAAGAAAAAATTTTCTTCCGCGTCGCTCTGAGCGGCCAAGGCTTGATTCTTTTCATGGCTAATTCGAACAAAAGAAAAAGCCCCAAAACAAATCAACACCAAGAGGAAGGTCATTGTGATTGAAAAAGTTTTCTGGTGTCTCTTCATTAAAAGCTTCAGC
The DNA here is from genome assembly GCF_028728065.1 of Lentisphaera profundi. GTDB lineage: Bacteria > Verrucomicrobiota > Lentisphaeria > Lentisphaerales > Lentisphaeraceae > Lentisphaera > Lentisphaera profundi. Next base: position 231,767 of record NZ_CP117811.1, on the reverse strand, counting down.
TGCATCCATGTTGAGGCGTGTTCGGCTTCAGTCGCAAAACCATGCTGATATTTTACAATTTCGTTTTGAAGCTCTTCTACAGAAGTATAACGCTCTTCTGGATCTCGTGATAGTGCCTTCATGCACACCGCACTCAAACTCGAGGGAATAAACTGATCGGGATAAGTTTCTTTCGCCCCTGAAATAATGCCCTGCTTCGTCTTTCTTATTAAGTCTTCCATATTATCGGCAGAAATGGGCGGATGCCCCGTCAGAATAGCGTAAAGTATTGCTCCTAAAGCATAAACATCGCTTCTCTTACTCTTTTCACAATCATCTCCAATTTGCTCGGGAGCTAAGTAGCCCGGCGTCCCCTTCACTTGGCCTGACAGGGTTACATCATTGAGCATATCGAGCTCCTCAGAACTTTCATTTTGCTCTGGAACTTTGATTCTTTGATCAATAATTTTGGCCAAGCCCCAATCATAAACAACCACTTCCCCAAAACTACCGACATTGATATTTTCCGGTTTTAGATCCAGATGAATAACACCTCGAGAATGGGCATAGGCAATGGCATCGCAGACTTTTTGAAAAAGTCCCAGTCGCTCATTAAGTAAATTTTTATTATTGCCCCTATCCTTCAGTAGCAAAGCTAAGCTTTGACCCGAAATAAAATCCATGGTGAAATAAGGAGACTTATTTTCATCGAGTCCGATATCGTGAATCGACATGATATTTGGATGCTGGAGACGTGAGGTGATGCGTGCTTCACGCAAAAAATCTTCATAATCAAGTTCATTTTCGTTTTTCAGTGGTGTCGCCAACGCTACATCGCGACCCGCACAAAAGTCGTGAACTCGGTCAACTCGTTTTTCTCCCCCAGTGAATGACTCAAGCACTTCGCCATATCGCTTTCTATCAATACACAAAGAATTCAACAAAGGAGTCACTTCACTTAATTCTTCTGCATTTAGCTCTGAAAAATTATATAAGTCATGTAAATCCAATTGTTCGCTGAAGTCATTCTCCAGCTCGTCTAGATTCTGTAGTTTTTTAGATAGATCCATTTTTCATCTTCTATAAATCCAAGCTTTCATAAAATATAAACTGAGTTCATTGCTAGCCAAACAATTGGCCCTTTTTTTATGATACACCAAAGATAAGAGGCTTTTAACTGTTCATGTCATTAAACCCGTCAAAAAAAGGACTCCCCCCCATGACTAAGCTCCTACTTTCAAGTTTTTTGCTCGGCCTCTCTCTGTTAGGAGCCGAAACCCCGCGCCCCAATGTCATTATCATCATGACCTACGACCAAGGTTATGGCGACCTCGGCTGTCATGGACATCCCTTTATCAAAACGCCAAATATTGATAACTTTGCCAAAACTTCTCTACGTTTAAGTAATTTCCATCAAATGCCGATGTGTACCGCTTCTCGTGCGGCACTGATGACGGGTAAATATGCTGAGCAAACGGGAGCCTGGCGCACTAGTCTCGGACGTACAATGATGCGTGGTGATAACATCACCCTCGCGGAAGTATTCAAAGACCAAGGATACAAAACAGCTCACTTCGACAAATGGCATCTAGGTGATCAATGGCCAAGTAATCCGCAAGGACAAGGTTTTGATGAAGTTCTCGGCCTACGTTGCGGCGCCATTGGCCAAATTGCCGATTATTGGGGCAATGATTATTTCGATGATACCTATTACCGCAATGGAACTCACAAGAAATATAAAGGTTATTGTACAAATGTTTTTTTTGATCAAACCATACGTTTCATCTCAGAACAAAAAAATGAGCCCTTCTTTATTTACTTGGCTCCCAATATTCCCCACCTTCCCTCAATGTTGCTGACAAGTACTCTCAGCCTCATGTTACGAAAGGAATCGACCCAAAATTAGCTATACTTTACGAACGCTCATTCAAAGCCTATCTCAACTCTCCTTTAAATCCAGAAATGGATGAACGCATTGTATTTTTCTATTATTTCATGACTCGCAAACCCGAAGATCGTAAAAAAGCCTGTGTTATTTATAAAAACTGGCGCCAGCTCGGTGATAAATTTTTCTATGATATCAGTAATGATCGTCGCCAAGAAATTGATAAGTTGATATCGGTAATTATTATCGATTTCGAAGGTGATATTGAGGTAGATGATTCACTTGTCCAAGCATACCAAGGCGCTTTAGCGCTAGAGGCTGCCTCCGCTACTAACACCACGAATTCACGTATTCATTTCGGCGCTACCAATAGACTCTTTCGTCCAGGAGGAAAGCTGAGCTGGGACTTTAAAATGATACCGCCAGGTAAGTACAAAGTCGAAGTCATCACAACTGGTTACAAACGCATGGCCTGGCACGAAAAATCCGCACCACGTGATATGTACAACACTTTTAAAGTCAGCGAAATCGGGGAAGTCACCATTACTCAATCAGGAAATTACACTCTCGATCTTCGACCCTTAAAAGTCATTAACAAAAAACGTGCGGGACTCAATATCCGTCAAGTACGCCTCATCCCTGTGAATTAATCATCAAAGATTAAGTCAATTTCAAAGAGCTTATACCATGCAACACGGACTTCAGTCCGTGCTTACATGGTATAAAAAAGTGCGTACTGCATAGTTAAGGTCTAGGGTGTCCACAGATCACTGGCCCAGGGTTCAGCTCCCATATTAAGTAGCTGAGCACCTGATTTACTTTCCACATGACCATCGATAAAAACTAAGTTAGCTTTTCCTTGGTGGCGTGCAATACGCAGACTCTCGTCTGAGTAGTAAACTTTGCTTTCATCAGCCAAGTTTGCGTACCAGATAGTGCTAGAGTTATTATAGGAATCGATAAAAAAAATCGTATCTGCCGCATGGTTAGAACTTAATTTTAAATTGGCGTGATAGCCCTCTTGAACACTAGAACCATTATCGTGACCGAGACGCCAATTCATGGAATAATTATTCGTTGAGTAATTAGTCATGTCGGCGCCATTAGGACAACGATATATACCATTTTTATTACTTGTATTTAACTCAGGCAAGTAAGCCTGTGTAGAAAGTTTTTTTGCCCAAGGATCAAAGTTCTCGGTCAATGGGCCATAGTCATCAAAATCTTCTGAATACATAAATGCTGCCATTGAGATTTGTTTGAGTTTGTTCTTACAAACACTGGCCTGAGCTTTTTTACGCGCCTTCCCTAAAACAGGCAGTAACAAAGAAGCCAAAATCCCGATTATGGCGATTACCACGAGTAATTCAATCAAAGTGAATTTTTTCATTATGCATCTCAATTTATCTTAATATATAAAAAATTAGACGAACTCAAAAAATTCTTTTAGACAAGACTCTCACATTTTATATAGAAAGAACGGTTTTAATTACTTAGTCGACTCGTTATTAGTGCTGAGTAGGTGCTCAGCGCTCCCAGGCATCGTAAGATCTAAGCTTAATATAATTAAAATGACGAGTCATAAAATTTATATTCTTCAGGATGACTCAAGTGATTTTTTATTTGCCCTTTGCTTTGAAAATGTTTAAGTCCTTTATCCATTCCCTTATAACTTTTCCATAAAGGATCTTTAAAATCTGTGGGCAAAGTACTTGGATAATCATTCATCAGTTGATCAAACTCTTTGCGCTTAATTGCATACTCGGCATTATGAGTCACATTTTCATAGCCGCGACCATCAAAAGAGCCATGAGTTTTATAAAAACGTCCTCTTGGCTTATCGTAGAGTGGTGCGACGGCCTCGAGCATGAAATCTTCAGTGCGCACTAAACGAGATATTCCTGGGAAGGCATAAATAACTGGCTTGGTTTTTTCACTGTTACCCGTGAGAAATAATTTGAGACTGTTACCATCAACATTTTTGTCTTTAGGAAGACTCAAGCCTGCAAAATCAACAAGCGTGGGCAAGACATCAGTAAAATCAGTTAGCTGACTGACCATGCCACGCTGCTTAATACCCGCGCCAGCGACGATCATGGGTACGTGTATACCATACTCGACTCCTCTGCCCTTGGATGAAGATGTCGTACCATTATCCGAGCTATAAATAATAATCGTATTCTCTGCGACTCCAGATTTTTCCACTTGCTCCACGATCTTCCCAACGAGCTTATCCATATAGCGAATTTGATTTTCGAAGCACTTGCGGCCCTCGGGACTGCCCTTGCGGTAATGCTTATTGGAGGGTTTGGCACCCGCGGCGACTTCTATGGGAGTGACTGTATGAGCCGTATGTGCCAAGGCCATCGGATAAACAGCTAAAAAAGGCTGCTTGGCTTGCGCATTGCGTTTTATGAAATCGCAGATAAAATCTGTATAGATATCGGGACCATAATCATTCATCGTCGTTTTCATAAGCTTGCCATTTTTAGCGAGGTGGGGCTTCCAGTATCGCGAAGTTATCACTTCTTTAGAAAGCGCACCTACTTCCCAGTTCTCATCTGGCACCAACGTTTCTCCAGTAATTTTCTCTAAGGTATTGGCACTTGCGTAATAAACGTATTCATCTATTCCCAACTTATCGTTTTCCAAGCCTAACTTACCCCCGAGATCATTATGCCATTTCCCTGCGAAGCCAACTCGGTAGCCACCATCATGGAGAATCTTGGTGAATTGAGGGAGCTTATTTTTTCTTACATCACCATTAGGAATGAAATTGAGCTTATTATCGTAACGTCCAGTATGAAGCGCATAATTACCGCTAAAGAACACCGCTCGTGAGGGACCGCAAATCGCCTGCCCCCAGCAAGTTTGAAAGGCTACACCGCGCTCCGCTAAGCGATCAATATTCGGTGTCTTTGAGGCTTCCTTACGAACACCATAAACACCAAATTCTTCAAAACCTACATCGTCGCTCAAGATGACAATTATATTGGGCTTATCACTTGCCGTAGTACAGAGGCTAAATAATAAAAGTAGACTTAGAAATCTCATGGAATTTCCTTATTTATGATTAATTTAATCACATGACGTGGAGAATTAGCACACTTAGACATTTTTTCGTTTTTTGACAAAAAAACATTGTGAAATACCAGCTCTTTCCAGTGCTAAACTGACCATCTATGTAGATTTACTACGGCTTCGCCATCCAGATTCTTAGGGCTTGCTCAGGTTTATTTTAATTGTTATTAAAATTATGGCGTCCAAAGATCTTCTTCATAGGGAACCGAGCCCATATACAAGAGTTGTTGACCAGAGGTATTCTCTGCATGTCCATCGACAAAAATGACATTGCCTTTATTCTGATGACGGGCCACACGTAAAGTTTTGTCTATATTAAAAATCCCATTCTCTGAGAGGCTATTCTTCCACAGAATTGCATTATTATTATAAGCATCTAGAAAAAATATTATTGATGAAGCATGAGTAGAATCCAAACTTAAATTGGCATGATACCCCTCTTGAGTATCGCTACCATTATCCCAACCTAAACGCCAGTTCATGGCATAATTAATAGCCCAGTAATTCGTTATTTCAGCACCATTGGGGCAACTATAAATACCATTGTTATCACTCGTGTTTAATTCGGGAAGAAAATCATTCTCTGAAAGCTTTTTGCTCCATGGATGACTCTCCTCATTTATGGGAGCGTAATTATCCTCGCCCTCCGCATACATAAAAGCTGCTATTGATATCTGTTTAAGTTTATTGAGGCAAACAGTGCTTTTTGATTGCTCTCTCGCTTTTCCTAAGGCAGGTAAAAGCATTGATGCCAAAATACCTATAATGGCTACCACGACTAATAATTCTATAAGTGTAAACTTTTTCATCTTATCTCTCAAATTAGTTTAATCTATATTTGGAGACGTCCAAAAAAAACAACTTTAGACAGATAAAGTATAAAAAAATCACAACTCATCCATGAGCAAGCGATGAATCTGTGGATCATAAAAGGAAGTATTGGTACTATTAATCAGGCAAGGAATTAGATTTATTTTTTAGTGCTGAAAGCACGTATTAACTTAGCCTAGTTCGTCAGAGCTAGGGAAAATGAGTACATGAAGAATTAGTGAGTTCTGTAGGAACGTATTAAAGCTCTAATCCATGCTTACAGCATTCATAACACTATTCTATAATACTTCCCAAGGCTTACGCCATTGGGCTTAATTGAGTCATGCTTACAGCATTTTCGATTAAGATTTTTTATCTCTATTTTAGTGCCGGATTACTAGATACTCCCCATTTACATGGGTCGCATCAACTCGGTAATCGAGGAGAATTATTAAAAGGATGGATCATAAAATTTGTACGCCTGAGGCAAGGCTAAATGATTCTTTCTCTGACCCTTGCTATTGAAATGTTTGTAAGCCTTATCCAAACCTTTGTACGATTTCCATTGGGGGTCATCAAAACTTTTGGGCATAGGATTTGGGAAAGCGGTGAGCAAGCCTTCAAATTCTTTGCGCTGGACTAAACATTCTGGATTATGAGTAATATTTTCATAAGCACGCCCATCAAACGAGCCATGGGTTTTATAAAAACGTCCTAATGGATGATCATAAAGTGGTGAAACGGCTTCCAGCATAAATTCTTCTGTCCTCACTAAAGTCGCGACTCCAGGAAAGGCATAAATTACCGGCTTAGTTTTTTCGGATGCTCCCGTAAGAAAAGCTTTAATACTGATGCCATCAACACTTTTATCCTCTGGGATTGCGAGTCCCGCAAAATCTACAATTGTCGGAAGGAGATCACTAAAATCAGTTAATTGCGAAACCATGCCGCGTTTTTCGATCCCCGCGCCGGCGACAATGAAAGGTACGTGAACCCCATACTCAACACCACGACTTTTTGATGAAGAAGTGGTCCCGTTATCAGAACCACAAATAATGATAGTATTATCGTCTATGCCCAGATCTTTGATCTTCTTGAGAATTTTTCCGGTGAGCTTATCCATATAGCGCACCTGACTCTTAAACATTTTCGTCCCTTGTTCAGTGCCTTTGCGATAATGAAAGTTCGAGGGTTTTGCACCTCCGGCTACTTCATAAGGAGTCACCGTATGTGAAGAGTGAGCCAAGACCATTGCGTAAATCGCAAGGAAAGTCTGCTCTTTTTTTACTTTATCTTCCATGAAATCACAGATGAAATCTGTAAACATATCAGGCCCATAGTCATTCATAGTCGTATTGAGCAATTTCCCGTTTTCCACTAAGTGGGGCTTCCAAAAACGAGAGGTGATTTGGTCTTTACTAATAGCAGCAATCTCCCAGTTCTCATCTGGAGTGAGTGTCGCGCCACTGATTTCTTCAAGGGTCTCAGCTTTGCCCCAATGAATATATTCATCAATGCCTAGCTTATCGTTTTCCAAACCCATTTTCCCCGCCAAGGTATTGTGCCACTTGCCTGCGAAGCCCACGCTATATCCGCCATCATGAAGGATTTTGGTAAACTGAGGTAAGTTATTTTCTTTGAGATCGTCACCCGGAATATAATTGAGCTTATTATCATAGCGACCATTATGGATCGCGTAATTACCACTGTACAACAATGCTCTTGAAGCCCCACAGATTGACTGTGCCCAACAGGTTTGAAAGGTCACGCCTTCAAGACCTAGGCGATCAATATTCGGCGTATTACTGGCTCCCTTTTGCACGCCATAAATACCGTATTCTTCAAAGCCCACATCATCGGCTAAAATGATGACTATATTGGGTTTTTCACTTGCCGTAACACAGAGGCTAAATAACAAAAGTAGACTTAGAAATCTCATTAAATTTTCCTTATTTATGATTCACTTAATCACATGACCCAGCGCATCATCTTGCTTAGACACTTTCGCGATTATTTAGACATTTATTTTTTTGTTGTAAAAGACCAAATTTCACCCGTGCTAAACTGACCATCTCTATAGCCATCGACACGCCAAAAATACTGTTTTCCAGCTTCGAGTTTCCCCGGTTGAAAAATATTTCCACTGACAATTTCGGCACTCAAAGCCAAGCTATCTGCACTCTCACCAAAGTAGATATAATGCTTCTCTGCTTTGTAGGCACCAAGAAACATTAGCTCGGCATCAAGTGGCACTGCAACTGCTTTGTTTACAGGCACAGGCATCGAGCTTTGTTCGCCTTTTCTACCCGGTATCCAATATTCTTTATCCCCAAATTCATAGGCCCCTATATCAGGTGCGTCTCCTAGATAAGTTTGAGCATGGTAATTGATGAATTTACTTTTGATTTCAGCTGGCTTAACTAAGGCTCCGCCATCCACTAATGGAGAATTTTCTTTGGGTCGAAAATCTCTATTCTGCGGATCGCGCAAATACTTGTAGGCCGCTCCTCGCTCTTTCATATTGTGATCTTCCACACCAGGTATCACGTAGGCATGAGGAGCCTTGTAACCATCCGGGCGAATAGTGAATTTTTTCTTCCCTATATTCAACTGCCAACTGCGGTGTGTAATATTCGCTATATTATTCCGGATGACGCTATTCCCATTGCCTTCTATTTCGTGCATGGCTCTGAAACCCTGAATCGACATATTAAACTCTTCTTCTTCAGGGTTTTTGTAGCGGTTAATATTCACCACCGTGTTATTTAGAATTAAATGACGATCACCTTTTGCCTGGTTCGCCTGCGTATTCCACGTTACATTATTTCGATAAATACCATCGCCATAAACACTGCCATCTTTTTGAAGTACTCGCGTTCCATGATAATCGAAACGCACTCCTTGGCGATTACTATCATGAACCCAATTTTTCTCCACTAGCACGCCCTTCTGTTTGCTTGTGCCTATATTAATAGCTGCGCCATCATGTTGTAAATTCCCCATATCTTCTAGATCGTTGAGTTGGATTGTGCAACCCGGCTCAGCTGGACGAATGCCCTCGCTATTTCCTCCGCGTCGCACCGTACAGCGAGTTATCACGGAATCTTTACCCAAAATCACGGAACCACTTCCACCATTCGAATTAAGATCCCATTCAATATCCTCAAAAAGGCAGTTATCGACTAGCATATTTTCATCCACCAAAAACACCGGCGCATTACTACGGCGAAACTCACAATTGATAAGCTTTGTGCCACTTCCACCATTGAAAGATAAGGCTTGGGTCGCCGTGCCTTGGTTTCTAAGTTTGAACCAATCGTATTTACCTAAGATAAACTGATTTGTGGAGGGATAATCAAAACGGCAATCTTCAAAATTCATGTCTTTGCATTCACTGACATTTACGCCCGTAGCAAAAAAGTTGATCCCCGTAAATTTTAACTTAGTCGATTTCTGAAGATCTAAGGCATGATGCTGAGTTCGTATACGCAAGTTCATTTCCGAAGGCTTTTTCCCTGCTGGTGGCATGTAGTAAATTACTTTTTTATCTTTATCAAACCACCACTCATTCGCTCGATCAAGTGCCTTTAAACCCAATACATAATAGGCCCCATACGCTTTTAGATCATTCTGATGAATGCCCTGAGTCGAATAGCGAAAATTATCACTCCCCGCTTGATGCTTTAGTACTGGGCGTGTCCACGTTAACCAATGACCGATATTTAACACGGCAACTTGGCCACTTATATCCATACCCGAATCTGCTAGAGATCCTGGCTGAGTTCCCTCCTCATAGCGACTATCTCCTTCGTGAAATCCTTTGTTTGTATTAGCGGCAAACATCTTATCATAAACCATGCCCAAACGACTACGTCCATTGAATTTCCCTTTGCGAAAACCGCCATCAATACTCTTCATACTCTGCGCCATTCGCCAAATACTGCCATCCTCAAAAGAGGCATCAGGCCAGCGAGCCACGTAAACCAATTCATTATCACTAAAAAGCTGCCAGCATTCCCGATCTAGCTGGGCACGATAAATCCCTTTTTTCCAAGAACTCCATTTTTGAGTGATTTTTTCGGTGCCATCAAAAACCACTTCTTCATTAGGATAATTACGGATCTCTACGGCTTGCTTAAGATCCCGCCCATAACGATTTAGTTTTAAATTAATACGGTAATTCCCTCCTCGTAAAAAAATCGTTTCCCCACCCTGGCAGCGTCTCAGTGCTTCTTCCAAGTTCTTTAAAGGTGCTCCATTCTCTCCGCTATTTTCATCATTTCCTGTTAAAGAAACAAATATCGCTTTTTCGGGAAAGACGTAAGCCTTTTTTATTGCTGGGGCAAGTTTGACTGGCGAGCTCTTTTCTAAGTCTTTGCCTTCTGCCTCAACACTCCTCTTAAGATTTTGGGAATCTACAGTGCCTGGTTGACAAGAAGTGAAGATCATTGCTGACAATAAAAAAGAAAGAAAGGTTTTTCTAAAAATCATACTAAGTCCATCGGTTAATGTTACTTTACACCCTGAATCCGTGAGCTGGCTTTATCATGATTACGCAAGGATTCAGGTTTATACCTCTAATACAAGGCTAATGAATACTATTCTGAGTAAATGACGAAGAATTAATTTATTTTTAGACATTCACCTGAATCTTACGTGAGTTTTAGGAAAATATTCCCGCCCTGTCTAAACAACTTGCTTTCCTACGTCTTGACTGACATGATATGAGAATGCTAAACTTCTCGCCTTCCAAAAACGTAAACTTCGAGACCTCTATGATTAAACCACTCTACTTTTTGAGCCTAGTACTTTTCAGTTCATTTATTTCCGCCGCAGATAAACCCAATATTATTATAGTTATAACCGATGATCAAGGCTACGGTGATTTAGCCTGCCATGGTAACCCTTGGATAAAAACTCCCCATCTAGATGAATTCCATAGTGAAAGCCTACGTCTTAATAACTATCATGTGGATCCTACCTGTGCACCCACGCGCTCAGCCCTTATGACGGGTCGCTACTCAGGTCGCAATGGTGTTTGGCATACAGTCAATGGCAGGAATATGCTCAGGACTCGTGAAAAAACTATGGCTTCTGTCTTGAAAGAAAATGGCTATGCCACAGGCTTATTTGGCAAATGGCATTTGGGGGATTCCTACCCCTTCCGCCCCCAAGATCGCGGTTTTGATCAAGTTGTGATGCATGGCGCCGGTGGCGTTCATCAAACTCCCGATTACTTTGGCAACGATTACTTCGATGATACTTATATGGTGAATGGAAAATGGCAGAAATTCGAAGGTTATTGCACTGACGTCTGGTTTGATCAAGCCATTGAATTCATCGACAAAAATAAGCACCAGCCTTTCTTTGCCTATATATCACCCAACGCACCTCATACACCTCTTAATTGCCCCGATGAGTACCAAAAACCCTACGAAAATAATCCCAATATTGCGGAACCCGCATTCTATGGCATGGTGACAAATATCGATGATAACTTCGCCAAGCTCGAAAAGTATCTCAAGGCTAATAAGCTCTACGAAAACACCATCCTTATCTTCACCACGGATAATGGCTCGGCCAAAGGTATCGTTTTTAATAAAAAGACAAAAAAGAAACTTGGCTTCACGGCTTCCATGCGCGGTCAAAAGGGTTCTCAGTATGAAGGTGGTCACCGCGTCCCCTTCTTTATGCGTTGGCCTGCAGGACAAATTGGCGGTGGCAGAGATATCAACACGCTCAGCGCTCATATCGATATCCTCCCTACTCTAGTAGATTTACTCGAACTCAAGAGTCAAACACCAAAACTCGATGGCTCTTCTCTTAAAAACCTTATTTATAATCAAAGTAATACACTTGATGATCGTACCCTAGTTGTCGAGAATCAACGCATCGTCACTCCCGAAAAATGGCGTCGTTGCTCTGTAATGAATCAATCATGGCGCTTGCTTGATGGTAAACAGCTCTATAATCTATCCTCCGATCCCGAACAGCAAAAAGATATTGCTGCCTCACACCCCGAAATCGTCGCTCGTTTACGCGCTAGTTACGAAGACTTCTGGGCTAGTACTTCCGCAGATCATCACCTCAATAGTCGTATCATGATTGGCTCTTCTCACGAGAACCCACTCATCCTCACCAGTCACGATTTACTGAGCTCAAAGACTCCTTGGAATCATCGCCAAGTTGAAGCTGGAATGAAAACTCGAGGCAAATGGATGCTCACCGTAAAAGATGCGGGAGAATACAAAATAACTTTCAGTCGCTGGCCCTCCGAGACAGATAAAACAATTAACTCCGATGGTGGCGTAAAAGGAAAAATCATCGCCGCAAAATCAGCTCACTTAAAAATACAAAATAACTCACGTATCCTAGACGTAAATACAACAGATAAATCCATTTCATTTACGGTGCAACTCGAGGCTGGTGATGCGGAGCTAATCAGTGAATTCCAATTGGCAGATGGTAGCTTCATGTCAGCGTATTATTGCTACGTAGAAAAACTTTAAAATTGAACGGCCCTCAATTGAAAAAGCTACTCGCCTCTCTCTTTTTACTTTTTAGTACTCAACTTATATCATCTGAGAAAGTTAATATTATTTTTCTTTTGTCTGATGATCAAAGTTTTGACTCCATGGGAATTTACGGCAACAAAGACGTTCGAACCCCAGAAATGGATAAGCTCGGTCGCGATGGTATCATTTTTGATCGTCACTATGCCACCACGGCGATTTGCATGGCCAGTCGCGCCACCATTATGACCGGCATGTTTGAATATAAAACCGGCTGTAATTTCACTCATGGTGAACTGAGTTCATCTGCCTTTTCACTCTCTTATCCCCTATTGCTTCAAAAATCCGGCTACTTCACTGGCTTCGCAGGTAAATTCGGTATCGATGGCATTGAACATCCCGAAACTCATTTTGACCGTTGGGGCGGTGGTCCAGGCCAAACCTCCTACATAACTGAACGCAATAAAAGCATGAAAAAATATGCTGCCAAGTATCCTCATTCCACGCTCTCTTATGGCGCCTTTGCTATTGATTTCATCAAGGAGGCTCAAAAACTCAATAAGCCCTTTTGCCTCTCCATTAGTTTCAAGGCTCCACATAAGCCCGCCACCCCTGATCCAAACTTTGATTCTATATACAAAGATACTCATTTCGAAAAGCCTGCTAACTATGGCTATGAACATGGTCAACACCTCTCTGAGCAAAGTCGCCAAGGTCGTCAGTATGAACGTTTTGAGACTTGGAATTATTCAGATAAATATCAAGAAGTGATGCGCATTTATCATCAACAAATTTACGCTATAGATATTGTCCTCGGACAAATACGCTCTCAGCTTAAAGAACTCAAACTCGATAAAAACACTGTCATTATCTATAGCTCTGACAACGGCTTCCTCTGCGGTTCACATGGTTATGGTTCCAAAGTTCTTCCCTACGAAGAATCCATGCGTGTGCCCTTGATGATTTATGATCCCCGCCTCGATCCGTCCAGTCAAGGAAAACGCATTTCGTCATTGAGTGGGAATTGTGATATTGCCCCCACTATCCTCGAGCTTGCAGGCTTATCTATCCCCAATAATATTGATGGCATCAGTCTTCTTCCTGCACTCATTGATCATAAAATCACTTTACACAAATCACTTCCCCTCATCAATGTTTGGGGTCCCCCTGCGACTCACTTCCTCGGTGCGGTCTCAAAGGATTGGAAATACATCAATTGGGCTTACGAAGGCAAGGGCATGAAGAAAACAGAATCTCTTTTCAATATGCAAAAAGATTCACTTGAACTCAAAAATGAGGCCTTAAACCCTGAATACGCTAAGCAAGTCAAGCAAATGCGTAAGAACTATGATCAGCATTTAAAAGCCTGGAAAAACGAAGCCCATCCCGAGAATGATTATCAACGCTTTGGTAAACTCTTTGATCGCAATATTCCCTGGAGTGAAAAATCAGCTCTTTGGACCAAGTAAAACGTATGCAAGATTATGCCTCTAAGCCTAATAAACTCGGAATTATACAAAGACTGAATTTGAAATCAAGATGATTTAAACCGTCTTGATCTCTTCGTTTTTTAGCTGATTTTGTACTCAATCGGCTAAAAAATCAGGAAGAATTATTGCCACGATAGCAGCTAAAAGAAAATTGGATTTCTGCATTCATTTACACCCTCTAATAACGAAAAAATCACCGCCATCTTGAGCGTCAATACTTTTTATGTAGTTTATTTATGATTTATTTTTCACTGGACGGGACAGTCTCGCCGCTCAGCCAAAAGATAAGGATAAAAATAGAGTAGAACCTTTACTTCCTTGCCTTGTCGAATTCGGGATTAACCGCCGTCTCACCCCATTGGGATAAAACACCTTTCAAAGAAGATATTGTTTCGTCGTACTGGCCTTTATCATCAGTTTCCTGAATCCATTTGGTTAGAATCAGCTGGTGTTCTCTAAGGGTAGACGCGTATTCTGGATCTTTTGCGAGGTTGTTTACCTCGTGCTGATCTTTATTAAGGTCGTAGAGTTCTTCAGCTACATGATTTGGAGCAAAGAGGATGGCCTGCTGCTCAGTCATTTTTCCGGCTGTATAGTGCGCATGCGCATCAATATTTACGTCGTCGCCATCGCGATATTGAGGTTGCATGAATGAACGGTCCGTTTTGAAGTTTCTAATGTACTTGAAACCTTGAGTTGTGATTGCACGTGAGCGAGCAATTGTGTAATCACAACGATCGCGAGCAGAAACAACATATTCGCGTTTATAATCTTTCGCTAAAAGATTTTTACCTTCCATCCAAGTAGGAATCGCTGTTTGACTGAGAGCCAAAGTCGTCGCCGTGATATCAATGCCACTCACTAAGTCGGAACGAACCACGCCTTCGCCGATACCAGGTCCCGCCATGATCATAGGCACACGTATTCCGCCTTCGTAGAGCCATTGCTTGTGACGATAGAGTTTCATGCCGTGGTCAGTCCAGAAAAAGAAAATCGTATTCTCGTATAGACCATCTTTTTTGAGCTTAGCAATAATACTCCCTATCTCATTGTCAGTGAGACGCACGTTATCGTAGTGGTGAGCAATCTCTTTGCGAATTGAAGGTAGGTCGGGATAATAAGGCATAACTCTTATCTTAGACTGGTCTGTATGAGTTTTTGAACTTTTTCTACTGAGTGCTTTGACGCCTGCATAATTACCGTGATTTTTACCACCCTTAAGCTGAATTTGAAGAAAGAGCGGTTTGTCTTTTGGCATGGTGCTCCACACGGATTTGAATTTGGGCCAAGCTTCGGTATTCACGTCGTAGAGAATTTCACTTTTGTCTTCCGTTATAACTGCGCCAGTACCATAGCCAGTTTGGAAACGTTTCATTTGTTTTGCTGTGCCTTCAGTACCTTTTTCGATAGGCCAGATGAAGTTAAAATCACTCTTGCGTCCATCGTTGACAACGTAGTAACCATTATCACGCAGGAGCTGGTACACGGTGCGATATTTTTTAGGGAGTTTCGTTTCTTCTCCTGTTACACGTTGACGTGAGCTGCGGTGATTATGAATCCCTAAGCTCGTTTGCATCGTTCCCATGGCAATAGCCGAACGAGTTGCCGAACAAACACCTGCAGGCATGTAAGCACGCTCAAAAAGCATACCTCGTGCTGCTAAGGCATCAATATTTGGCGTCGGCACCGTATTATCACCATAGCAACCCATCCAGTCATTCATATCTTCCGTGAAGATCCAAACGATATTGGGCCGACCATCAGTAGCACGGATGCAAAAGGGCAAAGCCATCAGAATTAAGAAGATATATTTCATGAACATGTAGTCCTTAAATTAGAATTAAAAGCTAAATTTGTAAATATCTGAACTCTGAGTTTATTATGTTCATTTGAGCGATATTCATCTGTAATCCCCACAGTAGTGGCCTTACTTAATCCAGTCTAAGTCCATGAAAAACTTATCCATCTCTTTTAGGGTCAGTTGATAGTATTTATCGGGAGTTCTTTTTGCATTAAAAAAACCATGCCCCTGACCCTCATAGCTAAGAATTTGGCATTGATTGCCGGCTTCTTTGGATATCTCGCAATAGATTTTAGCACCCTCAATTAGCCTGTCCGCTGTACCAAAAAACATAATACAGGGAGGCTGTTTTTTATGGGCGTGATGAAGGGGCGAAATGAGCGTTCTATCCACGGCAGATCTATCTTTCAAAGTCTTTTCTAATAGCTCTTTGTATTTCTTCGGTAATTTTTCATGATCGGCGATCACCATCGCTGGATTAAATAGCACCATCGCATTTGGCTGAGCACTTACCTTTAGATCATCGGACTCAGCATTAAATCCCTCTATGACTGATACACAAGCTGCCAAGTGACCGCCTGCAGATCCTCCACTAGTAGCAATTCTTTCTGGATCTATACCAAGTTCGTTGGCATGCTTTCTCACCCAACGCATTGCGGATTTAGCATCTTCTACACAATCTTCTATCTTTACATCATGACGTGAGGAAACGCGATATTCCACTGTAATGGCCACCATGCCTTTCGACGCGAGGTGTTTGCATTGTTTTTCAAATTGATTTGGCGAACCACTTTTCCAACCGCCTCCGAAAAAGAAAACAATCGCGGGAGCTTTAGAGTTCTCGGTATGATTGATAGGTTTATAAATATATAAGGGCAAGTCTATAGACGACACCTTTTTATAAATCCTCTTCTCGCCACCTTCGGGAGCGCCACTCGCTTTGGCGACTGATTGCTTTTTATATTTTTTTGCTAGGACGGCTCGTTCATTTTTATCCAATTTACCATTCTTGTCTGCATCAAATTTCTTAAGGATATTAACCCGCTCACTTTTGTCTAGATTTCCATCTTTATTGATATCGAAATCATTCAGCAAAGCCACAGGTATTTTTTCACTCGCACTAGTTACTTGAATGCTAACAAGACTTAATAAAATCACTAAGCCTAGAATAATAGAAACCTTCATGTGATTAACCTATTTTAAATGAGTATATCAAAGCTTATTCACTCATCTTGGATCTGTCAATAACTGAGCCATTTTTATATTGAGTTCTTAGTTACAGTGATCTGCTTTCACCAAAAGTCTTCATTTATAATTTGACTTGAATTCTCTTTCTCTAAAATTATTTCATGATCCAAAAAGCATATCGATCGACCACTTGACCAAATCGAATTTTGCTTCATTAAAAGATACTTCAAATGAGTATTTATTATTTCTTTTGAGCCCTCCTTGCTGATCATAAGAAGCTCCTGTGCATAAGTATCAAAGACCTTTTTATTGCTTTTTCCTGCAATTCCAAAAGCTCGCAGTGCATTGATAACTGTCCTTTTTATACTCATGCCACGCGCTGTTTTTCGTTTTATCTCCGACCATGAATTATACTCATAATCAGCTGAATTATTAACCATCTGAGCACGTAATGGGTTCAGTTCCACGTATTGCATACAACGGATCAATGCCTTAGTATTTTTCAACTGAATAGCTTTGTAACAATGATTAAATAATTGTCCTCTTCTACGCTTATCAAATTGTTGATTATACCAGGATGTAAAACGCTTTTGGAGGTTAGCCATGAAATCGCTCAAATCATTTAAACGACCCTTAAATTTGCGAATCTCGCAACTCCTCGCATCCTTTAGCTCTTTTAATGATTTATATTTCTTGTAACGATAAGCTGCCTGCTTGAGACTAAGTTTTGAGTCACGATTGCGCCGAATAACAAAATGAGCGTGTGTACTCATGATACAGTAATTCACACACTCGACTTCATAGATGCTTTCTAGCCAGAAAAAGATATCCCTGAGCTTTGTCTTGTGCTCGCGATTAAAAGCATAAGCCTTATTCCCAAAAGTATTATCAGGAACCTTGATAACGACATGATAAAAACTCACATCGCTTTCTAAATCAAAATGGCGTTTCATATTCATCTCCTTTCATTAGGGATAATAAACATGCTATTTTTTATAAGCGCAAATTTATAGGTCAAATCAAGACCTATTCTTTTTATATAAGTCACTAAAAACAAAGCTTATAACAATATTTTACGCGCGTCTCAGACAGATTATAATAACAATATTTTACGCGCGTCTCAGACAGATTATAAAAAGCAGCTTAGAAAAAGAAATATTCACCCGAGAGAGAGGGTCCATCATGACTGGACTGTGCATATAAATCATATACATGGATAAAAGTAAAAAAAGGGGTTTACCGCTTCTCTCCAGCGGGGAGGACTTGCCAGTCAGGCACGGCTGCCACCGTGGGCGGATAAAAAAGGCATCTTCATGCGCTACAGCTAGTTTTTCTGTCTGGGCCAGTAAAATCACCTATTTTGCCCCTCCTTTTGTCTAAAAACGTCCTTTTGCACCATCGTCTTAAGTAAGTCAATTATTATTAGCATTCATTAGCCGCCTTAAGGAGTCCTATTTTGTTATCTATCTTTCTAAAGAAATCATTTTTAAATCTTCCCATACTTGGAATCACCCTTGCTTTAAGTTCTAGCCTAAGTTTAATAGCTGATGACCAAGGAGCCTTTCCTGCACAGATTCCCATGGAGAAACCTGACCGACCACTCAGTGCAGCAATGCACCGCATGTATGATCAGTGGAATCCTCATGAAGATCATGGCAACGAACTTTACTCGAATTTCAAATACACCGACCTCAAAGGACTCGAGCGTAGCCCTAATATAAGTCGTCGTGATCCCTCCAAGATCATTCGAGTGAATGGCAAGTACTATGTCTGGTACACCCACCGTAATACCGCGCCTCCTGTGGGCCCACAAAAAGCCACCGATACTATACCTTCCTTTGACTGGGATTTGAGTGATATCTGGTATGCTACGAGTAAGGATGGTTATACTTGGGAAGAACAAGGTCCTGCACTCAAGCGCCCCGAGAAACCCACCTATGGCTGGCGGTCTGTCACCACAACTGACATCCTCATCTGGCAGGGCAAGTACTACCTCTATTACCAAGCTTTTAATGAGACTCCCGGATTGCGTAGCGATCGCGCTGCCGTTGCAGTAGCATCTTCTGATTCACCCGATGGTCCTTGGACAATGCATCACACCCCAGTCATTGATTTCGGCAAAGAAGGCGAATGGGACTCGGCAGCTATTCACGACCCCTACCCCATCGTCTATAAAGACCAAATCCACATCTACTACAAGGGCTCACCCGGTAAACGCAAAGAAGGTAATATTATACGTGCGCAGGGTTTAGCACGTGGCACCAATCCACTCGGTCCCTTCGTGAAATCAAAACTCAATCCAGTGATCAATTCTGGTCACGAAGCCGCTGTATTTCCTTGGAAAGATGGTGTTGCAGCAATTGTCAGTATTGATGGACCCGAAAAAAACACTATCCAATACTCACCCGACGGCGAAAACTTTCACGTCGTATCCAATATCCAAATGCCTCCCGTGGCACCAGGCTCATTCATCCCCGATGCTTATGCCAATAATGGTGATGGCCGTGGCATTACTTGGGGCCTCAGTCACGTTAACTTCAAGGGTAGTGGCGTGCAAAACAACTGTGGCCTACTGCGCTTTGATTGTGACCTCTCACTCGACGTAGATCGCGAGATTTTTAAACGCAATAATCTGCGCTTCAATATTGAAACTTATCTACAAAATGGCGTCGCCCTACCCAAGTATCTACAAAACAAAATTAAAAAAGAACAGCAGGCAGTCGATAAAGACACCATCACACCGTGAATAAGCTTTTTATTCTAATTTCAGTTTTATGGACTTTTGCACTATTTTCAAATGAGCGTCCCAATATTATTATCATCATGACTGATGATCAAGGTTATGGCGACCTCAGTTGCAAGGGTAACCCTATCCTCAAGACTCCTGCTATTGATAAACTTTTCTCTGAAGGACTACAACTAGAAGGTTTTCATACTGATCCCATGTGTGCTCCGACCCGTGCTGGACTCATGACGGGACGTTACTCCGCCCGCACCGGTGTTTGGTCAACACTTTATGGTCGTTACTACATGCGTGCAGATGAAACCACCATTGCCGATATCTTTTCCAACGCTGGATATCGTACTGGTATCTTCGGCAAATGGCATTTGGGTGATTCCTACCCCTACCGTGCCCACGATCGTGGTTTCCAAGAGGCTATCACTTTTGGCGGAGGCGTCATTGGTGAGGCTCCCGACGCTTGGAATAACGATTATTTCACCACCACTTATTCTCACAATGGCAAGCCACTTAAGGTAAATCAGTACTGCACCGATTTCCTCTTTGATTCCGCTAAAGAATTTATCAGAGCCTCAGGCGATAAGCCCTTCCTCTGCTACATCCCCACTAACGCGCCCCACGGCCCCATGGATGTTCACGAAAAGTACTCCAAACCCTACCTCGATTACTTCAAGCAACATGGCATCGGTAAACTCAAGGGCACACAACTTGAGAAAACCATAAAAAAACGTGCCAACTTTTATGGCATGATTGCAAATATCGATGAGAACGTCGGTAAACTACGCCAGTTCTTAAAAGAGAAAAACCTCTCCGAAAATACTATCCTGCTCTACTTCGGAGATAACGGCACTGCGGGAGGTGTTAGCAATAATAAAAAATCTTTATTAATCAATGGCTACAACGCGGGCATGCGCGGAGCCAAATGCCTTGCTTATGAGGGCGGTCATCGCAATGCTTGTTCCATCTACTGGCCAGCGGGAAAGCTTACTGGAGGCAAAGAAATTCATGCTCTCACTGCCCAGCTCGATCTCATGCCCACGCTGATGGATATGGCCGGAGTTCAAAACTCAAGCGATATTCAGTTTGACGGACGTTCCATTCTGCCCAACTTACAGGGAAAGACTCAGCCTTCGCGCAGTCTCATTGTACATAACATGCAGCTTGATACCCCTCAGAAATTCAAAGAATTTGCGGTCATGGATGGCGACTGGCGCCTCGTGCGTACTTCCTGGCGTGGTGCGGACTCAGGCGAGATGCTCTTCAATCTAAAAAATGATCCCGGTCAAAACATCGACGTTGCTAAGCAATTTCCCGAAGTTCAAAAACGCCTGCATGAAAGCTATAATCAGTGGTGGTCTAGCCTCTCCGACGTTTTTCGGGATTACTCGCCCATTTTCATTGGTAGCCAATTCGAAAACCCCGTGCTCATTACCTCTCACGCTTGGCATGGCGAGGGCAAAGTCTATAATCAAAAACATATTCGTGAGGCGAATCCCGGCAACGGCTTCTGGACCATCAAAGCCGCTTCCGAGGGCGATTATGAAATTGAGCTGCGTCGTTGGCCCCGTGAAGTCAACTTACCCATACGCGCAGCACTTCCCGCTCGTACAAACGTACCCTACGTCACCGATCTTCCTGCCGGGAAAGCCCTCGATATAAAGTCAATACGTTTCGTGGTTCAAAGTATTGATGGAACCCAAGAAATCTTCTCTCATTCACAGAAAGTCCGTGCAACAGATTGTCATATCACCTTTAAAATAAAACTCAAAAAAGGCGATTACCGCTTCCAAAGTTTTTGTGAACTCGCGAATGGTGATATCATCGGCGCTTACTACATGTATGTAAGAAAACGCTAAAGCTCAAATAGATCTTAAATCTGCCCGTTGAGGGAGGTATCCCTCATGGAAAGCTCGAGGCGATACGCTCTCGTGTGCGTAGCACCTACTTCTCGAAGAGAATATTTTAATCTGCCCGTTGAGGGAGGCATCCCTCATGGAGAGCTCCAGGCGAAACGCTCTCGTGTGCGTAGCACCTAATTCTCGAAGAGAATATTTTAATTCGCCCGTTGAGGGAGGCATCCCTCATGGAGAGCTCCAGGCGAAACGCTCTCGTGTGCGTAGCACCTAATTCTCGAAGAGAATATTTTAATTCGCCCGTTGAGGGAGGCATCCCTCATGGAGAGCTCCAGGCGAAACGCTCTCGTGTGCGTAGCACCTAATTCTCGAAGAGAATATTTAATTCGCCCGTTGAGGGAGGCATCCCTCATGGAGAGCTCGAGGCGACACGCTCTCCTGTGTAAAGCATCAATAAGTTTTCTTAGCTAAAAAAATAGATAATAAACGATACCCGCGCCTAAGATAATAGTAACGCCATGCATGATTTTGCGAAATATTGCTGTGCGCGCGACTATCTCCTTATTAAGTTTTGCGAAAGCTTCTGGATTCTGCTGCTTCAAAATTTTGGCCTGCTGAGCACTGCTCAATTTCTTGAAGTCTTGGCTAATTTGAGCTTTTTTCTCACTCAGCGACGCCGTATCCGGCTGATCTTTTTTATTTTTATCTTGCTGTAGGGAATCCATATCTACTCTATTTTATATAATATATCACCTAAAATAAAGCCTAAGTCTCTTCTCGCAAGGCGCCACTGATCTGACGGTAAAAATCTACTTGATAAGATACCAAGGGACTCCGTTAATGGTAGGGAACTTAAGCACATGCCGAAGGTATGTAGTATGGTAGCCACCGGATTTATCCGGTGGGTATTGTTAAAAAAATGATATTCATGCCGAAGGTATGAAGAAAACGCTCTGCAGCGTACCTTCGGCACGCACGATGCTCTTATTCAAACACCACGGACTTACGTCCATGGCTACATTCCTAAGCTCTTCGAGCTCAAATATCTCTTAAGTTCCCTACCATTAGGGACGCCGTCCCCTTCCCTGCAAGCTGTGCCCACCTTGAGAGGCAATATAAAACACCTACTCGCAGACGGTAATGAAGCCACCGTGAGAGACTGAAAATATTCAATCCTCCTCTTTCAAGGTACTCCGTCCCCTTCCCTGCAAGGTGTGCCCACCTTGAGAGGCAATATAAAACACCTACCCACAGTCGTCACTACGGCCACCTTGAGAGGCGGAAAACATTCAATCCACCTCCTTCAAGGGACTCCGTCCCCTTCCCTGCAAGCTGTGCCCACCTTGAGAGGCAATATAAAACACCTACCCACAGTCGTCACTACGGCCACCTTGAGATGCGGAAAATTAATTTGTATTTTTTAGATACTCAATGTATTATCTATACTTATAAAATTGTACTTTAATTTAAAATGAGACTTTATGAAACTCCTGATTCCCACTCTTTTTTGTTTATCTTCTTTACTTTTTGCTGACTCCGCAAAACCCAATGTGATCTATATTTTGGCCGATGATTTAGGCTACGGCGAATTGGGTTGCTATGGTCAAACTAAAATTAAGACACCCAATATTGACCAACTCTCCGCCGGGGGCATGCGTTTTACGCGACATTATTCTGGTGCCCCCGTATGTGCCCCATCCCGTGGAGTGCTACTCACTGGCAAGCAACTTTCAAAAGCTTTTGTGCGCAATAACCGGGAACACAAACCCGAAGGCCAAGCACCTATTCCCGAAGCAGGTATCACCCTCGCAAAAATTTTCAAAGACCAGGGTTATGCTACTGGGGCTTTCGGCAAATGGGGACTCGGTTACCCTGGATCATCGAGTGATCCCAAAGCTTTGAGTTTTGATACCTTCTATGGCTATAACTGCCAGCGCGTGGCCCATTCATTTTATCCCCCACACATGTGGAGTAATGATGAAAAAATTATTATCAATGAAAAGCCCGTGCCTGGTCATTGGAAAAAGGCCGTCGGTCCCGATTTTGATTTTTCTCAATTCTACGCAAAAAATTACGCACCTGATCTCATTCTCGAACAAGCCCTGAAATTTATTAGTGATAACAAGGACAAGCCCTTTTTTGCTTATGTGCCTTTTGTTGAGCCTCACCTCGCAATGCATCCACCGCATAGCTGGGTAGATTTTTATCCGAAAGAATGGGATCAGCCCAAGAAAAGTTACAACGCTAACTACTTGCCCCATCTACGTCCCAGAGCAGGCTACGCGGCAATGATTTCCGATCTTGATGAACATGTCGGTTCCATCATGTCCTTACTAAAAGAACTCAAGCTTGATGAAAAAACTCTCGTGATCTTTAGTAGCGATAATGGCGCCAGTCATTGCATTGAAGTGGATCATAAATTTTTTAATAGCAACAAAGGACTTCGCGGCTTAAAAGGCTCCGTCTATGAGGGTGGATTGCGCGTGCCGATGATTGCTCACTGGCCTAAAAAAATCAAAGCGGGGCAGGTCAGTTCGCATGTGAGTGGATTTGTCGATGTAATGGCAACTATGTGTGAATTATTAAATAGTGACGTACCCGAAAGCAGTGATGGAGTCAGCTTCCTACCCGAGCTTCTAGGTGGAAAACAAAAGCCTCAGCCCGTTCTTGCTTGGGAATTCCAAGGTTACGGCGGTCAACAAGCGATTATTCTCGATGGTCGCTGGAAGGGCGTTCGCCAAAATTTACTCCCAAGAGGAAAGAAAAAAACTAGTCGCGTCCCCCAGTGGGAGCTTTATGATTTAAACAAAGATTCTTTTGAAAAAAATGATCTTGCCAAGCAAATGCCTGAAATGGTTGATCGCATCCATAAAGCGATGATGGCAAATCGCAATGAAAGTGAAAAATTCCACATGCCCCTCGCTTCACAATAGATGAATCGTCCTCGCCTGTAAAATTCAATCGCTTTCGAAGGAGGGGTAATGCTAGGGATATTAAGGGCTATCAGATGAATTTTCGCGAAGCTAACCCTCCCGCAGAGGCATTTATAGATTAGCCATAATAAAGGGAGTTATGCTTTACATACGAGAGTGACGCTGTCCCTCTCGAGCTCTCCCAGCAAGGATTTGCCAATCCTTGACCAGGCGACTAAGGGGCTTTGCCCCTCTTAATGGGTAATCGTATAGATTTTAAGATATAAGGACTTTGTCCCTAGCACTAATCAAGGGTGCTAGCACCCTTAAGAACCCCAACGCTAGTCGCTGCGCGCCGGCGCTTAATCTTAAAACCATCCCCGATGGTTAATGATATCGGCATGCGCCTCAATTCATATCTTTTTCTTTCTTGCTGATGCGCTTCATCATTTTCGTCATATTGGGATTGAGGCCAATATTCTTCTGAAAATAAGTCTCTTCATTAAAACGCAGATTATTATGCTTGAAGTAAGGTATATCTACATCGGGAGAAAGGTCGCAATCAAAGCGTGCCAATATCGATGATTTTTGAGCGCCGCCACCATCGATATTGATATGGCATAGACCCCAAGTAAAGCCTGTATTTTTCTTATCATCTGAAAATGCGCCTGGGCAAAAAGGACCTGGTGCCACCGGTGGGACTTGAATCAAAGATTTAATTTCAAAATCTTCGCCATCTTTTGAAAACTGAATTGTATTCTTTTCTGGTCCATCGAGTGCAATCAGTGCTGCGACGCCATCTTTGAAGGGGAACATACACGTTTCATGGCCAGAATTGATCACGGGGTTTTTAGGTGAAGGAATAAAAGGTCCGAGTGGGTCATCGGCAAATGATACTCCCTGAACTCTTAGGACGTACTCATCTCCACGCTCAATGGGGGCACCTTTGTAGTACACAAGAATTTTGCCATTATGCACTATCGGGCAAGGATCATTTATTTTTATATTATTCCAAGAGCCCTTTGGACCAGGCAAAATCACTGGCTCGGGATGGTGAGTCCATGGCCCCGTGGGAGAATCGGCATAAGCGACTCGTACTGGGCAATAAGCTTGGCCTCCAACCATCGGACTATAAGCCTGAAAATAGAGGTAGTACTTGCCCTTCCACATGAGAATACCGGGGGTGCAAATCGATCGAAAGCCCTGCTCTGGCTTTGGTGGCCTTTTTACCGCGGGAATTTTATCCTCTTCCCATGTCCAACCATCTTTACTTGTCGCATGCCAGATATCTGCTAGATCCCAATCAGTACCTGGCTTTGTAGCTGTCGCTTTCTTTAATCCCTCTGGGGCTTCTTTGCTGCGACGTCCCGTATACCAAACGTGATAAACCCCATCGACTTTAATAATCTTAGTGGGATCACGTCGAGATATATTATCACTGATCTCTAGGCCTTTGAGGCGAGTATATTTAAAATTCGAGTACAAGTCATTATCGCGATCTTCAAGTGGATTCCATTGCTCATAGAGGCGCTCTACTGCTCGGCTTATAGGTCTATCAGTCGGCTTCTCTGTGGGGATGAGTGCAGGAAATACATTTTCATCGGCTTGTACTAAGCCTGAGAGTAATCCGAGTGTAATAATTTTTGAAAAAATTTTGATCAATTTTTAGCTCCTGAATTAGAGTTGATGATTATTTCTAAGAGTGAAATACTTGAGCACTTTGTGCTTTATTTAATCTACTAGATGATACCAATCACTTGTTTTAGACAGTCAGTATGAAATTACTCATACACACTTAGAAGTAGCCAGAAAATCACTTTTTCATGAAGTAGATAATAAGCTCATATCTGAAACCGTAAGTAAAACTATTTCAATGCAAAGGATTTCGAACGCAGAAGCTCAATCAATATATCGCGCATCAACCAACCGTGCTTAGCTGTTTTTGCGATGATCGCATCAACTGCCTGGCGGTCGGCACGCGTCAGTTCCCGCCCGAGTGCAAAGGACATGAGTTCACTACAAAAGCTTTTCGCTAAATCTTGCTCTTTTGATTTCAAGTAAGTTTTCAAGCCCCTCATACCTTCAATTTCTTGACCATCATAATTTTTTCCATGATCTTGAATATCGAAATTTTGTTTTCCCATACTCTTGCGGATTTTTCTCGAAATACCCGAGCCATAATCCTTACGATACAAGCCAATGGGGTCGAAGTGCTCGAGACTTAAGCCTAGGGGGTCAATCTTGCGGTGACAAGAATTACAGTCAGGATTCAGACTATGCTTGAGTAGAATATCTTTCACTGTACTCGCACCTCGAGTATCATTATCTAAAGCCATGACATCATCTGGAGCAGGCGGAGGTCGATCACCCAAAAATTTATCGAGCAACCAAATACCGCGCATGATCGGTGAAGTTTCGACTCCATTAGAAGTGGTGGTCAGTAAAGTCCCCTGTCCAATTAAACCACCCCTTTCAGAATCGGAAGGAAGCTTTACTTTTTGAAACTTTTCTCCCAAGTCCTCGCTCGGCAAAGAGTAAATTTCCGCTAGGTTCTTATTTAAAAAAGTATAATCCGTATCGACTAAATCGGAAACGGGTCGATTCTCCTTGAGTAGATGGGACATAAATAGGAAAGTCTGCTTTTGGTAAAGGTCCCTCATATTTTTTTCATAATACTTCTTATAACGCGTCGGATCTGGTGCCATCTCATCCATGTTTTCCAAATCCATCCACTGAATGGTGAAACGACGTACAAAGCGCTCAAACTGAGGCTGCTGCATCATCCAGTAAATCCCCTTGGCAAGACTCGTGGGATTTTTCTCGAGAGAACTAGAAAGCTTTATCATATTGGAAGTCGGATTGGAGCTCCACATAAAGTAAGCCAAGCGTTCCGCGAGCTGCGGGTTGCGCCCCGCTTCGGTGGGAGGTTGATTGATGAATAAGAACCTTGGGGAAACTAAAATGGTGACTAAAGTCATGCGCAAAGCTTCCAAGCGATCACTGCCCTGCTGAATCATTTGATCATAATAAGTCGAGAACTTGCTAAACTGCTCTTTGCTTGCTCGGCCCCGATAAGCGCGAATCATAAATCTCTTGATTACTTCCTTACTTTTCTCATCATCTTTGAGTGAGTAATCGCCTCCAAAGTAATGATTAATCGTTGGAGTCGGCCACTTATCTAGTATGGGACCTTTAATTTTTATACCGTGCAGACGAATACCCGGACCGGGATAACCCCTATCATTTTTCACTAAATTTTGTGAAAAAGCTCGCTTTATCGTTCCAAAGTTAGGACCTGAACCAAATTCAAAATGTATTCTATGACCTTTCTCTAGATAGATTTTTTTTCTGTAAGTTTTTCTTTTAGCTCCTATGGCGATGTGATCAATAGAGAAATATGAAGGATTTAAGCCCGGTAGGACTTCAGTCTTATGCCCCAAAAAGTGAAGCTCATGATAATTATTTTGTCTATATTTTTCAGTGATTTTATCAAATGCCTTTATGCCCGTCGGTTTAATTCCCTTGGCTTCGGCATCCACCTCAAACTCATAATAACCATCCTTTTCCACAGTCCATTTCACCTGTGCTATAGAGCTATGCCAGCGGTAGCGAAGTTCCAACCATTGCTCGCCTTCTCTTATGCCCTGATGACCTCCCATTTTTATTTTATCCATAGTAAAATCATGAGTCTTCAGCTCTGGCTTCTCGCCGGGATCAATCCTATAATAAACCGCCCCCAATGCCCCATCTACAAATTCGTTGATTGCCTCCACAGAAAAGATTTGATCCTTTGAATGAGTATCATATTTTGTGGCTACGGCTAATTTGGGGATGTAACGACCCGGATCTAAAAACTTATTATTGATATCAAGCAGGTCACTAACTGTGAGCTTAAACTCTTCGCCAGTCATTAAACGCGGCTGAGGCTTGAGCATTTTAAACTTTAAACGCGCCAGTTGCTGATTCAAATAAGTGAGTAAGTAATCACGATCCTCAAGCCCCAAAGCGGGTTCTTCTTCTGGCGGCATTTCTTCTAAGTGCACCGCATCTAAGATCTCATACCATTTCTCGGCCTCTGCTTCACTACTGATGGGCCATTGAATATTATCTAAACGAAGGTCACCTTTCGTTTTTTTGGCATTATGGCACTCAATACACGATTTTTTGAATATCCCTTGAATGCGACTATCCATCGCGAAACTGGATAAGCTAAAGAATAAAATAAATCTAAATAAGATCATTAATATTCCCCTTGCTACTTCCAAATTTATCCACATTCACGTCGAGCTTATTGAGTATACTCACGTATACATCTGAAAGATTGCGATCTTTCAGATCCAAAACGCCCGCAGGTTTCAAGAGTCCACCCGATAAAATCACGGGAAGACGTCGATTACTGTGATTATTGGCATCGCCCATGCCACTGCCATAAATCATGGCACTGCGCTCATAAAGACTAGAACCATCAGCCGCCTTAGTGTTTTTCATCTTGCTCATAAAATCGTTAAAGCACTTCATATTATGGCTATCAATTAGATACAACTGATTAAGCCGCTCAGGCTGATTGCCGTGATGCGTTAAACTGTGATAACCAATATTCACTCCATCAATGGGCACCGCGGAAGGGTTCGCAGGTATACCTAGGGTAATCACACGCGTTTGGTCCGTCATGAAGGCCAAACGGATCAACTCATAATACTCTTTTAAATTAGTGGCATTGCTTATCGGATCCCTAGGGATCTTATAATCTACTTTAGGCTTGGGCACATCTATCCAACTTTTTGAAGTTGTGATTCTCTTTTCAACGCCGCGCACGCCATCCATATATTCATCGATGATCTCAGCATCTCGCTTGGTTCCAAAGCGCTTCATTGTACCCGCCTGCTGAAAGACAAAATCCATGACTGAGCTTTTATTTGCTAGAATTTTTCTTCTTAATTCACGACCCTTCTTACTGGGTTCAACAAAGAGGCTTTCGTAAATGCTCTCTAATTTATAATTATTCCGTAAGGGTTCGCCCTTTTGATTCCAAGATTGCGACATGCCTCCCGCTCCACCCATGGCTAATTGTAGAGACTGAAAGCGGGTATTGGGATTCGTTTCATTCACGAATTTTTGATCAATGGAAATATTTTTGTCACGTAAGTCTTTAGCTTTCCCCACCATATTGCCACTCAAAAAACCATGCACGGCACCATGGCCTCCCTTGTAGGGGTGCTGCGTATTTAATAGCACGCTAATATCAGCTTCATTATCTTTTAAAGCAGCCAAAACTTTACTTGAGCAAGGATCATTATCTTGCGGAAAAAAATGCCCTGGATGAACACCAAAATTTAATGATACACAAAAAAGATTTTTTATCCTATGATCGTTTTCCCCGGCCTCACTCTCAAGTCGCGGAAGCAGGAGGCTCACCCCTGCTGCTTTCAAAAAACTTCGTCTATTAAAATCCACATCAAACCCTTTTTTTACGTCTCTAAGTAAAAGTAATACAAAGCTAAATCAGAATTCTTTGAGCAAAGTTTGAATTTCCTCAAAATTTGTGTGAAATGTTTTTATCCAGACTTCATAAATATAAACATCATATATTATAAGTTTTAAACTTTGGTCATGATTTTTTTAAAAGCCTCCAAAGATCTCCTATTACTAGATGTTCTCCTCTCTAAATAACCATATAGAGGATGACAAATGAATACAAAACTTGTAAAAAATAACTATTTTACGCTAATAGAGATACTCGTAGTCGTCGCCATTATTGGCATCCTTGCGAGTCTACTCTTACCCGCACTTGGTCAAGCACGTAAAAAATCAAAGCTTGCCTTATGTACTTCAA
Organism: Lentisphaera profundi; assembly: GCF_028728065.1. Taxonomy (GTDB): domain Bacteria; phylum Verrucomicrobiota; class Lentisphaeria; order Lentisphaerales; family Lentisphaeraceae; genus Lentisphaera; species Lentisphaera profundi. Next base: position 201,683 of record NZ_CP117811.1, on the reverse strand, counting down.
ATATCAGGCAAATCAGCACGGCCCTTTATATGTACACCACTGATAATGATAGTTATTTACCTTACTCTCATAACGTCACCAATGGCAACTCCTCCTAGGATGACAAGCTAGGAGTCTACGATTATGATGGTCGCGGCCTAGATGAGTCTGCCTTTGGTTCTGAGTCTTCAAATAGTTCCAGCATCTATGGTTGCTCAGCCACTGAAGTCACATTACAAAACGCGAGTCGTTCATTGCGTTCTTATTCTTTAAACTATGGGAAAAATGGTAATAGCAAGGGCAAATTCCGAGGCTTTATGAATGGCGATGCTTGGTCCATGAAGATCACTGAAATCGATAATTCTGGCAATACCATAATGATCACTGAAAACCACAAAGAGGGTAATTACCTCAGTGTTGGTAATAACGGCCATACCAACAACAACTTCATCAAAGACCAATACGGCAATACTAAATTTTGGGCTCACGATTATGCCAAACTCAATTTCGGGACCATCAGTGGTTCTACTAATTTCATGTCTCTTCAGCAAACCTATCTTGGATTGCGTGATGCTTCAGCTAATGGAAACCAAAAAGGCACCATGTGGGATTGCCAGGATTAAGAATACTCTTTTTCCAAATTTCACTGATTGATCCACCTTACGCCGTGAAGTGAGTGCGAAGCACTAAAGTCGCCTGGTCCAGGACTGGCAAGTCCTTGCTGGAGAGCTCGAGAGGACAGAGTCCTCTCGTGTGCGGAGCACCAATAAAATATTTTGCGGCGCCATCTACCTAATCGTGTTAAATTAATAAGCGCCCGCAGGGGCTCCCCGCATCCCGCTGATATGCGATAGATTACCATTACAAACTTTAGCTCCCTATCCTCTTCATTAGCATTTTCAAACGATCTTTAGCTCCTGGTGCCACTTTGTCATTGTGGCGTATCTTATCCAGATTGTGGCTCTGAAGCGGATCGTATTTGAGCCCGTAATACTTTTTATCGTTGTAATAAATATAGCTCCAGTCACGAATCATCTTTTCATTTCGACTCTGGCTAAAAATCCAGCTACGCTTTTCAAGAGGATTTAAATCTCCACTCAGAGTTTGAACAAAGGAACGTCCATCTATTTTATGATTAGAAATGCGAAGTCCGCAAAGATCTTTCATGGTCGAGAAAAAGTCACTTGAATCAACTAAGTCACGTGTATAAAAACCATTTTTGGGGATTAAAAATGGTGCCGAAATAATAAGCGGTGCGGCAACTCCCAAATTACTAACTCGCTTGCTATTGTTCCTGACCTCTCCGGGGGCTTTCACTCCACTTGGACGCTTAGAACTAACAAAATTAAACTCCCCAGGCTGATGTGAAGCACCATCAGCAGTAAAAATAAAAATGGTTTTCTTATAAAGGCGTTTATTGATTAAATTTAACTGCAGTTGTCCCACAAAAGTATCGAGATCTTTCACCGAAGCCGCAAAACCCTTAGTCATATTGAGGGGATAATTGACATACATCACCAATGGCTTTGCAGAGTTGTCACTGAGGAAATTCATAAATGAACTTGGCTGATTCTCCTGTACTTTAAAACCAAAGGACTCAGAACTTAAACGATTATCAAAGGGCCAGCGTCCAAAAAATGCACACTGCCAACCTTTGGCCGCAAGGCGTGCTGTCCAAGTCTTCTCGGGAGTAAAATCGCCCGTACTTGAAGCTTGATTATAAATACCATGTCTGAAAGGATATTGACCACTTAAAATACTGGCATGTGTCGATGCGGCTTCAGGCTGCATCCAAGCTGTTTTAAATAAAAGTCCATTTTCAGCGAGGCGCTCGATATTCGGAGTCGCCTCTTTACCCTTGTAGGCTCTGAGCCAATCTGTACTTATTCCTTCTGCACAAACAAAAACTATATTGGGACGAGCCACTTTAGGGATATAGGCGGGAGTCTCTAAACGGGGAATAAGTGCTTGAGAAGACACCATCTCCGCTTCATTCACACTTTCACTAAGTGATTTTTTAGACTCTGTTTTAGATGAATCCTGCTCATTTGAAGTACCCGCATTTTCACTCAGTCCTTGCTTTTGAAAACTGGAATAGTTTTGCCAAATAAACCAGCCACCTAGTCCTAATCCTAGCAAAAGTATTGTCGCTATAATAGGGATCGATTTGGAGCTTTTCTTTTGCTGTCGAACCACTCTCGTGCTACGACTCTTCACTTTTTTGGATTTGATTCGCGCTTTTTTCGGGGCTTTTTTTACTGGCTCATTGACGGGCTCATAATCTGGCTCAGCAAGTTCTAGCTCTTCTGAGTTCCCTGCTGAAAAAACATCTTCCAAAGATGGTGTATCACCATCTGGGTCCTGCTCTGACTCTGCTACGCAGCCCGTTTCTCCTTTTCCCAAGAGCTGATTTAACATATCCTGATGGGGAACTTCATTTACTGCGAAGCAATAAGGACAGCTGAGTTCTCCCCCAAAGGCTGATACTCAATGCGCAGTTTACTTTCGCATTCACGACATTTAAGTAAAATGCGATTGGCCGCTTCATCATATGCAATTAGCTCACTCATTTGCTCAGGAAAACCTCACTCAAAATAATTAATTTAAGCAAATCTCTCAATCCAAAATCCTCTTTTTTCGCCCTCAGAACAATCGCATCTATACTCTTGCGATCGGTAAAGACCATCTTGCGCCCCACGGCGTAAGTTAAAAGCTTTTCCGTTAGGCAACGCGTGAACATATCGGGTTTAGATTTTATATATTCTTTTACGCCTGCAAGGCCTTCAAAGTTCACCCCATCATGGCTCTCCACAGTAAGATTTATTTTATTTTTATTCTTTGACTTATGACCGTAAGATTCGCGATAGCGACCTAAGTAATCATAGCCTTCCATTGCGAGCCCAAAGGGGTCCATCTTTTTGTGACATTCATTGCAGCTAAAATTTTCTCTATGTTTAGCCAGTAAATCTCTTACTGTTTGAGTACCCGAAGTATCCGGGGCAATTTCCGGTACATCTGGAGGCGGTGGCGGTGGCGGCGTACCCATAATATTTTCCAAAATCCATACGCCGCGAGTTACGGGTAAAGATTCGACTCCATTGCCCGTCACAGTTAAAACACTCGCCTGCCCCATGAGCCCACCCCTTTCTGGGTGCTCATTTAGTTGTACTTTTCGAAATTCATTTCCTATCACTCCAGGCACACCATAAAGTTTAGCAAGGCCCTCATTAAGAAAAGTATAATCTGCATCAAGTAAATTTTGTAGAGGACCATTTTTATCAAGAAGATCCTTAGTGAATAAGTAAGTTTCCTCTGCCATAGCTTGCTCTAAATCATACTGATAATATATCTTATCTTTTTTATGACTCGGGGGCATATCGCCCAAAGTTTCTAACCATAACCACTGAGCTAAAAAATCTTCTAGGAAGCCCTTAGCACGTGGGTCTTTGAGCATGCGCTCCAATTCAGTTAAACGAACTTTCGGATCTCGAAGCTTGCCGTTCTCAGCAAGCTTCAACAATTCCTCATCAGGAGACGATTTCCACAGGAAGTATGCCATCCTCACGGCGAGTTCACGTCCACTAAGGCGTGATTTCGAGCTGCTTGCAGGAGCCTCTGCCATATAGAGAAACTGCGGCGAACTCAACATTGTTTTAATACCCGCTTTGGCTGCAGCCCAAATATTAGCTCCATTTTCCAACTCTTTTTTTGCCCTGCGTAAGTAGGCAGGATTTTTATTGGCCTTATCAGCTCGGTAGACTTTATAAGCCAAGTTATTTAAACTCTTTTCAAGGGATGGATAAGTCGAGTTTGTACTCAAGGAGCCAAAATACTTATCAAAAACGGGCAAAGGCCATTCATCGTAAAAAGGGCCCTCTATATGAAATTCTTTAATCTGCATTTCCGGTCCTGCACCGAAATACATTTGCGTGGGATTTTTATGTCCCGCTAGTGCCTCTGGGTGATATTTGTGGAGGACCTTGCGAGTGATTCTTTTCACGGATCCATTGGGTCCATTGAGCCATTGAATTTTGATTTTACTGCCACGGCGTAATTCGGTTGTGATATTAATTTCCCCAAGTTTTTCATCGGAAATATCAAATTCACCTAATTTTTGTGTGAAGGGTGAACTGCCCGTCATTTTATAGGCGGTCACGGCGAGTCGTGCAGGCTCAGATGAATTATAACGCAAATCTTTTGAAGGAATTAAATTTTTCAAGCGATTGAGCATCAGGGCTTTAATTTTAATATTATAACGTCCGTCATTTGAAGCTTCCCAGTGACGTTTCCCGCTTCTTATAATTAGGCTACCATTTTGTATGAAATTTATATAAAAGTATTTCCCTAATTCTTTCGAGGCCTCAGCTCGGAGTTCAGGAGTCAGGCTCAAGCGCTGGACTTCAGGTCGAGGCCCTGGTTGAATGACGCGTTCCGCTATAACTTCCCCTGCCAATAAAGCTTCACTCATTAAATATTCACTCATGATCAATGCTCCACCAATATTATCAAACCCCTCCTCTTCATTTTCATCGGGAAAGCCCATTGCAGGATCATATAATTCTGTATTTATATCAAATATATCTCTAATACTATTGCGGTATTCAGTCTTATTTAAACGACGAATCACCACACGCCCATTGGCACTCTTATTGACTTTCTCTTTAGCTTTCTGCAAATTGTTTGTGAGCCAAACGATAACCTGCTTTAATTCCTTTTCAGAAGGTTGCTTATCTGCTTTTTTAGGAGGCATTTCAGATAAATTTAAAATATCCAAAATTTCTTGCAATGATTCTGCACTATGGGCATTACTAAAGTCTATCCTCAAACGATCAAAGCGACGATCCCCCTTTTGTTTAGAAGCATTATGGCATTCCAGGCAATAAGATCTCATAAATGAGCGAAAATCTGCTAAGGCTGAACTGCTGCATATGAGCGCGAATAAAAATAATTTTAACTTCATTTTTAGCTCAGCAAATGATTTAGATTGCCACGACTGGTGGCAAATGAATTTTCGCGTATCCCAAAATAATTCAGACAAGTCACATAAAGATTGCTAATTACACCATCTTTTGTTCCTTTGAGTGCATGATGCTTTCCATGCTTAAGACGACCGCCTGCAAAAAGTATAGAATTATTTTTACTTGAATGATTACTGGCATCAGACATGCCACTGCCAAACATCAGCAAGGTTGTATCGAGTAAAGGACGTCCTTCGCCATCTTTCATCTTTTTCAATTTATCTATAAACTTAGCCATTTGCTGATAGCGCCATTGATCAATAAGGCTGAGTTGATCCACCCGTTCAGGGCGGTGCCCATGATGCGTCAGGGTGTGGTAGGCCGTATTCACACCCTCTACGGGTAAAAAACCATTGCCCCCCGGCATCTGGAAAGTAATAAAACGCGTCGAATCTGTTTGCAGTGCCAAAGCCATGATATCCAAAAATAAATCATTGCGATGCGGTGGCTCATCCATCTCTTGTGCTTGTTCAAAAGGCTTATACTCCGTCTTTGGCTTATCTTTGTACAACCATTGTTTTTCCTGGTGAAGACGTTTTTCCGTCTCTCTTAAACTCGTCAGGTATTCTTCAAATTTTTCACGGTCAGTTTTATCTAGGCCCTTTCCAAGAAATTTTGCATCATCGACTAAGTCATCTAAAATACTCAAATCTTGATTGAGAGACTGCTCACGTTTTTTTATTTCTTTGGGATTATCCTGTTGAAAAACTTGGGCGAATAACTTCTCAGGACTCGTTATCGTGGGTACTGCCACACCCTTATTGTTGAAAGTTACCGGTGAGCCATTTCCCACTGTGAGCAGTGGAAAGCGAGTATCCCTCCCAAATTTATCTGCTAGATACATATCCAAAGTCAGCATCTTTTTAAGGTCGCCTCCACACAAACTTTTTTTCATGCCATTTAATAAAGTAGACGTTGCCGCATGTCCTCCACCCACCATCGGGTGATCGATACCGGAAAAGATAGAAAACTCCCTGCGGTGCGCATTTAAGCACTGAGCATATTTGGGAAGTTGGCTCAAAGGGCCTGTTTTCTCTGGAATAAGACTGGAACGATGAATGCCGTATTCAGGGGCGATGCAGACAAAACGCTTGGTCACCGCAGAACTTGCTTTCTTTTTGCCCGCTGCACATTCTAATGAAGCCATAAAAGGCAAAGGAATTAAAGCTCCTGATCCCGCTAAAAAACGACGACGGTTAATTTCATGAGTACGGTTATACATAAATATTCCTTATTTAAAAGCCTTAAGACCTAAAAGTAGCTACAGATCGAAACCAGGTCTTTGGACCCGTCCTTAGCTTTTAATTCAAATAAACCGGAAATTTATGTACTTTTGATTTTTTTAAGGCTCACCGAGCTCTTTTTGTGTCCATTTAATCCACTGAGGCAAAGCCTTGAGCTCAGCTTTTATAAACTGTCCTTCCTCAACGATCAAACGCTCAAGTGTTTTGAATTGTGCCAAGGCTTTCAAGTCTTTGGCTTTCGTTCCCCGCAGGTCTAGTTTAACCAAGGGTAAATCAAAGAGCTGACTCAATTGCTTAAATTCCGTATCTTTAAATACTAAAACTTTGGGTTCCAATAACCATAAAATTGAACGGCGCTTACCACTCGGATTTCTTTCAAAACGAAGATAATTAATTCGACCCGATAGCTCTAATTCGCGCAATTCAGCATTAAATTTAAAACCAATTTTTTTATTCGGGTGCCACATTTCTACCAAAAGTCTAGTGATCGCAATCTTATCTTCTTCGGTCCTTGCGTTCGCATGATGATCGTAGCTCACCATCTGATCCATCAAACTACGATAATGAGTCCTTGGTTGCAGTTGCCCCAAGTCCTTCAGTACTTTTAAGAAATTATTAATAGAGCTTTTGCGCTCTTTCCCGAGCGATTCACGACAGATTTTTTTGAGTTTATCGACATCTTTTATATGGTCGAAACAAGTCATTGCATCGCGATAGCGCTGCATGATAAATAATAAATGCGCTTTCTGCTTCCAGGCCATTTTTGCATTGCTATTTAAACTTATAGCACGATCGAGATAGAGTAGTGTCTCCCTATGTAAACGATCATTGTGCAATTCCCAAAAATTCATATTATCACTAATAAATACACTCTGGCTAACGAGATCATTGACATACTCTATATTCAATTTTTCGAGCTGTTTTTTTTCCTCGATCAGTAATTGCGCATCTTTTTCAGACTGCTTTTTTGCGGATTCCGCAACGAGGAAATTCTGCTCCGCCTCTGCCCTTGCTAAGCCCTCTTTTTCTTTTGCCAATTGCGCATTATCACGCTCTTCCAAGGCAATTGCTCGCTCTTGAGCAATTCGATCAACAAAAACATAAAGTCCCGAAACACTCAACACACAAAAGCATACCAGAAAATAACAAAGCGTCTTATGTCTTTTAAAAAGTAGTGCTAAGAGACGTAAGGCACCCGCTTTTTCCGCTTCAGTTGCAAAGCCCTCTCGATATTTGCGCAAATCGCAAAGCAACTGATCAACCGAAAAATAGCGCTCTTCAGGAATGGCTTTCATCGCTTTATCCACAATCGCCCCTAAGCCATGAGCCAAAGACTTATTAAGTTCTGTTACCGGAGTGTAAATCCCTTTCACCGTTTTCTTCAAAAGAAATTCAACCTCGCCTCGAAATGCTTCCCTACCCGCACATATCCTATAAAGAATACAGCCAAGAGCAAAGATATCGGTCTGCTGTGTTTTTGCCTCCCCGGTGATTTGCTCTGGTGCCATGTAACCCGGCGTGCCTTTTATCACACCATGCAGGGTCATATTATTGAGCACATCAGGATCTAATAAATTATCCACCGCAAGATCATTTTTCTGACCCAGAATTTTACTGAGTCCCCAATCACAAAGCAAGACTTCACCAAAATCACCGACTTGAATATTATCTGGTTTCAAATCTAAATGAACCACTGCTTTAGAATGGGCATAATCAATTGCGTTACAGACTTTTTGGAAAATATCCAAAAGCTCATTGAGCCCATACTTCTCCAAGTAGAGTGCATCACCCGCTTCTCTTTTTTTGAGAATAACTTCTAAATTATCCCCCTGTTTTAAATCCATAGTGAAATAGGGGTGATTATGCTCATCTAAGCCAATTTCATGTATATTCATGATATTTGGGTGATCGAGCAATGCGGTTAATCTGGCTTCTCTTAAAAAATCTTCATACAGTCGTGAATCTTGCTTTTTAAGCAATTCTGCAATGGCGACAAAACGATTCGCTCGCTGATCAAACACACGACTAATCTGCTTCATCCCACCACGGGCTAAATCTGATTTCTGAGTGTAATCTTCCGCTAAATTACGCAATTCAGAAAAAATAATCCCTTCATGAACTTCTTCTTCGTCATCTTCAAATAAGTTCATCAAGCGTTCATCACGTCGATCGACTGCTTTCTGACTAAGCTCACTAATCTGGCGGCGTTTATCCAATTAAAATTCCAATTCCTTACGAATCAATTTAATTTCTTCTCGCAGGCGATTTTTTACTCTTTCGCCCATTTTGTAGACACTGCTAGAGCCGAGGTCCAGTTCTTCGGCAATCTGACCCACAGGGATATTATCTAACATGCGATCAAAAACCATAAGTGCTTTCTCTGAAAAGTGATCTTTTATACGTTCCATCGCTAATGTCCTCGCGTAAAGCTCCCACTCACGATGAATAAAAAGATCTAATTCATCTCCATTCTCCGCATAAAGCATTTCACGCATTGAGGGATCCGAAATCAAATCTTCACGTTTTTGACGACGAGATTTTTTATCTAAATAATTGATGAAGGTATTGCGTATGACCGTACCCAACCAAGTACGAAATTTACTTTTCTCGACATCATAAGTCTTTAACTTTTCCCAAAGTTTTAGCAGGATATCTTGTACTAAATCTGGATGATCTTCATGATTATAACACATGCGGCGCAAAACCATATAGATGAAGTTTTCGTAGTAAGCCACAAAGTCTTCCCAGGCTCGTTCATCATCGGGGTTCTGTACTCGTTGAAGCAGTGTTTGGCGGGTCACATAGGGATCAGTCATAATCATTGTCCTCGGTAGTCAGTTATTAAATACTACATTCTCCAAAACTTTTTTTAACTGATAATAGGAGAAATAAGTCTTTCCCATACACTAATGATATCCAAAAACGGCCACACTCACTGTAAATATAATTACGTTCCTGGTCAACGTTACGCTAGAACTTTTGATGATTTTTTAGGAAATGGCTACGATGGTAGAAACCTAACTGATACTCAAATGAAGAATAATTACCCAGGTTCACCTGCACCTCTCTATCAATGCCCGACCGACAAAAGTAACAAAAATGATCCAAATATACTCCGCTCTTACAGTATGATTCAGGGAGTTTTAAATGGAAACCAAGCCTCTAAACGTGGCATGGTTGTCGAAGGTAGTGGAGCGACTATGCCATTAAGCAATGTCAAATTCCCTACAACAACGATTATGACGGGAGAATTTCATTACTGGAAGAACCGCCTCGGGCGCCAGAGCTTTGGCGTTATGCGAGCACAAGACGTACAGACATTCACAAGCAACGGCAACCTCACTTGGAGTCATGAGCAATTTAAATTTAATTATCTTTTTGCCGATGGCTCGGCTAAAGGAACTCACTATATGTCCACATATTTAGATACAGGCAAAGATCCTTGGAGCAACAATAACACCATGTGGGATGCCCAACGCTAAAAGCAATTTCTTAATTAAGACTAAGAAATACAATTTAATTATCTTTTTTATATAAAAAAATTCTCCACAGATCCAAATCATCTTTTTCATTCTGTAGCCTTTTATATAGCTTAAAAAAAAATGCTAGATAAACCTTTATGAGAGAGCGCATATGACAAGTAACAAAAAGAAACAGAATTTTTCCTTAATCGAGCTACTCGTAATCGTTGCCATCATCGGCATACTCGCGAGCCTTCTTTTACCAAGCCTAAGTAAAGCACGTAAGCGCGCCAAAATCACCGTATGCAAAAATAACCAAAAACAAATAATTACTGCAATTTTCATGTACGCAGAAGATAACAAAGGCCACCTGCCTGGACACTTCAATCGCATCACCTACGATAAATTCCTCGGCACAGGTTATGACGGCCGCACATCCAACACCGATGGAAAACTCTACTCATGTCCTACTGATGAAACTGATACTGGCACCAACCGTAACCGCTCCTACAGCGCTATTCAGGGTATACTCAGTGGCAGACAAAGCAGTAAACGCGGAGCCATCGATGAAGGCTCGGGCGAAAGCCTAACACTTAGCGATTTCACTTACCCTTCTGATACAATTATCATCACTGAGCGGCACAATCCAGGCAATACAATTGGAAAATGGAACTCCGCCATGATGAAAATGAATGTCATTCAAAGAGGCACCGTGAATGGAGATTATCCCTGGAGTCATGGCAAGTTTAAATTCAACCATATATTTCCCGATGGTTCAGTTCGAGCTATACCACACGCCACCACCTATGCTGGTAGCGGTGTAGACCCTTGGAGCAATGCATCAATGTTCAACACAATGTGGGATAGCTTGCGCTAATAACTCTATAAATTAAAACTGGAATCGCCAAGCACCTGCTTGGCACAAACAAAACTCTATAAATCAACACTGGGATCGCCAAGCACCTGCTTGGCACAAATAAATCTCTATAAATTAAAGGTCTAATATGAAAATAAACTCCATCATCCTCACGGCACTTGCTGGCTTCGCAAGTACATTAACACCCCTTGCGAAAGCCGCTGATAAGAAACCCAATATCGTCCTTATTCTCGCCGATGATGTCGGTGCCGATATGTTCTCTTCATACGGCCAATCACATTCAGCCCAAACCCCCAATATCGATAAAATTGGCGCCGACGGCGTGCAGTTTAAAACCTGCTTCGCACCCGCCATTTGTGGACCTTCACGTGCCCTGATTATGACTGGTGTTTACGCCAATCGAACGGGAGCTTTCCGCAATGATATGTGGGCCTTTGATTCACGTGGCACACTCTTTACCAAGCAACATAGCTGGGCCAAATTACTCTCGGAAGGCGGATACAAAACTGCCGTTGCAGGTAAATGGCATTGTAGTGCTCGCGAACCCTATGAACAAGAAGTTGGTTTTGACGAGTACTGCATCTATGAAGGCCCGGATAAAATCAAGCAGCACTTTGATATCGACGTCGTAGCTCAAGGACGCCGCAAGGATGTAAAACTAGCCGACAACCGTTATTGGTACCCGTCAACAGTACAAAATGGCAAATACCTTGATGCTACTGAAAAAGATTTCGGCCCCGATCAACGCTGCGAATTCATCATGGATTTCATGGAACGCAAAGCCAAAAATAATCAGCCCTTCATGGCTTACTGGCCCATCGTCATTCCTCACGGTCCCTACTCAACGACTCCTGATAACGGCCTTGCCATGGATATCGAGCTCAAGAAGCCCGATGTCAAAGGTATGAGCAAGGAAGATAAAGAACGAATCTTGGGGGAATATAGCAAGAAGCAAAAACAACGTTTTGTCAATCTCATCCAATATATGGATAAGCTCGTGGGAAAAGTCGTACAGAAAGCTAAAGATCTCGATATCTATGATAATACCTACTTCATTTTCTGTGCCGATAATGGCACCGCATCAACCGCAAAAGATAGAGCGGTTGAGCGTGGCGTTCACGTTCCCTTTCTCGTATGTGGCCCTGGTGTTAAACAACGTGGCATGAGCGAAGAACTCACTGACTTTTCTGACGTAGCTCCTACTCTCCTCGAAATGGCTGGAGTTCCTTTTCCAAAAGATGTCCCTTTTGACGGTAAAAGCCAAGTTTCATTCTTAACTGGCAAGAGCGATACTCACCGTGAATGGATTTATGCCTATACCGGACCAGTGCAAATCTTCCGTACAAAAACTCATTTACTCGAAGCTCGCTCAGCTCTTTACGGCAAGCCCGATGGTCGCCTCTACTACACTGCTGACAAACGTTTTGGTGAAGCTTACAAACGCGTAGACAATAACCCTGAACACAGCACTGCGAAGAAAAAATTTCAAGATCTCATCACTCAGCTTCCGAATCATTTAGAACCGGACCACCCCTTTTTCTCATCTAAGTATGGCAAAAAATGGACCGCAAATAATAGCATCGAAGAGCTCGCTAGAAAACAACTCTACAACCATCCTGACTACAGGATCTACGACGAAGAAGATTAAATAGATTCTGGGAAAGCCAAGCACCTGCTTGGCTTTTTCTTCTTCTGAATACAGCAATGTTCTGGGTACACCAATCTTTCTATCTAGAGTTCTATCCCGCAGCCTTGCTGCGGGATTTTTTTTGCCACCATGAGCTACTCCTCCCTGGGTACTCCAAGTACCAGCTTGGTTTTGTTCTGGATAAGGGTAGGGAAAGCTCCTTGCGGAGCCTCCCCTCCTTCCGAACCGCACGTGCGGATCTCCCGCATACGGCTCTCCGGTCAATGTTTACTCCGAAGAGACTGAGATTCCAGTAGCCAGGCCTCTTCCAGTGAAAAGAACCCTAGCTCTACAAAGTATTTCTTGGTATATTTCCTGTTATCGATAATCCGATGTGTCCCTTTCTTGCGGTTATACTTAGCGATTATACTACGCAACCTTCTTCGAAAGAAAGCATCAACTTCGAGCATCGCCCAACGATTGGAATGTTTGAAGTACTCATACCAGCCTCTGAGGCTGGGCCTGAGATCTTTAATGATTTCTTCTATAGACTGCCAGTTGCATCGCCTCGTACGCTTTCGCACGGTTTCTTTAATTTTAGCCATACTCTGTTTTCGTGGCCACCTATTTATCCTGCCCGTTCTTTTCGAGCGTTCAAAGTGATAGCCTAGAAATTCAAAGTACTCATCCTGTTGACTCATGTCGGCAATTCGGGTTTTATCGGGGTGGAGATTCAGACCATGGGCCTTCATCCAACGCTTGATCTTGCGTAAGCCCCGCTTGGCCGATTTTGCATTATCACACATCACCAGAAAGTCATCCGCATACCTCACTATTTCAAAACCAGCCTCTGTCATCCTATGGTCGAATTCATCGAGATAAATATTGGCGAGCAGTGGGCTAATTACGCCTCCTTGCGGAGTCCCTTTCTCGGGTTCCCATTCCTTGATTCCGTCGAATATCCCTGCTTTGAGGAATGCTTCTATAAGATCTAGGATCCTGCCATCGCTTATTTTCTCTTTAACTCGTTCCATGAGTTTGTCGTGCGGTATCATATCAAAGTAACTTTGAATATCCGCATCAACGACATAGAGCTGACCCTGTGCAAGTAGGTGATGAACCCGCCGAAGCGCATCTTTGCATCCCCGTTGCGGACGAAAGCCAAAACTCTGTGCAGAGAAATCCACATCATATATCGGTTCAATAACATTCTTTAGCGCAGTCTGAACAAGCCTATCTCGCACGGTCGGTATCCCCAAAGCACGCGTTTTACCGTCTGCTTTCGGAATTTCTACCCTGCGAACGCATTGCGGCAGGTACGTCCCCGCCTGCAACTGCTCCATCAAGTGTTCAATATTGTGCTCTAGCTCTGATTCGTAACGATCCAAGCTCACCATATCCACCCCGTGACTCCCCCCGTTTACACGAACTGATTCCCAGGCTTCCATAAGATTTACTTTTTTCATTACTTTATCGATTAAGCTATACCATTTTCTACCTTCAACTCTTGTTTCAAGAGTTCCCAGCATCTGATCCGTCCAGACTGAAGTCGAGGCCCACGCACGAATTTCTTCGGCACGCCCTAACTGCTCCCATAAATGTTTAGTCGTCTCTGACAGTTGTTTCATTCCTTCAGTCTTTCCTTTTCAGTTTCATCTTCCTACTCCCCTTCGCTCTAACGGCTTTCACCGCCTTCTACGCTACTATGAGAGCTCTGACTTCTGCATGCCTTATTGCACTGCACATGCAGATCTCCCTGATTAACGTCACACAACCTTCACGGCATTCCGTCTCCAACCACCCTATAGACTTCCTCTACTGCTTTGCTACTCGCTGATATTCAGCATAGAGGATTTTCAGAACTACTTTTTTTTTTTTCATTCTGTTCCAAGCTTCGCCAAGCGTACGCAGGCTCGCCAGTACTATAAAGCCGAATCGAGTTCGTCATCCTACGGACTGCTGTTTCGCCTTACCTTGCTCCCCACCCCGCCTCACGACAACGCAGTTTGGTTCGACTACAACATAATCAGCCTTTGTTGATGAGGACTTTCACCTCACTGATTGTGTGCGCTCTCAGGCGCACGTACGCCAAGCACCAGCTTGGCTTTTTTTTACCGACCATTGAGGGTGGCAAACCTCACGGGCTTCGGGGCCGACCCCGAGTATCTATATCACTCCCGCCAAGGGCTTACTCGGCATTAGATAATGATAGTATTAAATTTTTCGACACTTCGGCCAAGCTAGTGCTTGGCGTACCCAAAATATCACTCCTACGACCGCGCCCCACTTCCTGTTTTTAAACCATAAAAGATTAGTTTCTAGTCTAATCAGGCCCTTTAGTTCTGTAATAGATAAATAAGAATTCATCTTAATTTTACTTTAGGAAAAACTATTTATGTATAAGAAATTTGCTCTCACTCTCTGTCTCGGAATCGGCTCACTCATGGCTCAGAACAAAAAGCCCAACATCCTCTATATTATGTCGGATGACCATAGTGCGGCCGCAATCGGTGCCTACTCCACGACTCTGAAGGGATTTATTGATACTCCCAACATGGATAGGCTCGCAAATGAAGGAGCCTTATTCACCAACGTTCATTGCACCAACTCACTCTGCGCGCCTAGTCGTTCCGCAATCCTCACCGGCATGTACGGCCACAAAAACGGCGTCGTCACCCTGCGCGAAGATCTCAATACCAAAGATATGCCCACCGTTCCCGGCCAACTCAAAAAAGCGGGTTATGCTACTTCAGTCATTGGTAAATGGCATATTCATGGTGATAATATGTACGGCTTCGATCACTACGAGATCACAACTTCTCAAGGCAGTTATTTTAACCCCGGCTTAGGTACTTCCGAAGGCAAAAAATCTTATAAGGGTTACTCCAGCGATGTTTACACTGATATATCACTTGATTGGCTCAAGCAGCGCGATAAAACCAAGCCTTTCATACTGATGACTCATTACAAAGCCGCTCATGGTCCCTGGGAATTTGCTCCCCGGCACAAGGATTTATTCAAAGATGTAACAATCCCTGAGCCCACCACCCTCTTTGATGACTACGCGACCCGCGATCCCAACGGCGTTCCCAAGAAACAATCACGTATCCATAATGAAGGCAGCAAGATGTCGCTCTCCTTTTGGTTTGGAAATGGCAAGAAGGGCCAAAGTGGCGAATGGCCCACCGGTACCGAAAAATTCACCGGTACAAAAGTGGAAATCGCGAAGCAGACTTACCAAAAGTATATCAAAGATTACATGCGTTGTGTCAAAGGAATTGACGAAGGTATTGGCCGTCTACTCGATTACTTAGAAGCCGAAGGCGAGCTCGATAATACCATCATTATCTACACCTCAGATCAAGGTATGTATATCGGCGAGCACGGCTTCTTTGATAAACGCCTCGGACTCAATCCGGCCGTAAAAATGCCCCTCATCATTCGTTACCCAAAGACTATTAAGGCAGGAACCAAGATTACCGAGATGGTCAATAACGTCGATTACGCCGAGAGCCTCATTGCCATGGGCGGAGGGGAAATACCTTCATCCATGCAGGGCTTCAGCTTTTGGGATCTCGCTCAAGGCAAAGAAACGAACTGGCCGCGTCAACAGACTATTTACACCTTTTACTCCAACGGTACTCCTAAGCACTACGGACTCACCACCAAAGATTATAAAATGCTCAAGTACCTCGACAAAGCTGGCAACACCATAGGCATGGACCTCTTTGATCGCCATGCCGATCCAAATGAAACTAATAGCCTCGCAAAAAACCCTGAGTATAAAGCTATTATTGCCAAGCTCGAGCAATCACTCAAAGATGAAATGAAGTCCATTTCCATGACAGATGATCACCTTCCCGGTCGATTCAACCCAACTGCGGGCAAGCCCAAAGTGAAAAAAGTGAAGAAAGTGAAGAAAGACAAAAAAGCAGCTAAATAACTAGGTCCGCCAAGCACCAGCTTGGTAAAATGAATCTGGGTACGCCAAGCACCAGCTTGGTAAAATGAATCTGGGTACGCCAAGCACCAGCTTGGCTTTTACATACACGATACTCAATTCATCCTCTGCGCTCTCAGGCGCACGTACGCCAAGTACCTGCTTGGCATATCCACTTCATTCCTCAAAAGCACTTGACCACTTCCAATTTTCAGGGGCTTTACACAAGCCCGCTTTCACTGGGTTTTCATGAATATAGTCAAGCACACTATAAAAATGCTTTTCACTACGAATATAGCGATCCCAATAATCACGCATCCAAAATCTTTTTGAATCTGCAGTGATCCCCAATTCGTATTTAGCATTATTTCGAAAAGCCCACCTTCCAGTATATGACCGCCAAGATTGAATGATTTTGGCGAGGCCAATTTTCGGTTTTAGTAAGGCATGAACATGATTGGGCATAATGCACCAGGCAATCAATTGATAACGTTCATTATCAAATCTTATTAAGGACTCTTTCATTACTTTTGCCATCTGCTGATTCTTCAGTGCACAACAACCACAGCCCATATCTAAATATTTATCAATTAAATTTCGACGCTGATAATCGAGTTTATCCACTCCTAAAATCTTCAGATCTTCTTCTAAGTTTTTTAGTATTCTTTGAGGTAAACTATCTGCCAATCGAAAGGTAATTGATTGATAAAGCTCCATAGAATCATAGTGCGGTAAATAACCACGACTATGCCAATTTACTGAGTTCATTTCCATACTAAATCTCCATTCATAGTTGCATAAGATAAAATTTCAGATTAAGCCATGCAAGATTTTTATGGATTATAAAGTGGGAATTAGATAGATAGTCATATCGGACTTTTGCCACGCTGGTGCTTGGCGTACCCATGTTTTGGGTAAGCGGGGGTTTGATGGAGCCGGACTTTTGCCACGCTGGTGCTTGGCGGACCTATGTTTTGGGCACGTTGGGGTTTGATGGAGCCGGACTTTTGCCACGCTGGTGCTTGGCGGACCTATGTTTTGGGCACGTTGGGGTTTGATGGAGCCGGACTTTTGCCACGCTGGTGCTTGGCGGACCTATGTTTTGGGCACGTTGGGGTTTGATGGAGCCGGACTTTTGCCACGTTGGTGCTTGGCGTACCTATGTTTTGGGCACGTTGGGGTTTGATGGAGCCGGACTTTTGCCACGCTGGTGCTTGGCGGACCTATGTTTTGGGCACGTTGGGGTTTGATGGAGCCGGACTTTTGCCACGTTGGTGCTTGGCGTACCCATGTTTTGGGCACGTTGGGGTTTGGTGGAGCCGGACTTTTGCCAAGCTGGTGCTTGGCGTACCCATAGATGATTTTGTTATCTTCAGGAAAGCACTCACGATAGTTAATTTTGTCCGCAATTGCCAAGCTGGTACTTGGCGCACCCATAGGTGATTTTTTTGTCCGCAATTGCCAAGCTGGTGCTTGGCGTACCCAGAAGAAATAAGTTCGAAAAATTCTAGCTTTGGTCCAATTACTTGATTTAGAACTGTAAATTTAGAGAAACAAATTCAGGTATTCATTCATGCTAAAGCCACTCATCACTTCCCTTTTATTCATTGCCTCACTGAGTTCCTTTGCGGCTGAACGCCCCAATATAGTCCTCATCCTCACCGATGATCAGGGCTATGGCGAAGTCGCCGCCCATGGCAATGAAATTATTCAGACTCCCGAGATGGATAAACTCTACCATGAGGGTGTACGTCTGGATAACTATCACGTCAATTCCATTTGCTCCCCAAGTCGTGCAGCTCTCGTCACTGGTCGTTACGCGAGTCGCGTCGGCGTCTGGCATACCCTAGGTGGACGCAATATCATTCGCAAAGATGAAAAAACCATGGCCGATCATTTTTCCACGGCTGGTTATACCACTGGCATGGTCGGTAAATGGCACCTAGGTGATAATGCGCCCTACCGCCCCGAGGATCGCGGGTTCCAAGATGTCTTCCGCATTGGCGGAGGCAGTATTGGTCAGCTCCCTGATTACTGGAAAAACAATCTCTGGGATGGTCATTACTGGCATAATGATCAATGGGTCAAAACCAAGGGCTTCTGCACTGATGTACAATTCGATTACGCGATTGATTTCATTGAAAAAAATCAGCAAAAATCCTTCTTCCTTTTTGTTTCCACCACGGCACCACATAGCCCCACTGGCGCCGACAAAAAGTACCTAGAACCCTATGAAAAAGCGGGTCTCGATAAAGGCATTTGCGCCTTCTACGGCATGGTCACCAATATCGACGATAATATCGGTCGCCTACGCAATAAGCTGCGCGAGCTCAAACTCGAAGAAAATACCATAGTCATCTTCTGTAGTGATAATGGTTCTGCCTGCGATAAAAAGGGCGATTCCTTTAACGGCGGCATGAATGGCAAAAAGGGTAGCCTCTATGATGGTGGCCACCGCGTGCCTTGCTTCCTCTACTGGCCAAAGGGCGGCTGGGTAGGCGGCAAGCAATTGGATCAACTCACGGCTCATATTGACCTTCTCCCCACTCTGCTCGCTGCTTGTGCTATCAAAGACTCTCTCGGCGTTAAATTTGATGGCATCGACCTTCAGCAGATCATTGCGAACCCCGCAAAGAAACTTTCACGCACACTTATCACCGAGAATAAAGCCAACAAGCGTGACCAGAAATTCCAACATGGCGTTATCTTGCACGATGACTGGCGCCTCATCGAGGGTGAGCAACTCTTTGATATTCAAAGTGATTTTCCCCAAAAAGAAAACGTCGCCAAAGATCATAGCGAGACAGTGAAAATGATGCGCGATAGCTATTCTGCATGGTACCAAGAAATCAAAGGTCGCTTTGACGAACTCACGCCTATTGAAATCAGCTCAGAAGAAGTTGAACTCTACTCCATGGACCTCTATCCCAATGAAACTACTGCCGAAAAGGGCAAAGTTGTTTGGAATCAAAAAGGCGTCAGTAAAGGCGAGCAATATCGTGGCTTTTGGGCCTTAGATATAAAAGAAACTGGCCAATACAAAATTAGCTTACGCCGCTGGCCTCATTACCTAAAGGCTTCACTCACGACTGATGGCGATAGTAAAACCAAAGCCCTCAGCATCAAGAGTGCGACACTTACCTATGCAGGAAAAACACTCACAACAAAGCTCAATCCACAATCTGAACAAGCTGATTTTCAAGTTGATCTTGCCGCAGGATCACAAAAACTCCAAGCTGAATTCATTGATGCTAAGGGCAAAGCTTTCAGCGCTTATTACGTCTATATTCAAAAACTCTAAGGACTTCTCCCTCATGAAAAAATTCACTTACCTCATTCTAGGCTTACTCTCATCGACTTTATATGCTTCTGAACGGCCCAATATTATTTTTCTTTTAGCAGATGATATGCGCTGGGATTCCATGGGTCACCTTGGCATCTTCGAAGTTAAAACCCCCACGCTGGATAAGCTCGCTGAAAAAGGCACCCGCTTTACCCGCAATTATAATACCACCGCAATCTGCATGGCGAGCCGTGCTCAGATCATGACCGGGCTCTATGAATTCTCTACTGGCTCCAACTTTCTACATGGTAATTTGGCTTGGCAGAAATGGGAAAAATCCTACCCCATGTTACTGCGCAAGAATGGTTACTTCACTGGCTTTGCAGGCAAATTTGGTTTTCACCTCAATGATGAAACTGGCAAGCCACTCAAGGGCGGCACTACCGAACGCGTCATCAAAAGTTTTGATTGGTGGTCGGGCTGGATGGGTCAGGGCAGTTACCAAATGAATGAAAACCGCGAAGCTCACGAATATAAAAACGTCTATGGTGATAAAGCCGAGCACACCACCTACGCACTCGGTCTCATGGGTCGCGATTTTGTCAAAAAAGCCAAGGCTAGTGGCAAACCCTTCTGCCTCTCAATCAGCTTTAAAGCGCCCCACACGCCGCTCGCTACTGATCCGCGCTATGACTCACTCTACGAAGGCGTGAAATTCACCAAGCCCGCCGATTTCAATGAAGTCGATAAACTTCCCGCACAAGCTAAGAGCGGCCGTCCGCTATCCAAGGGCAAGGGCTGGGTCAGAAGTTATGATGATACCATGAAAAAATATCACACCATGATCTACGGTATGGATAAGGCCATCGCGATGATCCTCGAAGAAGTCAAAGAGCAGCAAGTCGAAGACAATACTATCATTATCTTTACTTCAGATAATGGTCACCATAATGGTAGCAAAGGCCTGGGCGGCAAACTTTACGCTTACGAAGTCGGCTCTCTCGCTCCTGCAATCATCTATGATCCACGCCATGATACCTGTCAAAAATTTAAAACTAATGAGGCCCTCTCTGGCAATATCGATTTTCATCCCACCATTCTCGATTATGCGGGAATCGCAAAAGCTGCTCCTAACCATGGCAAGAGCATGGTCTCATTAATCAAAGGCGAAAAACAAAAACTTCACGATTCACTCTTGCTCATCAATGTCTGGGGTATTGCTTCTGCACAAAGCCTAGGCGTCGTTACCGATGACTATAAATATATCAACTGGTTTTATGGTGCCGACGACTTCACCCCCACAGAAGAACTCTTTAATCTCAAGAAAGATGCCTTTGAACAAGATAGCCTCGCAATGAATCCAGAAGCTAAGCCTCAGCTCGAAGCGATGCGCCAGCTCTATGATAAATTTTTAGCCCAATGGAAAGAGGAAAGCGTCGCTGGGGCGGGCTACGAAAAATATGTTCAACTCGCCGATCGTACGATCCCTTTCTCTCAACATAGCCAGGAAATGATTGCTAGCATGTATAGCGATGATAAAGCCGGCAAAACTAAGCAGGATAAAAAGGCAAAAAAAGATAAGAAAGCTAAAAAGGATAAAAAAGCCGCCGATAAAAACAAGAGTTAAGTATGGGTACGCCAAGCACCAGCTTGGCCGAAGCTCTAGATAAACAACCCGCCCTTTTTTTATGCCAAGCTAGTGCTTGGCGTACCCAGAAAAAATCAATCTGTGTTCATCTGAATAATCTGTGGATACCTCAAAACAGGAAAACTTACATGAAGAAACTATTCACCCTACTCACTATATTCAGCTCACTGATCCTTGCTGAGTCTAAACCCAACATCATTTACATCCTTGCCGATGACATGGGCTACGGCGATGTAAAAGCCTATAATCCTGATTGTAAATTTCCGACGCCCCATTTGGACTCATTAGCCCAGAATGGGATGATGTTCACCGACTCTCACACAAACTCATCCGTTTGTACCCCCACCCGCTATGGAATCATGACGGGTCGTTACGCCTGGCGTACACGTTTAAAAGACGGCGTCCAGAATGGTTATGGTGCCTCCCTTATTGAGCCCGACCGCATGACACTGGCATCACTACTTAAAAGCCAAGGCTATAATACCGCCTGCATTGGTAAATGGCATATTGGCATGGACTGGGCTTTAACGAGCGGTAGCTCAGCCAAGGCCAAGGGTGATAACGTCGATCATACCACCCCCATAAAAAATGGTCCCGTTGATGTCGGCTTCGATTATTATTTCGGCTTAGCGGGTTCCTTGGGAATGCCTCCCCACTGCTTCATTGAAAACCGCAATCTCATTTCCGAACTCGATGTGATACACAAGGATAAAAAGGGAACTAACAAAAAACTTCACTCCTGTCGTCCCGGATTTGCTAGTAGTGATTTCGATGTTTTCCAAGTCCTCAATCAAGTCACTGATAAAGCCGTCGATTATATCGAAAAAAACGCCAAAAAAGAAAAGCCCTTCTTTCTCTACTTCCCCTTGAATGCGCCCCACGCACCCGTCACCCCCCACAAAGATTTCCAGGCCAAGAGCAATATCAACGCCTACGCCGACTTCTGCATGGAAGTCGATTGGCGCGTCGGACAAATTATTAAGTCACTGAAAGAACAAAATATCTTTGATAATACCCTTATCATTTTTACCACCGATAACGGCTGCTCAGGCACGGCAAAAATTGATCAACTCTTAGCCGTAGGCCATAATCCGAGCGCTCATTTCCGCGGTATCAAAGGCAACCTCTATGAAGGCGGTCATCGCGTCCCCTTTCTCGTTCAATGGCCCAAGGCAATCAAAGCGGGCAGCGTCTCTGATCAAACTATTTGCACCACCGATTTCCTTGCCACTTTAGCCGACATGAATAATCTAGAACTCAAGGATAATCAGGGCGAAGATAGCGTCAGTTTTTATCCAGCACTCATGGGCCAAAATATTGATACTACTCAAAGGACTGCTATCATCCATCACTCCGATCAGGGTAAGTTTGCAATTCGCCAAAATAAATGGGTACTCGTTATGGATCCTCATGCCGGCTCCAAACGCAAAGATGGCTTCTCTACTCCCGTCAAAAACCCCGCTGCAATCCAGCTCTTTGACCTCGATCAAGACCCTAGCCAAACTATCAACCTTCAGCATCAAAACCCCGAGATTGTCTCACGCATGAAAAAACAGCTCATGAGTATTATTGATAATGGTCGTAGCACGCCCGGGCAAGCCCAGAAAAATGACCCTGGTAAAAAGGGCTGGGCTCACTACGACGAACTGATTGAGAAAATTAATTGATCTTCAATTTCTATTTAACAATATTCAATTGATATTTATTCATAGTACATCTAAATCACCTTTATGATTTTGTATAAATATTATACACAGGAGCAAACAATCATGAAACCATTATTTACTTTACTTATAATATTATCGACCATAGTTCTAGCAGAACAAAAGCCCAATTTTATTTTTATTATGGCGGATGATATGGGCTTCGGCGATTTGGAGGCCTATGGCCACAATACAAATCTCAAAACTCCCCATCTCAATGCCATGGCCACAAATGGAATGTTATTTAATAACTTCTATTCTCAGGCCCCCGTGTGTTCGCCCACACGCTTCAGTTGTTATACCGGGCGCCACCCCTTCCGCACGGGTATCTGGGAAGCGAATCAGGGCTCACTTCGCGATGAGGAAATCACCCTACCCGAAGTCCTCAAAAAACATGGCTATCGAACCGGTCATTTTGGCAAGTGGCATTTGGGACAAATGGTCGATGATCCCAAACTCGGCAAAGGCACTCGCATGCCCATGGCCGCTCCCCAAAATAATGGCGTCGATGATTGGTTTGCCGTTCATAGCTGTGTCCCTACTTTCAACCCTTATGGCCCCGAAAGCAAAGAAGCTGCAGAATCCGATAATGCTTATTACCAAAATGGCGTGAGAGTGACTGAGAATATGGCGGGTGATTCATCTCGCATTATTATGGACCGTGCCCTTCCCTTCATAAAAAAGGCAGTAAATGAGCAAATTCCTTTCTCAACTTATATCTGGTTTAATACCCCCCACGCACCAGTATCTGGCAATCCTGAATGGCAATCTACTTATGAACCCTCTGTCGGTAAAGCTTGGCAGTATTACTCCAATTTAGCCGATATGGACAAACAAGTCGGACGCCTACGTGCGGAACTCAAAAAAATGGGTATCGCCGATAACACAATGCTCTGCTTCACTTCTGATAATGGACCCGTTTCACACGGTAGCGCTGGCCCTTTTAGAGCTTCAAAACGCCACCTCTTTGATGGTGGGATTCACGTGCCAGGCATCATCGAATGGCCCGCCAGAGTTGCCAAGGGTTCAAAAACGGATGCCATTGCCTGCACCACCGATTACTTTCTCACCGCACTCGAAGCCGCGGGAATCGATTATCACTCACCCCACGCCATGGATGGCCAGAGCTTGCTTCCCATCCTCACTCAAAAGGAAAACACTCGTGAAAAACCTCTTTTATTCCAGAGCCATGGCTCCCAAGTCGTACTCACAGAAAAATTTAAAGCCATGAGAGTTTATGAAGGAGCCTTCTCCCAACAACACGCTCAAGAAGCCGGCCTCATCCTAGGTGAATGGGGGCTCTTTGATCGTAGTAATGATGAAGGCGAAAATAAAAACATTGCTTCCGCCCACCCTGAAGTACTCAGTAAATCCAGCAAAATTTTCGAACTATGGGATAAAAGCTTACAAAACAGTTACTTAGGCAAGGAATTTGGCGAAGCCGGACAAAAATATGCTGATGGCTCCTATCGCAGCAATGGTGGCCTCAAAGGAAAAAGTCAAAAAAAGAATAAAAAATCAAAGAGTGGGAAAAAAAGTAAGAAAAATAAGAACACGACAAAGATCTGAAATCCATGATTGTCGTCAAATTAATAGCATCGAAGATGCGCTATGTTTTTAGCCTTGGGGGGAAGGCAAAGCCCACTCCCAAGGAATTGATTATCCATCATTAGATCATCGAAGACGGTCAATTAATTCGCCCTCTTCGAGGGTGTAAATCATGCCCCCTTTTTTCAAAAATAATAATCTTTAGACCTTTAAGCTATTAATCCGACAATGAATTAGATTGAGATGACGACCTTTAATTTGACTCATAGATTCAATCTATATTGTCGTCAAATTAATAGCTGTAGAAAAGTAAATATCCAAGTTATTTAACTTTTCCAGTTTAAAATATCTTTTTGTTTCTGTATTAGCTAATATCAACATATATTAGCGACAGGAACTCATTATGTATTTTACACGCAAATCATTCACTCTTATCGAACTGCTGGTGGTCATAGCGATCATTGGTATTCTCGGTAGCTTACTCTTACCTTCCTTAAGCAATGCTCGTAAAAAAGCTTTACTTGCTTCATGTAAAAGCCAAATCAAGCAACTTAACTATGCTCTCTACAATTATACGGACGATAATGACCAATATTTCGTTCCTCAGCGCAAACACTCTAGTAGTTTAATCATCTGGGATGATCAGCTCTTTGACTACCTCAGTGTGTCCTTAACAGACTCTCAAAAGGATGGAGTTAAACTTACCCGAACAAATTACCCCCAATTCACCAAGAAAAACCCCTTTAAATGCCCCGCAGATGACATAGTCAGAAATGGTGATCGCAATCCTCGTTCCTATGTATATAATACCGCTAACACCAGTGGACGTTTTGCTTTCAGTGGTCTAGGGACAACTTGGGGTGAAAGCATCAAAATGTCATCACTTGGAAAGAGTAGTGAAGTCTTAACTTTTATGCAAAACGATGATCACGCAGAAAAATCTTTAGGTGCTAATGGCGATTCACACATGGGAACCCAATGGGCCACCACCCTAGAACCTGAAAACACCCACGAACTCTACACCCGCTACAATACGGGATTTGCCGATGGTAGTGTAAGGCTTCTTCACGAAGCTAATGTTTACAATGCACTTCTTCACGAGCCTAATTGACCACTAAAAATTCCCATTTCTTTATCCTCTTCCCATCCATATAGGCAATTGAGTCCTGTATACTTGACTTAAAATAAAGGGAAGAAGGTGAATCTTAGTTTAATTAAAAGTTTATTGATATGCCTAATCATGCTTCCGTCATTGCTCATGGGGAAAGATACGAACAAAAATGTCTCTACGACGCCTCAAAAGGGGGGGTGACTTTAAAGCTGATGAGATTACTCACTACAAAAAAGTACCCCGAGTACTGGCCTGGCTTTTTGAATCTTACTTTTGAAAGTAAATCCTCACACTCTGCTGCTGCCATCCGGCGATCACAAAATCCAATTTTCCATCGCCATTTATATCGCGAATACTGACATCATAAGCCTGCTGATTTTCACTAATGATATGCCGCGTAAAGTTTCCCTTGCCATCATTCTCATACCATTCGAGCCGTTTTGAATCATTGCCACATGCCAAAATATCTATATCTCCGTCATTGTCGAGATCGGCAATATCCATCGTATGCGGACGCTCGAGTTGCACATCAATTTCTATCGCTTTGAAGTCAGGCGCCTTAAACCATAAGAGTCCCTTGCCATGACCGCGAGAGGCCACTAAGTCGTTTAAGCCATCAACATTTAGATCTGCTCCATACAGGTGAGTGGCACCCATTTGGTCCTTGAAAACTTTAATTTTATCCCAGGGCTTTAAGCGATCTTTTCCGGCTTTCCAAATCGCGAAATAATTGCCATTTTTAAACTTTTCTCCCTTCGCACCCGTAAACATTTCTTGTTGGCCATCGCCATCAATATCTGCCATTGACATGTAATGGGATCCGCCTGGAGCATCGCCATCTGCCAAGGGGTAAGCCTTCCATTCATGCTGATTTTTTGGCTTATTCGGTATAGGATAACAAATAATTGAAGATGGATAAAGATTCTTTGTGGGTCCCTTGTGACGCTTAAATTCAGCCGGCTGAAAGTTATTCACTACTATATCTAATTGGCCATCTTCATCGGCGTCAGCAATTAAAACGCAGTGGCTGCCCGAGAAATCCAAAGTGATCTGATGAAAGGACCAAGTATCTCTAGGATTGTCTGGACATTCAAGCCAATAAATCCCTTGGCCTGTTCCCACAAAATCCATATCGCCATCGCCATCCACATCCATCAAGCGCGAATGAATGGCCTGCTTGCGAAAACCGGCTGGCATCTCGAGTACGACTTTTACTTTGTATTCAGGACCCATCGCAATATTTAATTGATTCTTGGCTGTAAAAATCACATCTCCATGACCATTACCATCGTAATCCCACACTTGAGCTGAATTCACATTGGCTCCTGAAAACAGCTCTCGCATCTCAAACTTCAATTTTGCCTGAGTACTTAATACGAGAAATATCACTAAGCATAAAATTTTATTCATCTTTAAAAACCTTTTAATTTAGCAAATTCTATAGAATACTTTTATCTCTTATTATTCATATACGAAGAAAAGATGTTATGTTTACACTTAAATAGACAGAGACAGACAAAAATTTGTACTCATACTGTATCTTTTTATTCAAAATCATGAAAACATTTATTTGCCGGAGTCGCCCTTGAACCTGAAATTACAGTTTTTTATTATTTGTATCCAGCTATCATCATTGCTTTTGGGCGTTGGTCAACATTCCTCTTTATGGGGCAAAGAAGGTGAACTTTGGACGCCTAAGAGTCAGCTCCCCGATTTCTCTTTTGCCGGCTATCATTCAGGTGAAAAAGCGATTCCTCGTGTCCCCATTACTACAAACGTGACCGATTATGGCGCCATCCCCAATTCGGGTAAAGATGGCACCCAGGCCTTCATAAAAGCTATCGAACAAACTGAAAGTGGAGTCATCTTCATTCCCGCTGGCCACTACATTTTAAGTGATATTCTGTGGATAAAAAAATCAAATATTGCACTGCGTGGTGCTGGCCCAGAAAAAACCATACTCGAATTTCGTCCCGACCTTGAGGATGTTCGCCCTAATATGGGGAAAACCACATCAGGCAAGGCCACTTCCAACTACTCATGGTCAGGTGGTTTCATCTGGATAAAAGGATCCTACCGTGAAAAATTCATTTCAAAAATCACCCAAGAAGCTGAGCGAGGTTCTTATTCAATTTCTGTTGCGAATCCCGCAAAACTCAAGGTTGGTCAGTATATCACCATCGAATTAAGGGAAGACAAAAACAAATCTCTAATCAAATACCTCTATTCCGGTGATAGCGGAGACATCACTAATTTGAAAAAAACGGTAAAAACAAAATTCACCACAAAGATCACCGCCGTAAATACACAAGAAATTCTGATTGAACGCCCCCTTCCTTTTGATATCAAATTAACTTGGAATCCTTTCATTAAAACTTTTAATCCATCTGTAAGTGAAAGCGGAGTTGAAGACTTAAGTATAACTTTTCCCAACACCGCCTACCAAGGTCATTTTAGCGAACGTGGCAAAAATGGAATTGCTTTAAATTCTGTGGCTAATTGCTGGGTTCGCAATGTTCATTTTCAAAACTGCGATAGCGGCCTCTATATGCATGGACAGTTTTGTACGGCGATGGATCTCGTCTTTAAATCCGATCGACTCAAATTAAAAAATAATCATATGGGCTATACAGGGCACCATGGTCTTTCCGCAGGACTTGATTGTCTTTTCGAAAACTTTGATTTCCAAACCCATTTTATTCACGATTTAGGACTCAGTCACGCCAATCGCGGCAATGTATTCAAAAATGGCCGAGGACTCAACCTCAGTCTCGATCACCATCGTCAGGCTCCCTACGAAAACCTTTTTTCAAATTTAGATGCTGGTATCGGTAGCGATTTGTGGCGTTGCGGAGGTGGCAAAGGCTTGGGTAAGCATTGTGGTGCTAGGGGGACTTTTTGGAATATTCGAACTGAGAAAAAAATTAAATTTCCCAAAGACGATTTCGGCCCACCATCACTCAATTTTATTGGTCTTAATTTCAAAAAAGATCTAGCGCCCTCCATGTTTAAACATGAAGATATTCAGCCCCAGAAACTCATACCCGCAGATATCCATTCCGCTCAATTGCAAAAGAGACTCAGAAAAAAATCTTCTTCAGCATCTAATAAAAATCACTAATCCTTAAACATTAAATAATAAGACGATTTTTACATCTAAGATGTTAAGATCCCTTATATACCGATGAGTAGATACGTGATAGCTTTTCACTAGGCAAAGACAGTCGCATATCACACATAAATCCAATCATTTAGGTAAGTTCATGACCAAGAAAAATCTTCATCAAATAACTTAATCAGATCTTTGTGTTGTAAGAATTTTTTAAGCAATGCTGATAAGCAAATTTTATATTCATGCATTATCTTTTATAATTATCTTCATAGAAATGAGCACCAGATAATTAGAGAAAACTTTGACTTATAAAGATAAAAACTTATAAATAAGTGTTTCAAGCTTCGATTAGGCGTGTTCTTTATATAAATCTTTTGAAATTAAAATTAAAACTGAGGTCACATCATCAACACCATCTTCAATATCATAAAATTGACTTTGCTCATAGTCATTTTTTCTTCATGCTCTAGTATGAAAGACAATGCAGTTAACTTTGGCGCCATTGCTGATTGTCAATACTGTAATCAAAAATCGAAAGGCGTCAGAAAATACGCTTTATCTAAGCAAAAGTTATCGAAATGTGTCGATCATCTCAACACCATGGATTTAGAATTTGTCGTTCATTTAGGTGATTTTATTGATCGTGATTTCAAAAGTTTTGATGACGTCCTGCCGATCTATAACAAGCTCAAAAGTCCCCATCATCAAGTCCTGGGAAATCATGATTTTGATGTCGCTGACAAGTACAAAAAAGACGTCCCAAATAAAATGGGCATGCCGGCCAAATACTATGATTTCAAAAAACATAATTGGCGCTTTATTATCCTCGATGGCAATGATGTCAGTTTCCATGCCTATCCAAAAGGAAGTGAGCCCTACAAAGCAGCTGAAGTCTATTACGAGACAAATAAAATTAAGTCTCCCAAGTGGAATGGCGCTATTGGTACTCCACAAATAAGCTGGATTGAGTCGCTTTTAAAAGAAGCTCAGAATAATGATGAAAAAGTCATTCTCTTTTGCCATTTCCCCATTTTCCCTCAAGACCCCCACAATTTATGGAATGCAGCAGAAGTCATCACCCTACTTGAAAAGTATTCTTGCGTTAAAGCCTACATCAATGGCCATAATCACAAAGGAAATTATGCGCTTAAAAAAGGAATTCACTACCTCACACTCAAAGGCATGGTGGATACTGATGAAAGCTCCTACGCAACAATCAAACTGGACTCACAAAATATTGCAGTTCAGGGTTTTGGACGTGAGGGCAATCGCACTTTACCCATCCGTAAATAAATCTCTGGCTTAAATTCACTTGCAGCTGATTTTGATTCTCGAAGAAGGGTATTAAGCCTCTTTAGCCTTTTCCTCCTTTGGCTTACGCTGATCTTTGGGCTTGCGAACGCGCGGCTTGCCGTCTTTACTTTTCTTTGACTTTTCAGCCTTGTCTTTTTTAGGCTTTTTCGTTTGACCATTAGCGGCAATATCTTTCATTTGCTCATAGCCTTTGGCGAAAGTTTTTTGAACGTGATTCTTTTTTTCCTCCCAAGCCAGGCTACGATCGAGTAACTTGCCGTACTCAGTATAATTACGATCGGGCATCGCATGATCGCGTAGGTGCTGTACCTGTGCATCAAAGAGCTCACGCATTTTCTCCAATTGGGGTTCCATTTCCGGATTCGTCACTAGGTTATTCATCTCCACCGCATCATTCTGCCTATCGTAGAGTTCTTCGGCCGCTAGCATACCATCACCCTCGTGGTACCAGTAAATATACTTAAACTTCTCGGTAATCATGGTCATCTCATGAGTGGCCGCCGAACCCCAAAAATTAAATACTGGCATCGCTTCACGTACTCGGGCTTCACTATTTCCGAGTACTGGAACCAGGCTCTTACCATTAATTTTTGCGGGAATCGCAATCCCTGCAAGTTCACAAACCGTGGGGTGTATATCAATATTACCCGTCACACCCGGTGCGCGATTCCCCGCTTGATCACTACGTGGATCCATGATGATCATTGGGCCACGTGAGGGCCCTTCATAGGGAAGAACTTTTCCACTAAAACCGTGCGATCCACAGCTATAGCCATTATCCGTCGCATAAATGATTACCGTATTTTTACTGAGACCGCTAGCTTCCAACTTCGCCGTGATGCGCCCCACTGCCTGATCGATTCCGTAAATCAGTTGATTGTATTTACGCATTGATTCTTGATAATTTTCTGGCTTAAAATCCCTTATGGTCAAATATTGACGTCCCAATTTAGCTTGTGGAGGCAGCTTGCGCGCACCTGCTTCATCGTAATTGGCTCGCTTGTTCCAAACGGTATCTTTGTAGACATCATCGTAAGTCGGATCTGGTGAGAAAGGTTTATGTGAAGCTTTGAAACTTAGTGAAAGGCAGAAGGGCTTCTCCTGCTTTTGGGCTTCATCAATAAACTCACAAGCTGCCACGGCAGTCGCCATGGTGACGTGTGGATAATCAGCCGCAAATTTCTCCATATACTTATTCTTGGCCGTTTCAAAATAACCTTGGCCCGTCCAACCATACCAACGATCAAAGTCTTCAATCGGCAGTGATTCATACTCGTGGTAATTTTTTGCATCTACAGGAAAACCAAATTTTCCTATGAAGCCAGTGAAATATCCATTGCGTCTTAAGATCACAGGATAAGCCACTTCATTCCATAATTCTTTACTTAAATTACCATGAGAAAAATTACAGCCATTGGTATACTCATACATGCCCGTCATCAGACTTGCCCGACTCCCCAAACAAATGGGCGTATTTGTGTAGTGAGCATCAAACGTGATCCCGCGCGCACTGAGTTTATCAATATGTGGAGTTTTCACCTGATCATTGCCCATGCAGCCCAGCGTATCATAACGCTGATCATCCGTCAGCAAAACAATGATATTGGGTTTTTCCGCTCCGAGAATGCTAAAGCATGCACACAAATAAATAACTAGGCCATAAAAATTCTTCATAAAAAATCCTCTTGTTCTTAAATTAAAACTTATTTCACCCATAAAAACAAGTCAGAGCAGTCAATCTTTGTCCTCTGCACTCAAATTCCTCTATGTTTAAAGATTCACGATTACTCTGTTCAACTAAAATTAAGCATAGGAGCGCAGCGACTAGCCTTGGGATTTTTAAGGAATTTTGCGAAGCTAGCCCGCCCGCGGAGGCTCTCCTAATGAGTGGGAACTTAAGAGTATTTATACGTGCTGCATAGCTTTTTTAGTAAGGCCCCGAGGGCTCCTCGGCCACCGGAGGTATTTATACTGGGGCGGAGCCCCAAGTTTGACTAAATGAGGGACGAGTCCCTCACACTCCCACCAAGATACTGCCGTATGGGCAAATGCTTTTTATCCGCCTGTGTGGCAGCACCCCTTGACCCGGCGACTGGTGCGGAGCCCCATATATTTTATCACTTCATTAATTATTTGAGCTCGAAGAGCTTAGGAAAGTAGCCATGGACCTAAGTCCGTGGTGTTTGAATAACAGAATCGTGCGTGCCGAAGGTACGCTGCAGAGCGTTTCCTTCATACCTTCGGCATGAATATCATTTTTTAACAATACCCACCGGATAAATCCGGTGGCTACCCTACTACATACCTTCGGCATGTGTTTAAGTTCTCACCCATTAGGAGACCCTCGCGGGTGAAAGAAAATAGAGTTGCCTGTGTGGTAGCACACCTAGATTTTTTGAAAAAGCTGTCAATCAACGAGGTATGAAAGAGCAAGCTGATTAACTAAATGTAGTTCACGGATTCAGCTTTCTACGAATTAAAAAACTTTTTGATGTCACATCTAAAGAAATCCTTCGGTAATAGCAATATACGGATATACATTATCGAATAAATCTATCAGTCCCAATTTATAAAGTGAGGCCAGAATGAAAAATAAGTTTACCTTAATTGAACTTTTAGTAGTCATTGCCATTATTGCAATTTTGGCTAGTTTCTTACTCCCAGTTTTAGGCAAAGCCCGAAAAACAGCTAAACAAGCCGTCTGCACGAGTAATTTAAAGCAGCTATCCATGCGCGCTTGGATTTTTACCGATGATAATGACTCGCATTTCCCTCCTGCTGCTGAAAAAAAGGTCACCTGGGACGATCA
This sequence comes from Lentisphaera profundi, assembly GCF_028728065.1. GTDB lineage: Bacteria > Verrucomicrobiota > Lentisphaeria > Lentisphaerales > Lentisphaeraceae > Lentisphaera > Lentisphaera profundi. The sequence goes on along the minus strand of NZ_CP117811.1, from coordinate 169,009 downwards.
AATCAATTATGATTTAACTGATACACAAAAAATCAGAAAAAATTTAAAGTCGCAGAAGCTCCAGCTTCCATTCTTGGTGATAGAACCATGCTCTGTCCTTCCGATACTAGCGACTACGGTATTTACGTCGGACGTTCTTATGCCCTTAACGGCGGCAGTAGTGATAGTAGTTACCGTACAAGTGATATCAATAACTTAACTGGTGCGGGTAGTAGCGGAGATCAATACACTAATCCAGGTGTTAGTCATCAGGTCAGTACTTTCTCTGATCCCGCCAGTGTCATCCTACTCGGTGAGCGATTCAGTAATGATAATCGACGCAGTCAATTTAGCTACTCAGTGCTCAGAAGAATCACTAGTTATTCGGGTGCATCACAGCATAAATACCTGGATTACTTTCAGTATAGTTTTGTCGATGGCCATGTGGCCTACCTGCATAAAGGTATCGCTCACACTATGCAGGATCAATAATTTACTTCACCAATCCACTTTCGGTTTTTTTGACTGCATAGAGCGTATTGCTACGATTCTTCTTTAGTCGCCTGTAGGACTGTAAATCATCCGATGAGAAATGAGACTATTTTCAGTATCTTTTAGTTGATGCTCATCTGAATAGACTTTCTAAAAAGACGGCTTATACGAGCTCGTATAATTAAAACATGTTCTAGTTCAGATATTTATTTTGCTTTTTATACAATAAATCATTTTTTCATAATAAATTTTTTGTCACTCCGCTAATTGCCCTTCTATTGATAAAACACACTCGATCAAGTTCTTGAATTTTATGCTAATACGAGCTTTTAATGAGAATATAAATGCCTGAGAAAAATAAAATCAGCCAGAGTATGTACAACATTTTCCAAGAAGCCTTGGATGAGCGTACTTCAGATAATAAGCAAGACTTGCAGTCTATTGCTCCGATGGATTTTAAGCAGAGATATAAATTCCTAAGCTCCATTGGCCAAGGAGCGATGAAAAACATTACTCTACATTATGATAAAGTTATTGATCGAGATGTGGCCATCGCCAAACCCCTAACAGAAAAATCTAGCGATGAATTTTTGTGTGCCTTTTTAAAAGAAATTAGAATTTTAGCGCTCGTCGCACACCCCAATATCGTTCCCGTTTATGAACTTGCCCTAGATGAAAACGAGCTCCCATTTTGCAGTATGAAATATGTAAAAGGCGAGAGCCTAGGAAGTATTTTACATCACTTAGATGAAGCTAATGACGACTCTGTAAAAAAATATGATTACCGTAGCTTATTAAATATTTTCAAAATGGTCTGCCATGCCATTTCCTACGCTCATTCAAAAGGAGTTATCCATTTAGATATAAAGCCAGATAATATCATCATTGGTGAGTATGGCTCCGTGCAAGTCTGTGATTGGGGCATTGCTCAAGAGCTTGATAATATTTCAGAATTCTATCAAAACAAAGTCCTGGGCACCATCGGCTACATCGCGCCAGAGCGTTTACGTAATGAAAGTCTAAGTTTGAGTTCCGATATCTATTCTTTGGGTGCCACGCTCTTCCATGCCATGGCTTTAAAAGCCCCTTTTGAAGGGAAAGCTACCAAGGAAGTTCTCGATAAGCTTGCCACGGGAAGCATAATGACTCGCGCTCGTTTTCAAAAACCTTTGATGGCGATCTGCCAAAAAGCCATGCAACTCGAGCTTTCTGAACGCTACCAATCCGTAGACGAACTCATTCATGACATTGACCTTTTTCTAGATGATCGCTCGCCCAAAGCCGACCAGCCCAGCCCTATAGAAATTGCTAAACTCTACTTCAAAAGAAATAGGAAGATCTGTTCAATACTGATATCTGCACTATTTGTCATCTCTATTGTCAGCTTAGTCTATTCACATAAAATTGAATTAGTCAAAATTAAAAATAAAGCTATTGCGGAGAAGGCGGTTCCTTACCATAACGATCTAGCTCTAAAGGCTTATAAACACTTTGATTTTACCAATACAAAACTAAATACAGATCTTGCCTTGTCCTATGGTGGCAATGCTAATACTCATTGGCTTTTGGCCCAACTTTATTTTTTGGAGAATAATTTGCCTCTGGCGCTCCTGCACTGCCAACAAGCACCCGCACGCGAGCAGCGATTCATTGAGCTCATAAAACATCTTCAGAGTTTGAACCAAGCAAGTACTGAAGAGTATTTTTTTCAAAAAATCCAAGCTCTTGATAAGGCGCATTACCCAGGAATCATTGACAAAGTTTTTTCCTTGAAAAATCGGAACTACACCAATATTGAAAACTATCGCAGCTTTCTAGAGAAATCAATTAAAGTCCTCAACCCCAATATAACAGACTACGAGCTTCGCGTCGTCAATAATAAAATAATTTTTTCAGCTGGTAAGGACTTCGCTCGCTTATCCCCCTTTATCAATCTGCCGATTGAAGAACTTCACTTACACGGCAGTTTCTTAAGAGGTTTAGATGCTTTGAGGGGCATGAAAAAAATCAAAGTCTTAGATATCTCCGATACCCTAGTCCGAGGTCTAATGCCTTTAAAGGGCCTTGAAATTGAGACGCTCAATATATCTAAAACAATCATTTATGATCTTAGGTCTCTTCAAGATTTCAAAGTAAAAAATCTCATTATGAATGATTTAAAGCTCATCCATTTAAGTACTTTGGATGATTATCCTAGCTTAGAATCCTTAGAGCTATCTGAAGAACTGTACCCGACGACTAAGGACATTCGCCTGCTGAGGAAATTCAAAGCTTCAGGCATCATCCAATAATCAGCAAAGCCCTCATCCCGTGGTTAGGAATCTTGCTCGATAGGCAGATAAAAAGCACTGATCCATGCGGCGGTATCTCGCTCTTCCTTTCTTGAAATCCTCTTCTTATTTTTATGATTTTTTTTCTTTCCATGTCACTTCCACTTGCTGGCTTTGGTAAATGACGCAGAAATCATTAATCTCAGCCCCCTTTTAAGGAATTGCTTATGCGCCACTACCTTCTAGCTCCACTTTTTTACTTAGTACTGCTGTCTGGATATAGTCAGTCCAAAGATCTAGCTAATTCATCTCAAATAAAAAAAACAGCCCCCGAAATGCTAAGCACCTATAAGCAAAAAGCTCTTCATACGGGACGCTTGCAAGAAGCTCGACCATCACAAGGTGAACTTGTTTACTGCAACCCACAACCACTCTATTGGCCTGCAGAGCGAGGCAAGACTTACCGCATAGAGTTGAGTTCAGATAGTACCTTTCCCCCCGGAAAAACCACCTTATCAGAAGCCAAGCCCTGGGCTATATACAATCATCATGAGCCATTGAATAATGGTCGCTGGTACTGGCGCCATCAAAAACAAAAGGATAACTCTAGCTGGGGCGAATGGTCTGAAACCCATTCATTCAAAGTAGATGATAGCTCATATACTAAACAGATAAAATCCTTTAAAAATTTTCTCGAGGCAATCCCGAAAGCACATCCACGTATCAACCTCGCAGGGGAGAGTGTCGAAGAATTCAGGGTAAGAGCTGCAAAGCATCCCTACACGGCCAATTACGTATCATTGATTAGAAGAAAAAATCCCTTAATTAACTTGATGCAAGAAGGGTATTACCTGACGGGTGATGAAGAATTTGCTAAAAAAGGAGCCGAATTTTTTAAAATTGCTTTAGAAAAACTTAAGCCGGGTCACAAATTCCTTGCCGTAAGGGTGATGGGCCAACTTGCAGGCATGTACGATGCCTTTTATCACTACCACGATGCTGATACACACAAAATGTTTAAAGAGAAAGCCATGTTAGTCTTGGATTTCCACACACGAATGAGAGGTGACTTGGAGGCGCGTGCCTTGGATAATCATTTCTGGCAGATGTCGATGTTTGGCTACCTGCGCACCGCTATGGTGATGGCTCATGATCATCCTGAAACTCACGAACATTTGGAATACGCCTATAATCTAGCCATGTCAAAATTCCCGATTGTCGGTCCAAGTGATGGCGGCTGGGCGAATGGTCAAGGGTATTTTCATGTAAACGGCGTCACACTCATGAATGTCCCCAAGGACTTGCTACTTGGCGGTATCAATCTCTATGAAAGTCTGCCCTGGTACAAAAGCACGTCAGATTACCTGAGCTACTGTTCCGGATTCGGAGGAGTTGTTCCCGGTTTTGGTGATAAGGCAGAAAAGAGAAATAGAACGATGTACGGCATGGAACACAACTTACTTTTCCGTCAAATCAAAGATAATCCCCTCGCCGCCTGGACCCTTAGAGAGCAGCAGAAATTTAATAATATATGGATTTCGGAGATGGACTACATACAACAAAATAAAGTTCGCGAAGACTGGATGGACGCTCCTAGGCCCCAATATATACCGGGCGCAGCCGTTTTCAGAGGTGTCGGAATCGCAGCGCTTCATTCTGATATAAATAATCCTAAGGAAAACACCGTTGTATACTTAAAATCAAGCCCCTATGGCGGTGGTGTCGGACACATGACCAGCAGTCAGAATTGCTTTAATATCTCCTATAAGGGTCTGAAATTATTCTATAATACCGGCAACTACAAAGCCGGTTTCTCAAGTCCACATATTTACACTGATTATCGTCATACCCGTGCCCATAACGGGATGCTGGTAAACGGCCGGAGTCAGGGCTTTGGAATGCATTATTTTGCTTGGATCAAGCACTTTGCGGATAATGATCAGATCGCCTACGCTTGTGGTGATGCCGCTCAGGCTTATGGTAAGATTGATGAAACAGCCGATGAACACCTCAGGGGGAAATTCGGCTATGGTTATCTTCCTGAGTCACCACTGAGCAAATACGACCGTCACGTCGCGCTCTGTCGCCCTAATCTGCTTGTGGTCTATGATGTAGTTGAAGCTAAAGAAAAAGCTGACTTCGCACTTACTTTCAATAGTCGTCTTAAAACAAGCTCCTTATCGAAAGATGGTGTATTCAGCGTGATGAGCACAAAAAGTAGAGGTGACTTGCAGGTTTTCTCTGACTCCAAATTGGAGCATTCATTCAGCGACAAATATGTGACGCCTTTTTGGAAAGAGCAGCCTTCCAGAGCACGCTATGATACTGTAAATAAATCAAAACAGACCCGCTTTCTCACTATTATTCAGATGGGTGATGCGGCCACGGCTCCAAAGGTACTCAGCATGAAAAATGGCGAGCTCGAAGCCTTAGGATTCACGATTAAAGCAGAATTGGATAGTTCAAAACCCGTTCAATTCAGTGTAAAAAGCAAGGACGCCCTGCTCAAAGTATCGGACAAACAGAATCCCGTTCTTATCGGCACAGTAGACAAAATCAAGTCAAGGAAAGTCGCCGAATACCTAAAGCCCATTTATTAAGCGGGGAACGCCGAGCTCCTGCTTGGCATTAAGCAAAACTGCCACAATAAGGTTTTTAATTACCCGTTGATGGAGGCATCCCTCACAGGGTTCGGGGCTGGCCCTAATGCGAGAGAACCTAAGGGGTTTTATACCTGCTGCTACCTTTTTCAGTAGGGCCCCTCGGCCACCGGAGGGGTGCTGCCACACAGGCGATAAAAATATCTGGGGCTCCGCCCCAAACCTCGCTCGAGATACTACCGTACGGGCCAATAATTTTTATCCGCAGTTGATATGATAATACCTACTATATCCGCTAACTATCCGTAATTGATACGATAATCACCCTTGAAAAATTTGCAAGAAAATTTCAGGCCTTGTGCAGATTCTTGCGCCCATCGCAAATATTTTCATTCCGCCCGCGGAGGCTCTCCGCTCACCGAAGGTATTTATAGGTTTTTAGATTCAAAATTATGAATAATCCCTACCGATCACCCATGCTTAATTTTAGCCACGCGAAAAAAAATTGTATTATTTAGTTAAAATTTTGTCATTTAATTAAGTTGGCTGTCACTTCCACTCGGGCTACTTGGTAAATGCTTCAGAAAGATTCTGAAAAACTATACTTAATCAAGGAATGTCTTATGAAGAAAAAATCATCGCCGAGTACTTTAGGGAACTCTAAAGTAGGGATCAAACAAGGTTTTACTCTGATCGAACTCATGGTAGCGATTGCCATCATCGCCATTCTGGCGAGCTTCCTCTTGCCGCTTTTAGGAAAAGCCAGAAAAACAGCCAGGCGTGCTGTCTGCACTAGTAACTTTAAACAGTGCGGAATAGCCGTAATTTCATATGCTAACGACCACAAGGGTACAATGCCCAAGGCCATCCAAGACTATTCCCCGGATTATTATAAAAACTATAGTGACCTTCGAACCTTATTAGGACCCTATTTAAGTGACAGTTTTTCCGTATGGATGTGCCCGTCCGTACCGACCTCTCTCCCCATTGATGATCCGAGAAATACTGGGAATAAGCCCCGCGGTAATTATAACTACTATCCTGGCCACAACAAAGTGGAAGACACGTCCGTGAAAATAACTGCGAACGGATCAGCGGACATCTTAATGAGTGATCTGGCTTACCAATGGAACAACAAATGGCGCGCGAATCATTCTATAGGGGGCACTTCATGGACTCCTTATCCTAATAATCCCTCTCTGACATCCTTTGCAAACGGATTTCCTGAGGGGGCGAATGGTTTATATGCTGACGGGCATGTTTCATGGTGCAAAAAAATGCGCTGGGCCGGAAATACTTCGGGTGCTAATCACTTTTTTGTTCCGGTAGAATAAACAATCTGCTCATTATTGTTAAGCAAGGAAGTTCTTTATGAAAAAAGCTCTATTCAATATCCTGATTTTCTTTACCCTTATATTCACCCCCATGGCCGCAAGCCATGATAAAACAAAATGGTTCACCGATAGCCGCTTTGGCATGTTTATACACTTCGGACTCTATAGTATACCTTCCGGCGAATGGGAGGGTGAAATCATGGGGCGCAATATGTATGCTGAATGGATTCAGAAACAGGGAAACTGGCCCTCTGGTATCTCCAATGAAAAGTATCAGGCCCTCACAAAAGAATTTAATCCCGTAAAGTTCAATGCCGACGAATGGGTTCTTGAAGCTAAGAATGCCGGCATGAAATACATCTTGATCACCGCAAAACATCATGATGGATTTGCGCTTTGGCCCAGCAAGGTATCCAAATATAACGTACGTGATGCCACACCCTTAAAGCGCGATATTCTCGGTGAACTCATATCACTCGTGCGAAAAAATGACCCTGACTGCCTTATCAATAGCCGCATTTTAACCAATGATAAAGAAGCCTTAGAGAAAGTCGATTTTGAATCCATGATGGATAATCACTTCCCAAAACGCCTTATCAAGCAGCCCTGGGAAACCTCCGCCACCATGAACGACTCATGGGCTTATCATAAATATGATTATGCCTGGCACGGCAAGAGTAAATACGGTCTTGCTTTTCTTGATGGTCACGTAGCTAATCTATTCGTAGGTCCCCGCGCGAGTACCACCACCACCTACAATTTTAGCCGTGACTGAAGCTCCTCGCTGCAAGTAACGCGCTATCTTCATTCGCCAAATCAAAGGCTGGCAAGTCTTTGCAGGGGGTGCCCGACGGGGGATGGAAACGAATCTCCTCGCTACAATTAGCAAGCCACACTTATTAACTAAATTAAAATACACAATGAGGTAAGATGAAAGACCCAAAAAGATACATGAATAATTTAAGCCTAATCATAGTTAGCCTTATATTATCACTGGTAAATACGCAGCTTCAGGCTGACGAAACAAGTAAGCCTGTGACTTACGCTAATGGCAAACTTGAGAATGGCATCATTTCGATTGTCTTTAATTTAAAAGAGGGGGATTTCTCCATCCTTGATTCACAGAGCAAGGAGATCTTGCTTTCGGAAGCCAAATTCGGCTTGCCATCAGGAAGACGCCCCACAAGCGTAAAGTTTCTCAAAGTTGAAGATGTGAAGGATGTCCTAGGGCTCGGGAAGAAAGTGATTCTCATGGTATCTGACTCGAACCTACTGCGCTATAGCGATGATACATACGGACACCTACCCGCACAACATCTATTCTCATACACATTGTATCGGAATAACCCTGCCCTGGTATTTGGTTTTGGCCTCAAGACCCCCGACTACCTCAGTATGAGACTGATGAAAAGCGACTTGCTTAAAGGAGCTCAGCTTTTCGGAGGGAAAACTATCAAAAACCTAAAAACACTTAATGGTTCAGCCGGCGCCCAAAGCACCCTAGTCAGTTCAAAAAACTCTCGTATTTGCGTTAATAACCTCATGCTTACGGGCCTTGTAGGCGGCACGCGCAAAACTGCCGTGTGGGGTGGACTGCGCTACAATGAGTTTGCCGCCGTTAATACATTGGACCACAGTTCCATCGGCTTCTATGCGGAGGATCCCGTGGGCCGTCTGATCGAGGAGGGACAAACCTACTTTGCGAAAGATACATTTTATCTAGATGTTCATACGAGCGAGCCCTTTGAGGCACTAGAACGCTACGGACTCGCCATGAGAGCCGCTAACAAGGCCCGACCCAATATCTATGATTTTCCCATTACTTGCGGCTGGAGTGTTTCTCATGTGAGCAAGCTACCAAATATCAATAACTCCGCAAAATTGATCGAGGAGCTTGAGCTTGCAAACAAATCAGGATTGACCCGCTACACTGATGTTTCACTGCGCCTCGAGCCAGATAAATACAACCTCAATACCGAGCAAGGCTGGTGGGATGATGCGCACATGCAGACCTTCAAACATCTGGTCCCGCCTTATGAAACTATCGCTAAGTGGAGCAAGGCGATGAGGGCCAGAAAGGGTATTCCTTATATCTACATGCAACTCGGAATGCCTTCGGATGATTTCTCCAGGAAATTCCCTCAGTATTTACTTTTTAATGATGCTTCGAAAGTTGATAAAAGAACACCCGGCAAGGGATGGACTGGCAGAGTTAAACACCCTCATCACCAGCCCTATGCCACCTACGACTACACAGACAAGGAATTTTCAAAACACTTTGTCAAAGCCTGGAAAAAACTGAGCGACGATGGTATCCGTGGTGTAAAGGTAGATTACGCTGCCACTGGCTGGCGTCCCGAAGGAGGTTTTGACGACCGCTATTCGACCTGCAATGCCGCCTACCGCCGTGCGTTCAAATTACTGCGCGAAGCTTTCGGGAAGGATGGATTTATTGACGAAAGAAACCTCGGTGTCTCTGGACGCCCCTGCCTAGATGTAACAGCAGGGCTTGTGGATACCCAACGAACTTGGGCTGACTCCAATAAGTTTGTGCCACAAATGGTGTCAAAAAGTGGCCTTCGTTGGTACAAAAATAGAACTGTTTTCAACTACTACTCCGACACAAAAACCGTACACGGTCATTCCCAAGATATACTAGAATCAATGCTTACGATGAATTTCCTAAGCAGTGGAAGATTAGACTTATCCTCATCATACTCGCTTTTCACTCCGAAAATTACGCACACGGTCTCCCGTACCTACCCTCATTACAAAGAGCCTAAAACCGCGCGTCCACTAGATGCCTTCACCGGAGGAAAAGACCCCCAAGTTTATGACCTTGAACTAACTCCTGACTGGCATCAACTAGTGCTCTATAACACGGAAAAGAGAGCATCAGTTGTTTCTACATCACTTAGTGGTGAGCGCGTTGATAATGCTCTCGGCTTGGATCCGAAAGGGACTTATCACGCCTATGATTTTTGGTCAGATAAATACCTCGGTAAACTCCCCGGCACCGCTCGTATTGAGCAAAAGCTAAAAGCTAACTGCAGCGCGATGATCTCGATCCGCAAAGCAACGCCTTGCCCGCAGGTAATCAGCACTGATCGCCACATCCTTCAAGGCTGGGTTGATCTCGCTGATCTTAACTGGGATCCGGCAAGTAAAACCTTAAGCGGTACCGCCAAAGTAATTGGCGGCGAGCCATTTAAAATCGTCATCGCCAATAACGGGCACAAGCTACTTAAGGCCGCCACTACGGGAGGCAAGAGCGATATCAAAGCTCACTCAGCCGCAGGTCTGAACTGCCTTATACTTTCCTCTGCTAATACCACAGAGCTTAAATGGAAACTGAAATACAAATAATATTTTCATTTTTATAAGCCGCCCGCGGGGGCGCCTAATGGGTGGGAACTTAAGCTTTTTTTTCACAGTCATCCCATAAGCAATCGCTATGAATCATTCAACTAAATATATAATATGGATGTAAGAATATGAAGTCACATGAATACGATAGTTGTCCCATTGGAAAGGCAAGGATCAATGTATTTCGTACACATATTAAAAAGTTATATCGAGAAATCGAGTCATTTGAAAACTCTTTTCAAAAAGCAAAAATTATGATCGGGCTATTAATTATTATATGTGCTGTGCTTACGGGCTTATTGATGATGGCTATATTTCAATCCGTCTAGACGTTCAAAATAAGAAACCCTAAGGACACATATTTTAGTCGGACTCTAAGTTCAAACCTAGACCTTAGAGTCCGATTATTTATTCAATCAAGATTATCTCCCCAAGTTTGAAGAAGTTTACTATGGGACAGCATCTTGATAGTTGCCTTCAGGAATATAAAAACCGTCAGATTCTCCACTAGGAAATGATCAATACTTGTGCTTAAGTAAGTTAAGGAAAAGTTCCATTTTTAGCTTTATGGGATGGCTGTGCTTTTTTTATTTAATTATATATGGTGCAGAGCTCCTATATATTAAAACCTATAAATGCCTTCGGCGGGCAGGGTGAAAAATAGTGGCCTGTGTGGCAGCACCCTCCTACGATTCCCATCACTCGTTAATTGCAGGTGATTTATCGGTGCAGATGGCGCGGTGGATTCGTCCATCAATTTGCTCCACTAATAAGCTTGCGGGGGACTTGCTAGCTGAGTACTCAGCGGGAAAGGCGTTGACAAAAAGTTTGGCATGCGCTCCCTGGATAGTCATTTTTGCGGGCTTCACACAATCTAATTCAGATTGGATTTGCCATGGACCTATTATCATCTTCGAATCATTTTTAAAGTCAATTTTGTATTTTTTCTCATCACTATCACCACATTGAATCACACAAAGAAAGCGTTGCTTCTTGGATTTCTCTGCAGCCTTGAAGCTGAGGTGAAACTGCTTGGGCATCGCCCTATATTTCTTTAAGAAATCCACCGGCTTTTGATAAAATTCATCCGTCATTGAAAGCTGGGCCTTATTTGAGCTAAAGAAGCGGGCCTCTACCACCGCGCCATCATGCTCATAAGTCATTTTATTCCCCGTGAGCTGCGGTTCTTTCATGGTGTGAAGCAGGAAGTCCCAATCGACTGCTTCTTCTGCCTCAAGTTCATCGTAGATGACGATTATGTTTGGTCTTATGTAGGCAATATGACGGTCAAATTTTTTGAGTTTAACATCACCAAAATTTTCCTTTATACTGCGACCAGGTTCCACGAGGTGTTGATTAACTAAGTCCGACCACTGCTCATTCACTAAATCACCATAAGCCAAAGAGGCATCGCCACAGCTATAAGTGATTTTTTCACCGTGTAAATAACGTTTGATCCAACCATAGCCCTCGTGACCAAAGGACTGACCCTTGCCATCGATGAGCAGGCTATTCGAGGCTCGGGTATGTTTATAAGAACTAATGGAGTGCTTATCCGCAAAGCTGGTGTAATAACCCGTGGGATAAAAAATCTTATTGCCCTTAAAGCTCAGGTTAAAACTATTGTTATTGGCGTGCATGTGACCATTGCTACCATAGGGGCTGGATCGAAAATATAGCGCTAGGTCATTATCTTGATTCGTGACGTCGGTATGCATCGCAACGAGCCCGGCTTCTTTATAAACCGCAGCCTGCTTTAAGTTCTCTATCACTGGCATCGATAAATCTTTTAGACTCTTTCCCTTGAGCAACTCCCACCAGGCACTCGACTCAGATTTACCATTATTATACTCCAGTGATTTCAAAGTTTGAAGTCTGGCTAAAGCATCATCATTATTTTCCAGTGCAAGCAGACTGCAATGAGCGAAACCACTGCCGCTCTTATCGCGGCGATCATGCATATCACCAAAGCCATCGATGGGGCCGCCCACGGGTGCGGTATAAACAAAGTATTCAGAAAGTTTTTTGTACCAAGGCATATCAAAAATAGGGACTTTGGCAATCGACTGCAGCATATAAGCCATATTTATAATAGTGGAGTTATTAACCGCAAAATAACCGTGTCCATTAGCCCATCCACCATCATTTCCACCTAAAACGGGGGAACGCACGAGGAATACATTATAGGCATAATCTAAATACTTCCTATTCTCGGGAACATCCTGAACTGTCGCTAAGGCCACCTGAAAAAATGCCGATAACTCCATTTGCCAAAAATGATTTTCAATCTGCCTATTTTCTATATGCCCGCACCAACGCAGGTAATGATGCTCTAGGTAGGGCTGAATTTCCAGTAGTATTTGTGCTTTTAAAGTTGCTGGTGAAGTATTGTGAAAGCAATCGTAATAATTTGCCATGACGCGCATAATATTTGATAGCATCATACCCTCCGTATCCTTCCAGTTCAGCAAGTTCTTGAGGCGCTTTGTGGCGCCTACTTCAAAAGACTTATCCTGAGTCAATAAATAAGCCTTCATCAGGTTATTTAGGTGCGCAAGCTCAATATGCTTCACTTTCTTTAATTGACGACTACTTAGTTTTGACGTATCAAAAACTTCGAAATCAATGATGGGCTTAGCCAAAGACTCTATTCCGGCATTGACCACCACAGCCTTTTTCTTGGGCAACGATTTAGCATTTTTGAGGACCGTCGCGAGCGCTTGACCATAGTTCAAAATAAATGGTCTCGTCTGAGGTATATTCTGGATCAGCGTATCCACATCGGGATAAAGGCGAACGGCTGCCCCCTCTTTTATCGTAAAAGTGTGGCTTGCTCCAATAGTCTCTTCACCATCTATCAGTGTATTGATACGCCAAAACCACTGTCCGGGCACAAGAACTTTTCTAGGCATATAAAAACAATAAGGCAGGAAACCAGAACTAATCAGCTCAGTTTTGAACTCTGCATCACGGCTCATTTCATGAATATAAGTCACGGCTTGCTGATCGCTCTTTTTCCACTGAAATTTTGGTGGATTTATTGCTACGATTTTGCCCTCTTTAGGAGCGGAACTCAATCGCCAGATATCGTAGAGTGGCCGCCCGGGTTTTGACTTTAATTCACCCCCTTTCAATACTTCTATAGCCTCATCATTTTCACTTGCTGAAAGGCTTATGTTTTGTGCAATTGCGGATGATAGCTCCGAATTAGTTTTAGTGCAGGAAAATATCAGTAGTAAAAATAGTGAAATACCTATTTTAATCCGTACTTGAACCTTCATTTTGACCTCTTTTTTATTTGAATAAGGCAATTACCAGTGGCCCTAGTCATAAGTGACAGCTAAATTAAATTCTTTTAAATGTCTCTACTCAGAACTGGATTTTATTGCTTTCAGATCTTAAAATTAAATAAGCCGATTCTATATCCTATTAATGATTTTAAACCGAAACTTTCCTCAATGAGTCACTATCCAACCAATCAGACCTTGTTGCAACGCGTGAAAAATCAACACGATGATGATTCGTGGGATGAGTTCAATAGCTATTACAGGCCCTTCATCTCGATGATTGTGGCTAGCTGTAAATTGCGTAGTCATGACATTTCTGAAGTGGTCCAGCTAGTGATGATTCGCCTTTGGAAAAGCTTGCCTAAGTTTAATTATGATCCTCAAGTAGGTAACTTTAGAGGTTGGCTCACCACCATCACCTACAATGCCGTACGCAATTACGTGAACTCAAAAGCCTATAAACAGAGTTCGCTCAATAATTTGGAAGAATCTCACGTTCCCATTTCAAATTTTGAAGAAATGATATCGGAATCTGAACTCGATAAGATTGCCGAAAGGGAATGGGGCATCTATATCTGTGAGCTCGCCTGGAATAATATTAAGGAGAGCTTCGAAAGCAATATACAAGAAATTTATCCCCTGCTGCTAAATGAAGTCAGCCCCGATGATATTGCCGAAAAGCTCGATATTAAGCGCAATACTGTCTACGTCTACAAAAAGCGTCTCAACAAAAAACTCTTCGCCGAGATCCGCAGACTCAACGACGAACTGAATTAATTCACGCTCTTAGCTTCTTGCTTAGCCTGAGATTTTTTTTGACTGAATAGAGCTACTGCCGTACAGACAACTTTTTTATCCGCCCGCGGGGCTTCCCGCTCGCCGAAGGCATTGACATATGGGGCTCTGCCTAATGAGTGGAAACTTAAGGGTATTTATACCTGCGGTTAACTTTTTTAGTAGGGCTCCGAGGGCTCCTCGGCCGCCGGAGGCATTTATACCTGGGGCTCCGCCCCACACCCCGCTCAAGGTTCTGTCGTACGGACCAATGATTTTTACCCGCCTGTGTGGCAACACCCCTTGATAATCCAAACACTCGGAGCTTGCTCCAGCGTTTTACCGTCATACCTTCGGCATGAATATCATTTTTTAACAATACCCACCGGATAAATCCGGTGGCTACCCTACTACATACCTTCGGCATGTGCTTAAATTCCCAACCATTAGGGCTATAGCTATATTCAAAACTCTGCCGCTCGACTAGACGTGGAGCCCTAACACCGCTAGATTTACGATTAACTACATCACGCCGTAAGCTGACTGCGAAACATGAAAATTGCTGTCTTCTGATGGCTTCTTAAGCGCTTTTACATATCCTAAACTTGCAAAGCCGGAACCATAAGTTTTTTAGTCGCCAGTTGAGGGTGGGTGTTGCCACACAAGCGGATGCTTTATATCTGTCCGTACGGCGAGTACCCCAGCAACAATTTCCTGCCATAGATTGGCAGGGTTTAATTTTAAGTGTCTCAAATTCAATCAGGATTGCCCTATGAAGTTCATTTCATTATTACTCATTTCTTTCACCGTACTACTCAATACCAGCGCTGCACCAATTCCAAGCAAGGCAGATCTTGCCTATGGAAAACACGCAAGAAATAAAATGGATTTTTGGCAAGCCGAATCCTCAAATCCCACTCCCGTCTTAGTCTTTTTTCATGGTGGTGGCTTTAAAAATGGTGATAAAAATAGTATTCACAAACGCTTCAAAATTGATGATTACTTAAAAGCCGGCGTCTCTTGTGTCAGCGTGAATTACCCCTTCCTAAAACACACTAACATGGATTACATGGCGATCATGAAGCATTGCCAAGATTCCATAGAATTCATAAAGACAAATTCCGAGAAATGGAATATCGATCCTAAAAAAATAGCCGCATCGGGAAGTTCCGCGGGTGCCCTTATCACTGAGTGGCTTGGCTACACGACTACGGATATCTGTGCGATGGCGGTCTACATGCAACCCATGGGAACTCATTATTTCATAAAGCCGCAACTTGTTCAAAAAACTTCTCCCCCCTTGATGATCTATCAAGCCTCATCCATCAGCGATAAAATTCATCACCCCGATTTCGCCAAGGGACTCAAGAAAGTCTGTGATCAAAATCAGGCGACTTGTGAGCTCTTTGGCTCAAGTAAAAACGATATTCAAGAACTCCCACCCGAAACTCACCATAGAACCGCAATAAAACGCTTCCTCTTTAAGCACTGGGAAATTGAACTCAAGTAAGTAAAACAAAACTTCATTAATTATTTGATCTCGAATTTTTCCTCAGCCCCTGGCACTGTGCTCGGAGCCACGATGCTCTCCACCCGCTTCACTTAAAACGCTATCCCCATGATTTTATCAACTAAAATGGCGCTAGATCTTTTTACATAAACTATTTTTGATGAATAACTTACAATCCTTTTTTCGCTGTCTGGGACAGCTTTTCACCCTGTCTGGGACAGCTTTTCACCACTGTCTGGGACAGCTTTTCACCCTGTCTGGGACAGCTTTTCACCCTGTCTGGGACAGCTTTTCACCCTGTCGGGGACAGCTTTTCCCAATTGATTCGGAAGTCTAGGGACGCTGCCCCCTTCCCTGCGAGGCTTGCCAGCCATCGACGGGCGGAATTAAGAGTAAGAGATTCATGCAGGCAGGATGCCTGCGCTCCCAGCAAAAAACTTTCACTTAAACTGCAGTGAGCTTGCGAACGATCGGCAGTGAGCAGAGCGCATATGCTTAAATGCCAAGCTGGTGCTTGGCGCTCCCAGCAAAAACTATTGATTCGGAAGTCTAGGGACGCTGTCCCCTTCCCTGCGAGGCTTGCCAGCCATCGACGGGCGATAATGGGGGAAAGAGATTCATGCAGGCAGGATGCCTGCTATCTCAACAAAAACTATTGATTCGGATATATTGGGACGCTGTCCCCTTCCCTGCGAGGCTTGCCAGATGCACTCCGACATTCTATGCGGCGACCTCAATCTCTATTTGACATAATAACTGGCAGATCCTTTCCAAGTTGAATCCTATGGCGCTTATGAGAGTTTCTTGACGAACCCTCTTTAAGCCACAAACGGTAAATCGCTCAAGGTTGTGATAGTTCTTCAGCTTTGAAATACCTGCTTCGGAAATTGATCGGATATTTCTCGCAAGTTGGTAGTTTTCACTCTCATAAATATCTTCTCCTAAGAGCTTCTTTCCCTTTGAGCCACTAACACTGACTAATGTCGCCCCTTTTTCGATGGCATCATCTAAATTGGCGGCAGAGCTATATCCGTCATCCACACTGATCATCATTGCGGTCTCGCCCGTCATCTTTTTATTTTCATCAAGGCAATTACTGAAGGCCTTGCTGTCACTAGTATTTCCAGATTCTAGGGTGAATGATGTCAGAAAACCATTGGCACTAAAGGCGAAATTTGGTCGGTAGCCAAATACGGTTTCTCGACCACCCTTTTTAATAAATGCTGCATCATTATCACTCATGCTGTAAATTTTCCGTGCCGTCTTCGTATCGTAGTCCTTAGGAGCCATGTTGAAGCGATGTTCAACCATCAAAACTTTATCTATGAAGCGAGATAGACATTCGTCAATCATCAGAACTTTGGCACTTTCACAGTGTTGTTTAATTTGAGGAAGAGTCTTCTCCAGGCGAATAATAAATTTTCGGCACCTCGGTAAAAGTTCTTGCGTATAAAACTTTTGCCTCATTTTTCTTGCTCCTTTTTTTCCTTTAAGCATAGAGATCTCGAAATCCAGTTTACTCATATAATCACAGTAATTTTGCAGGCGTTTGAGAGGGATCTTTCTGCGCTCAACACAGGGAAGCTGATCATGAACGTCACTGATATTTTTCATCATTTTACAACTAAGGTTCTTTAGTAATTGACTATCGACAGGCCACGCTGAATCGGCCTTAATGGCTGTAGAATCAATAATCACTGCTGAAAAATCATCCAGGCCACACTCCTTAACGCAGTTCAAAATAGCTTGATGAAAAAGATTAAGGGTCTTCTCAGAAAGAGCAGAGACTTGTTCATGAATCGTATTGCGTGAAGGGAAGCTTCCTATGCCCAAGCGCCCAATAAACTGCTGCAAGGAACTATTCTCACATAGCATACTATAGCCTCGTTCACCGTAACAATTATCATAAAAGTGACGGGCTATGAACAACGCCACCACCAATTCAGCTGGGGGGTGTTTTTGGGTAGAGCTGTTTTTAAACTCGCGGTTTCTAGTGGCGGCTCTATCTTTACTCAACTGAAGTTGATCATCTTCAATTGCCTTTTTGATCTCTTGAAATTCAGGACGAAGTATGATTTGCCCCGCAATCTTCAATGGTCCGCATAAAATTCCTATAGTTTGCCGTAATTCCTCGATGAAATATTCGGGAAAAAGAGTATCGTACATTGAAAGTCCCACTTGCTGTTATTGTCGGTGTAAGCTACTACAATATAGGCGATTAAGTGGGATTTTTTATTGGAAATTATAACTTTAAGCTATTTTTTAATAGCACTTGAGAATGATCTGTCGGAGTGCATCTTGCCAGCCATCGACGGGCGATGATGGGGGAAAGAGATTCATGCAGGCAGGATGCCTGCGCTCCCGGGAAAAAACTTTCACTTAAACTGCAGTGAGCTTGCGAACGATCTGCAGGGCGAAGCCCGATCTTTCAGCGAATGAAATGAGCGACCTTAAACAAACTTCAGATAAAAACTACTTCCTTGTCTGTTTGCAGTTAAAAGCTCCGTCTTTGATATGTATTAATTTTAGATCGATAAAAATCAAAGGACGATTATGCATAAGAAAAAACTTCAACAGCTAACTTTTGGCCTTTTAGGCCTAGGTCTTTCCCTAGGTTTGCAGGCAAAAGATTACTTCATCTCACCTCAGGGCTCCGAGTCTCAGCCAGGAACACTAGAAAAACCTTTCGCGAATCTTGAGCAGGCTCGCGATGCTATACGTGGACTCTCCCTCAAAGAAAAACAGGAGGATATCACCGTCTATTTAAGAGGGGGAACTTATCAACTCAAAAAAACCTTTTTACTGAATACTCAAGATAGTGCCTTAGATGGTTTCAAAATCACTTATAGTGCTTATAAAAACGAAGTCCCTGTACTCAGCTCAGCAGTCAAAATCACTGGCTGGAAAAAGTCTAGCGCTATTTCTCATCTCAATGAAAAAGCTCACGGCCAAGTATGGGAAGCAGATATCCCTACTAGCATTAAGAATCCTAGAGTTCTTTTCGATGGTGATACCTGGCAACCGCGCTCAAGTTCTGATAGCTTCTTAGGCAAACCCTATGATCATGAACGTGCCGATTCAATGGGTCCCCTCTACGAAAAAGATCTTTGGACCTGTAAAAAAGTCCCTTGGGATCCCAAGTTTGATTACATATTCCGCAACTGGGATAATATCCAAGACATCGAATGTGCCGTTGTTCCTGTGCCCTGGACGATGTCACTGATTCAGCTCAAAGAAATTAATCTCAAAGAGCGTTATGTAACGATGGCTTTCCACGCCAATGCCGCCGCCTACGGAAAAAAGAATTTCTGTACGAACTGGTTGCAAAATAGTGTTGACTTCATCTCTGAACCCGGTAACTGGGCCAGCAATACAAAATCAGGCAAGGTTTACTATTGGCCAAAAGGCGATCAACCGAGTCCTGAAATGTCTTTCCCTGCGCTCGACGTTTTAGTTAAAGTTGAAGGTGATATTGATTATGAAGGTCCAGTCGATACTCCCGTACGCAATATTGTCTTTAAAGGCCTCACCTTTAAGCACGCAAAACGCGGCGATTGGTACAAGGATCGCAAGGGCTGGGGTATTCAGCACGATTGGGATACTTTTGATTTTGATAATGCTCTGCTGCGTTTTCGTGGCGCCGAAAATTGCGAAGTCACTGCCTGTCAATTTACTGCGACTGGTGGCACCGGAATGCGCCTCGATCTTCATGCCCAAAATATTGATATCAATAATAATCTCATTTCCTATACTGGTCACATGGGCATCCTGCTCTGTGGATACGGTCCTGGTACCAAAGACGTCAATCGCAACAATATCATTAGCAACAATATCATTCACCATGTAGGTGAGATTATTTGGAATGGTCATGGCATCTTTGCTTGGCAGTCTGGTTCTAATAAAATCATTAACAATACGATTCACGATGTACCACGTAAGGGAATTGGCCTCTGTGGTGTACGTTGCCAAATGTTCATGGCTCCCGACAAATGGTGGGACGAAGGCTGCAAAACTATTCGCTGGCATGAAATCAAAGATTTCCTTGGTGATGAGCTCTCATTAAATGATGGTCGTGTTTATGCCGAAAGATGTGCCCCCTTCCTTCATGCTCGTAACAACATCGTTGAAAACAACCTCATCAGTAATGCCCTTCGCCGTCTTAATGATGGTGCCGCACTCAATGTTTCCGGTGCAGGCAAAGGCAATATTGTACGCCATAACATGGTACGTGACCTCGTTCGTCATAATCTCGTCGGTATTCGTACCGATGACTGGCAGCGCGACACACTCATCATTAATAATATCGTCATGAATAACCCCCATGGACGCGCTTTTGTATTAAAGGACCGCAATATTTTTATCAATAACATTGTTTATAATGTTGGCCAAATGATCACCAACCGCCCTTACCCTAAACAAGAGGGCTTTGTCAATTCACAATTCATTGGAAATATTGTCGTCAATGCCACAAAGTATGGTGGTATCCTCAAGCAATCGACTTTCAAAGATAATATCTACTTCTTTGCCGATGCGGAAAAGGGAATTTTACGTCACAAGAAAAAAGGCGCTGATGATACCAGTACTATTGCTGACCCACTCTTTGCGGATCCCGCAAATGGTGACTTCACCCTCAGTCCTGATTCTCCTGCACTCAAGCTCGGTTTCAAACCCTTTGATACGCGTAAAGAGAGTTTCGGTATCCGCAAAGACAAGTACCCCGCTCGCCTTATGGCTTTAGACTCCAAAAAGGATCTCAACGTCATTCACGATCCGGCAGGTAAAATGATTCAAACCAAGAATCCACACAAGCCAACTGACCTCAAGCACAAGTAAGCTCGCGGATTCAGCTTAAAATACTATTAACGCGGATGACCTATGGGTCATCCGCTTTTTTGTGCCTGCAGGTGGATGGTGGATGGTGCTTCTCAGCCATTTTCATCACGAGAGCTTCTTTGTCTCGCAAGTTTATAAGCTTTGTTTCTAGCTCTAAGCCCCACACATAAAACGGTAATAACTACTCTGTGATCATGAACTTCATAAACGAGCCTATAGCTTCCACTTTTGATTTTATAGGTAGGTATTTTAAAACCACTTAGACGAGAGTTAGGTCGATGTGGATTAGTAAGAATACTCGCAACTTTCTTTTTGAATATTCTTTTTAAATCGGGACTTAATTTCTCAATTTCTTTTTTTGCTAAATCGTGACGCTCAAGCGAATAAGTCTTCAAGACTTGTTTCCCGTATCTGAGATTTGTCATTGGATCGTTCTTCTATTAAAGGACGAAGATAATTATTCTCTTCTGCTTCTAATAGTTCTGACATTCTTTCAGGAGAAACCATATAGCCTAGAACTTTATCTCTGTTTAAAATGGCAAATGGCCTTCCTTCAGAGTCTTCAATGGCTTGAGTCGGCGAAGTTTTAAACTGACTAATCGACGTCCACTTTTCTGTTAACATATTATTCATTGTGTTTCTATGGAATCGTTAAGATCCCACTCCCTTATTATGTTCGCATACAAAGCTTTCATGCGCTGTTCATTATTATCACTTAAAGTAGTACCCATGGACATCTAATTCAAGTATTAATAATCTTTTAAAATATTTTATAAAATCTTTTAAAAGATTATTAATGAATTTCAGAAGACAAAAAAAATGATCCAGCTGGAGGGATATCCCACCTGCTTGATCAGAAATATTCTGCTAGTAAGCCTCTATGTAAAAGGAGCGTAATTACTATGAAAGAGGGCGCATAAATGGGCTTAGTTTTACTCGATTAGGTAGAATAGAGGGCATGATGCGACCCGTACGAGAGGGGCACCTCCACCTCTAATGGTAGGGAACTTAAGAGCATCTAAGATGAAATTCATGCTCAATACGCATTATCTGATTGTTCAGGTAAGCGCTGGAGCGAAGCTCCGAGTGTTGGGATTATCAAGGGGTGTTGCCACACAGGCGGATAAAAACTATTGGCCCATACGGCAGTATCTTGAGCGGGGTGTGGGGCGGAGCCCCATGTATAAATGCCTCCGGCGGCCGAGGAGCCCTCGGAGCCATACTAAAAAATGTATATATGAGATTAAAATTCGCCGAATTCGCCTGGCTGATTTTTAATGTGCTCACTCAAGAGTTTTTGAAGGTTTTTAAGCTTCTGTGCATACTCTGGATTGCTGGCTAAGTTCTGCTGTTCCTTACGATCCTTTCTAAGGTCGTAAAGCTGATCTGTATCCCAATAGGCTTTATAGTGCTTGGGGATTTTCTTTTCTAAGCCACGGCCACCACGAGTGGAGGCAATGTGATAAAGTTTCTGAGTTTCGCCTTTTGTTGCCACATCAAAATTCTTTTCACGCTCAGGGTGAACTCTCCAAGCAATATATTTAAACTCATCCTGCAAGACTGCACGTGTTGAGCCAATTTGTAAAAACACGGCTTCGTTAATGGCTTTATCATCACCTTTAAGGAGACTCACAAAACTCTTGCCATCCATCTTGGCTTGCTGATCTTTGCTGATTCCGCAAAGCTCAAAAACGGTGGGCGCAAAATCAATATTGGCAAGCAACTGATTGATTCGACGATTCCCTTTTAAGTTCTTTCCCCAAACAAATGCAGGTGATAAGGCACCACCTTCGTATAAGGCTCCTTTGGCACCCATGCCATTATCATTAAAGAAAAAGATTATGGTATTATCCAATTTACCCATTTTCTGAATTTTGTTGATAATTGCACTGATCCCATCATCCAGCCATAGTGGATCTGAATGATCTCCTTTGTAAGGGATTCCGGCTTTTTTTAGGCGTTCAATGATTGAGGCACGTGAGGGCTGAACATTGAGTCCTTCTTTCAGTACACCCGCAGCCGTGAAGCGAGGATCGGCGGAATATTTTTCCCCTGCTGGCCCTGGTCCATGATTGAGTGTGGTACAAAAATGAAGGTAAAAGGGCTTTTCTTGTTTTTCGGCTAAATCAAGGAAATCGAGTCCGCCTTTCGTTACCCAATCCATATTATGAGCTTCCATTTCAATGGGCATATGTCCTGGAACATTGCCCGCATAAATACTACTCGCAAAATCAAAGTCATTATTGAGTACGCTTTGAACTTCCGCAGCTTGCTTCTGCTCTAAAAATTCTTGGGTTTTACTATCGAAAGGATCGGCTTTTCTAAAAGCTTTGATACTCGGTACTTTGATAGATTCATCGTGAATCACATGATTCTTGCCCACGAAACCCGTAAAATAACCATTGGCTTTTAAAACACTGCCCATGTGTGCTTTACCAGGGGTAATATGGACATTGAAATGTGGGTTTGGCTGATTGCCATATTCTTTCATATCATTGAGAAAGCCCTTGTCTAAACTGCGACTCGGATACTCTCCCGTCAAAACGCTATAGCGACTCGGAGTACAGACAGTTGAGGTGGCATACATTCTATCGAGGATAATGCCTTCGCTTGCAAGGCGATCAATGGTCGGAGTTAAGTTGCGCGGCTTTCCTTGTTCATCTCGGCCCTCTGGCAGAAAATTAAACTCACGACGCCATTGATCATCAGTCATGATAAAAAGAATATTAGGGCGCTCACTGGCGACCACCGTACTCAGAGTAAAGAGTATCAAATAAATGAAATTATTAAACATAGAATCTTGTCCTTGGGAATTACGTCAATATTAATACATCAGAGAACAAAAAAACTAACTAAATCTTTGCTCATATATCTTTAATTATAAATTTAAATAAAATTCTACAATCAAGGGATAATGATCTGAAATCTGTTCGAGGGCCCCACCCTTTGGAATATCCGCTTGTATCGCCTGCTTTGCCGTTGCGGGATCCGCTAGGATAAAATCTATACGCCGAAGATGTTGCTCTTGTACTTCCACAGAAGGAATCTTCTCCAGAATTGTACTGGGAAAACTACCTTTCAAAGAGGCTTTGCCTTTAAGGACTTGATGACAAACATCACTCAAACCCAAGTCGTAATAAGATTGCATAATTGATGTATCAAAATTATTTTTATTTAAATTCGCTTTCTTTTTAGGATTGTTCCGCATTTCATTGATCAGTTCATGCATGCTAGCAAGGCGTTCATTATCTAGCGGGCTGAGCGCATTAAAATCTCCTAGAATAACCACTTTCTCTCCCGCCTCCATTAAGGTTTTAATATAAGTAGAAATATACTGAGTTTCTTGTTGACGAGACTTAAGTTTTTGCGAAGTCATGTGGCCGACAATAAAATGAATACCTTTACATTTGAGCATTAAAAAACCGCGCTTAACTCCCTCGCCTAATTCCTTTACTTCACTAATGGGATAGCGAGAACTAAAAGCCAAGGGCATGCCAGGCTGACGTTTATAAAAATAGCTGTGCTCATGGCCCCAGCTTTTAGCGAGTATCGCAAATTTTTCTTGGTCAAAGCCCTTCATTTCTTGTAGGGCAATCATATCTGCCTGTTGCTCTTTCAAGCACTGCTTGCCCAAATCTATACTTTTGCCATGATTAAAACCGTAGAGAACATTATAAGAAATAATTTTGATATTTTGCGCTGAGGCAACACTCATTAAAAATATTAGAGAAACTAAATACCGCTTCATACTCGATCCATAATTAAAATTAAAACATGGGGCCCGCGGTGACGGCGAGCCCCAATAAAAACAAAAGCTATTTACAGCGTTTCATCATAATGCTGATAATCACTATGATTATGCAGATGTTTTTCTCTCGCTCTTGGGCTGGAGCAGGTCTTCAACCATTGCTTACCTTTTTTTGTTTGAAACCAAGCATCATCTTTCTGTAGCGCTGAAAACTTTTGTAAAGTTTTTCTCATCATTTTTTGGGCTTCTTGATGCTCGGGATTTTTCTCCGCTCGTACATAGCCTTTTCCCTGACGATTTTCTCCACAGTAATAGAATCGTCCATTGGGGACATCAAGCACGGGGTTCACTACCTCAATCAAATGACTACGCGTTCTCAAGAGTTGTGAAGTGGCGGTACAGCCGTAAATCCATTCGCGATGACTATTGCTTTCACCACTCAAAAATGGTTTCAAACTTTTGCCATCGACTTTTATACCCGCGGGTAAGCTGCCACCAGCTAAATCAACAAAGGTGGGAAGAATATCTGAAAAATCCATGATTTCGTCGGTGCCTCCACGTTGTTTAATCCCCGGACCCTTAAGAGTGAAAATTACATGGCCACCACGTTCAACTCCACGGCTTTTGGCTGTCACTGCGGTTCCGTTATCAGAGGCAAAGATGAAAATAGTATTATCGGCAATTCCTAGGTCTTCGACTTTTTGCTCTATACGTCCAAGGAGAATATCTACATAATCATTCAGTGCACGGAAACGTCGATCGGACTCCTCTCCCTTATTTGTTTTAGCACCCAAATCACCTACTTCTCCATATATCGGACAAGTGGGGTAGCCTGCTCGAGCACCATGGGGGCCCACCATCGGGTAATACGCGAGGAAGGGTTTATTTTCTTTAACGCTTTTTTCTATAAAATCACAGATAAAACTGGTGAAGATATCAGGACCAAAATCAGATTTCTTCGTGGGTAGCTGGTGATGATTTTTTATAATACAGGGACCCCAAAAGCGCGATGTTGTCGATTCATCTTCCCAAAGTCCCGTATGCTTGGGCTTCCCTGGCAACTTAGCCAGCTCCCTAACACTCTCCCAAAGACAGTATTCATCAAAACCTGCAATGGGATTATCTGGCAACTCCGCAGGGCCCACGTGCCATTTTCCTGCTACCGCAGTTCTGTAGCCATTATTCTGCATTAATTTTGCAAAACTGGGGTGACGCTCGAAAAAGCCTTTGCCATTGGCTCCTTCTTTGAAAAATCCATTATAATACGCGCCAGTTGTCGTGGCGTAGGCCCCGGTCATAATTAAAGCTCGTGAGGGACCGCAAATGGCCGATGACCATGCGGTCTTAAACATCACTCCTTCTTGAGCAATCTTATCTATATTGGGTGTCTTGGCTTCTTTATTCCCATAAAAGCCATACATATCTGGACTCACGTCATCAGCTAAGATAAAAACAATATTAGGCCGATCATCAGCCTTTGCAGTGATCATTAATAGACAAGTTGCTAGCACAAAAAACTTTATCATGAAAAATTATTCCTATAAATTATATAACTATAAAATAATACAGAGCTAAAAGATCCGATTTAACCCCTGCCATGATAAAAAACCTTAAAAAGCTGCGCATCCTAGATAGAATTCTTTTCCTCAGTAGTTTAGCTTAGGCCAATCCCTAATGAGTAAGCCAATGAGTAAAAAAGAAATTAACTTAGATGAATTCTTTTCCGATTTCCAGGAAGGGCTTGGGGATCTTTACGATAAATCAAAAGAGCCCTCTGAAGACGACATCCAGATACAAGAGCTCATTGATCAGCTACTCAAACAACGTTATGAAGATGCGGAAGAAATTGCCGAAGGTGGCATGAAAAAAATCTTCCGTAGTCGCGACTCTCTCACTTCACGACAAGTCGCCATTGCCTATCTCAAACACGATGAAAAAGAGAAACTGAGTGCTTTCATCAAAGAGGCCCGACTCAATGCACGCTTACAGCACCCCAATATAATGACCGTTTACGACATTGGCGTCGATGATAACCATGAAGTCTATTTCACTATGAAGCTCATCGAAGGTGAAGAACTCGGCGTTATCCTAAAATCTCTCGAAAAAAATCAAAGTCCCCAATACGACCTTCAACAGCTACTCTATATTTTCCTTAAAATTTGTGAAGCCATTTCTTTTGCTCATTCCAAAAAAATCCTGCACCTCGATCTCAAACCCGCCAATATTCAAGTCGGTCATTTTGGCGAAGTACTCGTTTGTGACTGGGGGCTTGCGAAAGACCTCAAGCTTCAAAATCAGACCTGTGAATTAAATCTTAACGATCTCCCTATCTTTAAACAGGACACTAATCTCGATCTAGAAGTTTGCTCGACACTCGATGGCATCGTCAAAGGAAGCCCGGGCTACATGGCTCCTGAACAAGCAGAGGGACGCAATCGTGAAAAAAGTGAACGCACTGACATTTATAGCCTAGGGGCCATCCTTTATTCACTACTCACCCATAAATCCCCCATTAGTACCACCGATGTTCGCAGCTCGCTCAAACAATGTATAGACGGTGATATTTTGACTCCTACGCAACGAGTAGATCATAAAATCCCCGAGGCATTGGAAGCGGTAACACTCAAAGCAATGGCAGTCAAACCCGAAGATCGTTATCAGAGCGTAGCGTTACTGATCAAAGATATTGAAGCTTACCTCAGTGGTTTTGCGACTAGTGCAGAAGACGCCGATTTTTTAGTCCAAATTAAACTGCTCATTCAACGCAATAAAATGGCGAGCTCACTGATTTCTTTTGCTTTTATTATTATTTGCCTACTCATCAGTGCATTTGTTTCCCAAATATCAGTACGAGAAAAAGAAGCTTTAGCGGCGAAGGAAACTGCCGAAGAACTACAAGCCTCTGCCGAATCTGCAAAAGCCATAGCTGAGATCGAAAACAAATTACGCATGGAGCTCAGTCGAAAAGCGGCTCCGGCTTTTTTTCGGCGCGCCCAACTCACTTGGCATAATTATCAGTTTCCCGCTTTTCACCATGCCATTAAAATGTCGCTTGAACTCGATAAACAATCCAAAAAATCATGGAACCTATACGCCTTTTACCTATTGGGAAAAATGCGCTTTCCCGAAGCAAAAGAAGCTTTTGAAAAAGGTTTTGGAGGCAATGCCTACTTTAAACTTATCGAGAAATGGAACCATCGTGCCATCAATGAAGACACTGTCCATCAACTCATCCTTGATTTCCAAGACTTAAATCTCAACCGTGAAATTGCTCTTGTTATGGCTCATTTTCAGCTCGAGAAAAGTGCCGATCAGAAGTTTCAGTTCTTAAAAAAAATCATTCGTCAAATAGACCGTAACAGTAATTCAATCACTGTGCTTTATGATCTCTCATTAAAAAGTATAAAGATTGAAGGACGGGGGTTTCGTAAAAGTGCTCTACTCAGAGGACTCGACTTAGAAAGAGTTGATTTATCAAATACCGTGATCACAAATATTAACCTCTTTATTGGCTGGAAACTCACAGAACTCAAACTCAAAGGGACTAAGATTAGTAATATTGAGCCACTGAAAAAAAACCCTTTGCAAAACCTCGATATTTCCTACACATCGGTAAATGACATCAATATCCTCCAAGATATGCCTCTCGAAACAGTAAACTTAGCGGGCTTACGCCTCAAAAATCTTGCGCCCTTACTCAATTGTCGTCAACTCAAATCCGTCATCCTGAGTCAAGACATGATAAAAGATGAGGCAAACGTACTCCGTGCCCTCAAGGAACGCTGTACCGTAATTATTGTGCCCTAAGATTTATCCTTGAGCTCTTAATTTTCTCTGTCATAAATTTTAGCCATCATTAAGCTTTTCATCACTTGTATTCTAAGTACAATGTTTAATCTTAGGCGAAATCATTCTCCACTATAATTAAGGAATAAAAACATGTACGAAAAATCACTTATTATCATTAAGCCTGACGGCGTTCAACGCGGTTTAGTTGGCAATATCATCACTAGATTCGAAAATGTCGGTCTTAAGATCCACGGCATGAAATTTGTTCAGCCTACACAAGAAATGGCTCGTACTCATTACTCTGAGCACGTTGATAAAGCTTTCTACCCTACTGTAGAAGAATATATCCTTTCTGGCCCAGTCTTGGTTTTCGCTCTCGGCGGAATGAATGCGGTTAAGAAAATTCGTTTGATGGTTGGCGCTACTGAGCCTGCATCATCTGCACCTGGTACAATTCGCGGCGACTTAGCTCACCAATCTTACCCTGATCCTGGCGAGCCTGATGACAAGCCTATTCGCAACTTGATTCACGCTTCTGGTTCTTCTGAAGAAGCTGTAACTGAAGTTAAACTTTGGTTCACTGATGACGAAATCATTGAATACGGAAAAATCACTGACGAGCTACTTGCGCTTTAAGTAAGCAAGGGTCCATAAGGGCCCTTATTTTATGAGTCTAAGAGATTTCACAGAGAAGGCCGAAAACTATTTACTTTCCATTATTAATGGGAATAAGCTAGGCTTTTCGTCTTCTTTGATAAAATCAAATTTATTCATACTCTCGAAAGTTTTCCGCTCAATCGTTAAAACGCGTCACTTCCTCTACGACAAACGAATTTTTCGAGATCGTACCTTAGGTTGCTTGGTGGTTTCCATTGGCAATCTCACTACTGGTGGCACAGGAAAAACTCCTGTTACTGAAATTTTTGCTCGCACACTCACCGAAAAAGGCCGTCGCGTTGCTATCTTATCGCGCGGTTATCGCAGTAAGAGCAAACCCCTCAAAACAAAGCTCCTCGATAAATTCCGAGGCAAAAAGACGGTGAGTCCTCCGCGCGTTGTTTCCGAAGGCAATAACGAAGTTTTACTAGGCCCACACATGGCTGGTGACGAGCCCTACATGTTAGCCTGCAATGTCCCGAAAGCGATTGTGCTCACCGATCCCGATCGTGTCAAAAGTGGACGTTTTGCCATACGCAATTATCAAGCAGACACATTATTAATGGATGACGGCTTTCAACAATTGCGCCTCAAGCCAAGAATTAACATTCTCCTCATTGATAGTACAAATCCCTTTTCCAATCACTTTTTACTCCCCCGTGGACTCTTACGTGAGCCCATAAAAAATATGCGTCGAGCGCACTTCATTTTCTTGACGAAGGCCAATGGTGGCAATCACTTAAGACATCTCAAGAAATTTATCCGTAAGCATAATACCAAAGCGGAAATCATTGAGTGTACTCATAGACCCAAATTCCTCAAAAGCTTGATTGATCAAAAGCAATCCCTACTCTCTCAGCTCAAAGGAATGAAAATCGCCGCTATTTCAGCTATTGCTGTCCCTCAGAGTTTCGAAGATTTCCTCATTGGCTTTGGAGCTGAAATCGTCTATAAAGAACGCTATGCCGATCATCATATGTACTACGAAGACGAAGTAGATACCTTTATTAAAAACTCCGAAGAAGCCGGAGCCGAACTCATCGTAACAACAGAAAAAGACGCCGTCCGCTTCCCCGAAATCAAAAAATCTACTATTGACATTACCTACCTTCGAGTCGAAATAGATATCCTTAGCGGTGAAGAAAGCTTCAATGACTGTATCAGTCGTATTTGCTTTTCTTAAATCCCCTCGCATCTTGGATCATGAATAATCCAAAACTCACTCAAGCACGTGCACGCAGTTACAGCGAAGCCATTGCTCTAATTTTTTATGAAGTCCGCGCATCTCGCAATCCACTAGATCAGGAACTTCGCCGTTTTTTCCGCAATAACAAAAAGTACGGTTCTCGTGACCGACGCTTCATTGCAGAATCTCTTTATAGTCTCTACCGCTGGTTCGGCTGGGTACAAAGTATTGTCCCCAAAACGGCTCCCCCACAGCCTAGCGAAGACAAAAAATTCTGTACGGCTATCACCGCAGTCTTATGCCTCGACAATCTTCATCGTGAACCTGTCGCGGAATACATTGCACAACTTGCGGGTGTCAACACTGAAAAAGTCCCCCGTGAAGATCTCGATAAAAAGCGCCAATGGATGACTCGTAATTTTGGACTCAAATCTATCACCAACAAAGATTTAGTTCCCGATTGGTTTGTCGATGAGCTTCCCAAAGATTTCGATTTAGAGGCACTCATTATTGATTTACAAAAGCGTCCGCCTATGTGGATTCGTTTACAGGGGCCGCCAGAGAAAAATAAAACTCTCAGTGAGCTTAAAGAAAGAGATTTCGATATTTACCCGCACTCAATCATGAAAAAAGCCATTAAAATTGTGAACCCACGGGTTAACCTTTATGAGCTTAAAAGTTTCCGCGATGGCCAATTCGAAGTTCAAGACTTAGCCAGCCAAAGTTTAGGTTTTGCTTGTGAAGCACAATCAGGACAACGCTGGTGGGATGTTTGTGCCGGCGCCGGTGGCAAAACTCTTTTACTCGCCGATCACATGAATAGTAAAGGCGGAATTACCTCCACTGATATTCGTGAATGGAAATTAGATGACCTCAAAAAACGCGCGAAACGTGCTCGTTTTTCTAATATCACTACCAAGAATTTAAAGAAGACCCGCTCCGCCTCCAAAAAACGCCCCTTCGATGGCGTCTTAGTTGATGCTCCTTGCTCCTGTACGGGAACTTGGCGCCGTAACCCTGATGCTCGCTGGAGCAGTACCGCTGATGATTGCGAGGAGCTTGCTCAAATTCAAGCGGATATCTTAGAAAAATCTGCGCCTGGAGTTAAAGCAGGCGGTGTCCTAGTTTATGCAACCTGTAGTTTCAGCGTTAGGGAAAATGAAGAAATTGTTGAACAATTTCTGAAGGGTCATCCTGATTTTTCTCTCGAGGATTTCCCACATCCTTTGACTCTCAAGTCCACAGGTGGTATCTTACGTATATCTCCGTCGCCCGAGGACTGTGACGCAATGTTTGCGGCACGTTTCAGACGAAAAATCTAAAGGATTTCATTATGAAAAAATTACTCATTTTACTCATTTCCATGATGCTTTTATGCTCTTGTGGAGAGAAGAAAACAAAGGCTTCTAGCCCAAAATTAAGCGCTGGACAAGCCGACTCCTTAAAAAGAAGACTAAGTTGGGTTAACTACCATAAATACTGTGGTGAGCAAAATCTAAACGCCGCGGAAAACTTTAAGCTTTTTCAGGGTACCATTGTCACTTGGACGGGAGAATTCAGTCTTACCACTACGCCTCTAAACGAGGGTGGTGAGGTGAAGCCCGAAATTAAAGTAACGCTCCCAGGTGGTTCAGGGGTTATTTCAGATTTGACCATGCGTAGTCGTAAGGAACATATGAAAATTGCTGAAAAACTTAAACGAGGGGATAAAGTTTTGTTCAAAGGAAAAATTATGTATCGTGGTGAAGGACTCGGTGATCACGTCCTGATTTTAGATAAATTTAAATACCTCCCACCCAAAGCTCCTAAAAAAATCGTTCGTTAATTCTTTTTCTTTCGACGAAAATCCCAGGGTGCCTCTGGCTCAAGCTCCTTCCACAAGCCCAGCTTTCTTTGCTGGGCTTTTTTCATTTCAGCTTCATACAGCTCCGTGACGCCTTTGTAGCGATAGGCCCAGGCCCAGCCCTCTTCAACCATTTCCTTATTTATATTGCGTTCTCCAATATAAATCGTCACTAAGAATCGATCGTATTTATCTTTATCATGTATCAACACTCTGAATTTCTGCTTATTCACTTTCTTCAAGAGTGCTAACTTGGATTTTGTTGAATAGGGCTGGCTACGCTCTGGCGCATCTATTCCTTTGAGACGCAATGCTTTACCATCATAAGCCCCGCCTTTGACAAAAATGCTATCCCCATCAGGGATAAATCCTGCCTTCGCTAAAAAAGATATTTGTTTTTGTTCATCTCCAGAACAAATTGCGATAAAAGCAAAAATCATTAATATGTATGGCATCTTATTCCTTTCCCTCTCCTTTAATTCTTATAAGGTTAAGGTAGCTTAAAGGAATTCAATCTATGAGGGGAAATGCACATGAAAATAATCCTAACAACTTGTTTGTTACTACTGTTTAATCTTCAAGCTAAAAAAATTGACGTCAGTATTTTCACTGAACTCCAACAAACAGTGAATGAGATCTCAGAAAAAAACAACAAGGGTTTCCTCTATATGGAAATCACCCACATTAATAAAGGTAAAACTCAGGCCATCCCCATAACGGGCTTACTCATGGATGATAATGGCCATCTTGCGACTCTCTATCTCGATCAAAAGCGCTTTGTTAGCTGTAGCGTTTGGATTGATGAACAAGAATACAAAGCCTCCTATTTATACTCTGATAAGCTAAAGGGCTTCACTATTTTAAAACTGGATGGCGAAGCTCCTGTAGATAAACTTTCCCCAGCCGTTTTTGGTGACCCCACTTTGCTAAAGAATGGTGAATTCCTCATTGCACTCACTCCTACAAACCCCGATTTTGGCCATATACCTCTTGTCAACCTTTGTTCGGTTGCAGGCACACTAGAAAGTAATCGCGATCTTATCTATGTAAACGGCTTAAGCACACACCGTGCTGCAGGCATGGCCCCAGTTGGCATGCCTCTCCTTAACCTAGAGGGTAAAATTGTCGGCCTTTATGTGGGCAATGGAGTTATCATGACTGATAGCTTTGAAAAAGGATGCCGGAATCTCTTAGAGAAAATTTCCAAAGGTGAAGATCTCAATGACCCCTCCGACCTTCCTTGGGATGGTTTTTCCTATAAAGTCATCAATCAAGATTTTTCTGAAGCCATGAACGTAAGCCAGAGCTCAGTTCTCGTCACACGAGTTATTGATGAATCGCCTGCAACTAAAGCAGGCCTTCAGGCCGGCGATATTATTACTGCTATTGATAACAAACCCTTTACACGTAAAGGACGCCCCATTTTATCTCAAGCTCGTAAATGGTTAGATGCTGAAATAGGCCGCAGCTGTGAGATTAATTTTGAACGCAATGGCAAGAAACTTGCTGGGACCATTACCTTTGTCAAGCGACCCAAATCTGATAGTATCTCTGTCGATGAATTGGGACTCACGATTAATAATATCACTCCCTTAGATTTTTATGCTTATCGTCTACATAAAAAAGCAGGTGTCTTAGTTTCTTCTATAGAAAAGGGCAGCCCCGCCGCGACCTCAACTTATTTTGGTCGCCCACTGATTTCCCCCGGTGATATTATTCTAGAAATTGACCATAACAAAATATCCAACATCCACGATCTTCGTACTATCATTAACGAAATACGTTTGAGTAAAAAGAAAGAAGTCCTCATCAAATTACTGGATGGCAGTGTCTCTAAATTTGTATCACTCAATACTGCAATTGGTCAAAAAACTAAAAAGGCTGACAAATGAAAAAATTATTACTCTGCTTATTGCTTCTCACACAAAGCATTTTCGGCCTTAGCCAGGGCGAAGATCTGTTCGATAAAGTCGACGCATGTGTCGTCTCAATCCAACATGAAAATGCTGGGGGGAGTGGCTTTATCATCTCTGAAGATGGCTATATTTTGACCAATGGTCATGTCATCTCTTTAATGGATCGCGAAAATCCCAAGGATGTCGCAAAAAGAATTACGGTAGTGCTTCACGATGAATCTAAATACCAAGCTCAGGTCATTGGCTTTTCACTGGATCCCGATGTCGCACTCATCAAAATAGATGCAAAAACTAAACTCAGCACTGCGATTTTAGCCGATTCAAATACGGCGCGTACTGGTCAGGAATGTTATGCTTTTGGAGCTCCTCTTGGACTCAAAAGAACTTTGACTAAAGGTATTATTTCTAATACGGCTCAAACAAGCCTGGGCACTTTCACTAAAGTTATCCAAACTGATGCGGCCATTAATCCCGGTAATAGCGGTGGCCCACTCTTCAGTGTTAGTGGTGAAGTCATTGGCATCAATACTTACGGTAAGCGTGGCTCGGGTTTAGGCTTCTCTATCCCCATCAACTTTGCCAAAACTCTTGTCAATCACTTTAAGGAATATGGTTATTTCCGACGTGCGGAGACGCCCCTCATTTTCACTAAAGCAATGACTGAAGAACTAGCACGAGTGCTCGATTCACCACGTGGCCTCTTTATTGATTTTGTTGCTCCTGGTTCTCCTGCTGAAAAAGCGGGCTTTAAAGCTGCCGATATTATTGTGGCCATGAACGGAGAAAAAGTTGACGGCTCTAGTGAAGAAGCCTTTTTTGACTTCAACTGGGAATTTGTGACTCAAAAAGTGGGTGATACCACGAAGCTCACAGTGCAAAGACGCCAAAAAGATGGTTCCTATAAAAAAGTTTTGCTCAAGTGTAAATTACTAGAAGATGATCCCATGCCTGCAAGTGGCTATCAGATTGGAGAACTCTTAGAAATTAATTATCCCGAAGTAGGCATGGCCGTTCAACGCGTCACTCAGTATGTTCAATACATCTACAATTTTCCCAATATGAATGGCGTCCGCATTGCTGGCTTGAGCAAAAACAAAACTGCGGCTAAAGCGGGCTTATATGCTAACGATTTCATTTACGCACTCAATGGTAAAAAAATCACTGATGATCAAGATTTCAAAACTCTTGTGGATGCAAAACTCATTGCTCAAACAAAATTTTTAATTTTTAAAGTTCAGCGTGGCAACGATAAATACACCATCCCCCTCCGTGTTCATTACCCATTAAAAAAACGTAATATCCTCCTCATTCACAATAAGGATGAATATCATCAGGAACTCATGAGACGCATTCAACTCTCTGGTGCTGAACTCACTTCCACCTCAATGATTGACCAAAAAATCACTGAGAAAGAATGGGATGGGATCATTATCTCATCTCAACAAACAGATGAAATCCCTGGGATCAAAGTCCTCTTAGCGAAAGCCGCAAAAGACAAAACTCTGCTAGGCCTCGTCGGCAATGCTCCTGTGCAGCTCATCTACGCTCCCGATTTCTATAAAACTAAAAAATTCACCATGGACAAAGAGAAATCTGAGATCGCCCTCAAAGCAGATTTATTTTATACGGGAAAAGACAATGAAATTGATGGCAAGCTCATCACTAGTAATGGCTTTGATAACCAATCCCTGCGTCAATTCATTGCTACTTTCCGCGCTATGGCTTCCCAAGCAAAATGAAGATTGTCAAAAGTCCCTTCTTACGCAATTTATTAAAAGGAGCGGGCTTTATTTGCATTGGCTTAGGCTTAATCGGCATTCCACTACCTGGCTTGCCTACAACTCCCTTTTTTATTCTAGCGGCTTTCTGCTTCTCAAAAAGTTGTGAGACTCGCTACAATAAAATCCTCAATCATCCGCGCTTTGGTCCACCTATTCGCGATTACCTTGAGGGACGTGGAATCCCCAGAAAAATTAAGATCATTTCGATCGTTTGCATGTGGACGGCTCTTACTATTAGCTTTTCCCAACTTCCCCAAATATATTTGCGGCTAATCCTCATTGCTTCAGGCGCCTACGGCTCTTGGTTCATCCTTCGTGAACCCGATGCGCCCAAGAAGAAATAAGCACTCTTAGAGGTCGTTCTTTTTGATCTCCGCCATTTTGCTTTTAAAGGCAGAACGCATCTTCTCTAAAGCCTGTATGTGCTCAGGGTTTTTGACGAGGTTTTTGTATTGCCGAGGATCTTTCTTTAGATCAAAGAGTTCTTCGTTTGGAGCCTTGCCTTTGTATTTAATATATGACCAACGCTCACCCTGGATCAACCAGCCTTTATTGTTAGCGGAGAATACATAATTGCGCAGCTGCGCTTGCGGTTCACGCAAAATTTTACTTATATTCTTGCCCTGTAATCGCTCGGGAATATCTAAACTACAAAGTGCCGCCGTCGTTGGGAACAAATCAATGAGTTCCACTAATGATTCACTACTTTGACTTTTTTTGTTCGGCAATGAAATAATCAGTGGAACTTTTACTGACTCTTCTTTCAGGCTTACTTTTGCCCAAAAATCATGCTCTCCTAAATGATAACCATGGTCACTAGTGAAAATGACTATTGTGTTATCTCTTTGGCCTGATCTCTCCAAAGCATCAAGGACTTTCCCCACCTGAGCATCCATAAATGTTACTGAAGCATAATAAGCACTGATTGCCTTTTTCTGTTGCTCCACCGACATCTTCATATTCTTACTCGTTTTATAATTGATGCCTTTCGTGGGTATATCATCCCAATCGCCTTTCACTTTTTCGGGAAGTTGCATCTCCTGCCATGGATAGTCTTTGTAGTACTTTTTAGGGGCAACAAAAGGTACGTGAGGACGAACAAAACCAATTCCCAAGAAGAAAGGCTTATCTAAGTTTTTGTATTGCTCTATCAACTCGCAAGCTTTTTTAGCAGATCGTCCATCCGAATGTACCAAATCATCCCCATCTGCTTCGACACGTACAAAAGTATTGCCACCCACTACGGGCCGTTTGCCATCGGAATTGCCTTCTAATGTCTCTCCCAAGCCCGGCGCTTTCCATTCTGGGCCTTGGCTGTTATACTTTTCAGACCATGAGCGAGCATCATCGGAGCCATCATTACCCAACTCAATCCCTTTGGGTACTGGCATATGAAAAATCTTACTCACCCGCGTCGTATGGTAGCCCTGATTTTTAAAATACTCAGTCCAGGTCTCACGATCACCAATTGCTTTGCGTCCACTCACATAGCCAAATACTCCTGTTGCATCGGGGTAGTAACCCGACATGAATGATGCACGAGAAGGACCACAATAGGTGGCTTGGCAATAAGCTTTTTTAAATAGAGTCCCCTCATTGGCCAAGCGATCAATATTGGGAGTTTTACAAACTTTGTTACCATAGGCTCCAATTGCAGTGGCACATAAATCATCGGAAATAATAAAAAGAACATTTGGCTTATCTTGAGCAGAAAGATAGAGGCTCATCAAAATAAGGAGATATAAATAAATTTTCATAAAAACACTATTTTTTTATATTTAAAGTTAGTATATATACACTATAAAACACAAAAATAAAGTTTTCCTCAATAGCTTTTTAAAGTCGTGCTTCCCATTTCTTTAGTAAAGTTTCGAGTTGAGGCTCTAATTGTGTACTGGTTTTTGCAAAATAACTTTCGTCAATCAAGTTTATATCATGCTCTAACTCGGGATCTTTCGCTAATTCATGAGATGATTTTTGAATCTGTTTGAGGTAGGCGCTTACTGAGACGGCACTTATATTTTTCGGAAGGTCAAAGTCTAGTTGACGAACTTCAGGGGCTTCAATGGAACTCGCTTTAAATAGTTTCACTAAGGCTAGGCCAATCAATAGAGCACACAGTGTAGTCATAATATAGAATACCGGCGATCGTGCTGCTTTTGCCTTTAAGTATTCGACTTTATCGGCCGGCACAATATCTGCATCTTGGTATTTTTTATATTCCACTAGTACATCTTTTACTTCTAAGGTCGGGAATTCAAAACTCGCTAATTCACCTTGCCATTCTACCGGTACCTCAATAGATAATTCAGAAGAAACCAGCACGCCACCATGCTTTTGCTCAAATTTACTTACTATCGGCTCGGCTTGTTCATCTTTTAATTTTAATTTATAGCTCGCTGGAACTTTTAATAATTTACTGAGATCAGGCAGTAGGCCCTCTCCCGTCATTTGTAGATCTAAAGAAACTTTGCCATCACTTGCACCACGACTATCTAAAACCATTTCTAATTTAGCGTTCTTATACGGTCGTATTTGATATTCTTTTGATTGACTTGAAATCAGTACCACATTTGATCTTACGGGGAGCACGACTTGCCCTTGACCATCATTGAAATCCATTTCAATAATAATCTCTGGCAATTTATCAATAGCAGCATCTTTGGCTCGTAAGCTTAAGTAAGCCAAGGGAGTTTCTTGCCAATGTTTACGCGCCAAGCCCATTGGCTTAGGACGATCCGTAATCCAAGTAATACTTCCCAAATCAAATTTATCTTTCAGAGCTTTATTGATTTGATCGGTAAATTTTTGACGATAATTAATCACGCGTCGTCCATTAATATTGACTGCACCCATAGCATATTTATCAAAACCACCTGCTTCGCGATTGAGTTCTTTACTATGCTGAAGACTTAAGAATACACCAAATTCATTGACATGTCCCACTGAGCTCGAACCATCTAGCTTCGCCGATAGTTTAACTTCGCTCAGTAAATCTTCGTATAAACTCAATTGATCTTCAATACTTTTAATGGATGAGTGATCCCCCATAATACGCTTAGCGGCTGACATGAAGGGAAGTTTTACGTGCGGTTGTAGATTCGGCCATGTTTTTGTCAACCATTCACCAAGCATACTAATGTGGCGATCACGCCATTGTGGATCCATGCCGTATAATTGTTCACGTAAATCATCAAGGTAGACATCCGAAACTGTGGCACTCATCTCTAAGCTTGGTAAATTACTCGCGCCTAAAATCACACTAAACCAATTACTAAAAGGACTTATTGTATACTCTGCTTTCCGCGATTCGAGCAAGGATTCATAAAGCTTGGCGCAATCTCTGAAACGTGTAAAAGCTTGATTCCGCAGAGCTACATATTCTTCAAGGGTGCATAGCTTATTATTATTTTTGTACTCCGCAAAATCATAGAGTGCCGAGGCTAAGTTGACTGTTAATTCAATATTGTCATCACTAATTCTCAAGCGATCCGTGAGCAGATTAATCACTGCTTGATAAGCGCTGAGAGCTTCTTTTTGGGCCTCTTCTTCACTGCGATTCGTTTGATACTGAGTTTGTATCCTGCGACGGTTTTTATCATCGACCCAATCTCTTTGAACCAAGGCCATCAAATGCTTGGTCAAC
Organism: Lentisphaera profundi; assembly: GCF_028728065.1. Classification (GTDB taxonomy): domain Bacteria; phylum Verrucomicrobiota; class Lentisphaeria; order Lentisphaerales; family Lentisphaeraceae; genus Lentisphaera; species Lentisphaera profundi. The sequence goes on along the minus strand of NZ_CP117811.1, from coordinate 129,998 downwards.
ACTAATAATATTTCGTCATTTAATTGCTTTAAATCACCAAATACTAATCGTACATCATCTTCACTAATCACTTCTGCTTGGCTAAAACAGGCAATAAATGCCCGCACTTGAGAAGAGGGATCCGTCTGTATTCCTGCTTCGTAAACTTTACGAAACATCGCCTGGCAATTCTGGAGATTTTTCTTTTGGCGTAAACGCGTTAGAGGAATATTCTTTGGCTCAGTCCTAAAGGTCTGCCCGCGAGCCTGTATTGTCCGTGAAAAAGAATTTCTATTGGGGTTAACTAAGCGCGCCCATTGGTCGAATATCTCATTACAGAAGCGCCCAATTGTTTGAGGGTATTGATCTTTAAAACTTAATAATCGATCAAAGGAAAACTCCGAATAGGTGCCTTGTTTCAATTCTGCTACTGCCTGCTGAAATGCAAATAATTCCTGCTCGGCAAAACTGAGCCCACTTAAGGTTTTTGGAGAAGGAGCATTGCGTGCCAGAAGCTGAAAGGCCACATACTTCGGTGTACGCTTAGCATTTGATCTACTCTTGCTTGCTGTGGTTTTGTCTTTCTTTTGCTCAATCAAAGTGTAGGCATATTCGAATTGCCAATGACGCAAAGCAGCTCGCGAAATCCCGGTATCAACTGCAACTTCAGACAACTGATTAATCACTCTCATACTACTCGCTAAATCAATCGCTCTTTGAACAAAGTTTTTCGATTTTTGGAGACTCACAAGCTTTTTATCAAAATTGCTTTTCAAGGCGATGGTCAAGTCTTCTTGAGCTAATACATTCTCAAACCATTGATCCATAAAGTCTGCGTCTGCTGAAACACAATGATCGGCAATACTATTCACCAGAAAAATTTTATCCGCACTCGGAAGCTTCTTTTTTTGCAAGGCAAAACAAAGCTCTAGGTAACTTTTACTATTGATTGATTTGAGTAGTGCAATCCATGGCTTTGCCTTTTCTAAACTCGTAATCTGCTTCAGTAAAGTCATATCAGGTAGCTGCTGCATTGCCTTCTCACGCTGACCAAAATTCGAATAAAAAGTCATGTATAAAAAGACTTTACTTAAGTTCTCACCATCTACTTTCGCCTTTTTATCAATGAGTCTATAGAGGCTATCTTCTGGTGTCCCTGCATTGACACTTTGCTTAACTAGATCAATCAATTTTTTCATTTGACTGAGATCTCGATAAAACATGATTTCTACAAAACCATCCGGATCTAAAGTACTAAATAAAACGGGATCTTTTTTCAAGAGCTCCACCAGTTTATTATAGGTATCCTCATAGACCACTTTTTTTGTAAAGCCATCGCCTTTGGCAAACTCTCGGAGCTTCAAATTCATATCTTCTATGACTTCACTCTGGTGAGAGATTAATTCAAACTTGGGCAATTCTGTATTCGCACTAGGGAGTAAGGTTTTGAGCTTATCAATAAACCCTGCTGCGGTCACATTTCGCTCGGCTCCTAAACGGCCAAGAAGCTGTTGTCCGTCGGGACTCAGAACTATATAAGTCGGATAGCCTTTTACCTGATATTGTTTTTTGAGCTCATCATTTTGAGTCAAAAACTTGGCGGGAACCAAATGACTTGCCTTAGGAAAATCAACATAAACTAAACTCAATTCTTTTTTTGCGAATTCTCCCCAAGTAGGATCCGAAAAAACAGATTTATCCATCAATTTGCACCAACCACACCAATCACTACCAGTGAAGTTAATAAACAAAAACTTCTTATTGTCTTTGGCGTACTTCTTCGCCGCCGTATAATCCATCGTCCAACGTCCTGCTTGCGCACCATCAGTTAAAGCCTCTGAAGCAAATAACTGCCAGCTAAAAAATATGATCCCTAAAAATAATTTATGCATAATAACTCCTTAATAATAAAATTATGATCCTGTTCCCTCAGGTCTTTCACCTAATCCCGATCCGCGAGCATCTTGCTCACCTTCGCCTTGACCTAAACCCTCTCCTTCGCCTTCGCCTTGCCCTTGTCCGGCTTGCTGGCCAACAGCTCCGCGACCTGCGCCGACTCCCTGTGAGCCACGGCCCGAATCAGTTTCTGGTAAGGGCTCTAGTTTTAAAGCTTCTCTATCCATTAAACCAAAGGCAATACTTGCCTGTAAATTATACTTTAAGCTTTGATTCTCTCGTTTTGATTCCGCTAAGAGGCGAAAGTGTTGCCTGGCGCTTTCTAAATCTTTTTTCCAAAATTGTTTAGCCACACCCTCTAAACGCATGTGCCATGCTGTGTAATAAAGGCTATGCGCTAGAGCCGCTCGTACTTTCTCTTGATCATTTGTCGTTAAAGTCAATTCCTTGTTATGAATCATTGCCATTAAGGACTCAAGTTCTTTCGTTGCTTGCACTATTTGCTGATTATTGAGATACACTCTTGATTTGGCTAAATGAAGTGAGGCTTTTGCTTTATCCAAGTCCGTTTTTCCCAATGCACTCAAGGCTTCATCGTAAACCTTTAAACTCTCTTCCCAGCTCCCCGCGGCCGCTAGTGCATCGCCCTTGATTTTCAGTTCTGCCACTTGATCATGTATAAGGTAAGCCTGTCCTGCACCAAAATAATAATAGGCCCACATAAAGGGTAAACTTAAGCAAATAAATAAAAGATACTTTCTCATTTCTGTTCAAGCCCCAAGACCTTTAAGTCTCGTAACTTATTGCGCTGGGCGTGGTGATCGATGGAAAAACGAACTAAACAATAGGGCAGAAAGGCCAAGACAAAACTCCCTAAGAAACAACTTAGCAAAGCCCATTCACGTAAAGTAAAACTTTGGGCTTCTTGCTCAGATTCACCGGCTAAATCTCCCAATACTTGAGACGACAAATGCTTTTGATTCACATCCTGATAATTCCCTCTGAGGCGTTTTGCTAAACGCTTAAGACTTAAAGTATCCTGTCGTGATTGATGGCCATCAATAAACAAACCTTGGGAGCTCCCCACTCCTGCCACTAAAAATTCTTTGATTGCAGGTGGAGCGTCAGGCATTCCTATTTCTGAAGTAAAATCACCATCAGAAATCAATAAACAGGTACATGAATTTGCTTTCCAGGATTTAGCGATTTCGAAAGCCTTTTGAATACCCTTTAATAAATCGGTTTTGCCAGGCGTAAAGGCTTGATCCATGGGTAGGTCGAGAATATTGCTGATCACACTATTGTCACTGGTATCAATAATCACTGGCAAGGCATCGGTAAATGTCGCCACCACACTATACTTAACATAAGGCTTACGAATGCGCTCCATCATTGATTCTAAAACCTCACGCGCTCGTACTTTGCGCTGAATATCACCTTCTAGCCCCGCATCTTTTAAATACATACTCGGCGACACATCTAAAATGATTAAAACATGCTCAACTTTATCTTTAGGGATTTCTTGTTCTAGTAAATTTTCTCCTTGATTGTCCCCTTGATAATTCATCAGGATAAGTAAACCCCAACAAATAGCGACCACTGCTACTGAGCGTATCAATGGCACAAACTGGGTCCACTTTCGCGCCCGTCCTTCGGGGCCAAAAGCCATCGCTGATAATTTTTGTATCCGCTTTAAATGGACTAACTCTGCCATTAAACAAAGGCAGCCTGCCATCGCTGCAATAAATAATGTTACCATGGGTTATACCTCAATCCAAAGAGACTTAAGATATACATGCCCAAGAGAGTTAGGCCCGCCACTGAAAAAGGTTGATAATAATCTTCTTCTTTCGCTTCTTTTTTTATAAACTTGGCCTTTTCCATAGCATCGATAAACCGAAATGTTTCCTCGAGTGCTTTGGGATTATCTACACCAAAAACCTGGCCTCCAGTTATCCCCGCTAAACTCGTCATTTCATTGCTACTCATACCATTGCCGATATGAATGCAGTAAACAACTATATCATTATTGCGCAGCTCTTGAGCCATATCATTCGTTGCCTGAGGATTATTACTGATACCATCAGAAACGAGAATAATCATACGATCTCCCTCCTCTTGTTGCATGAGCTGTTGTTGACAACCCTTCAAAGCCTTGGCAATATTCGTTCCTCCAAACCACTTGCTCATTTTATCTGGCGATAAAAAAGGCGTTGCGAGAGCAATCGCTGATGTATCTTTGGTCACCGGTACCCAATTGATGTATTCCGAGCCAAATACCGTCAAACCAAAAGCATCCCCGCGACGATATTCCGTGAATTTCTTGACCGCGCCCATGGCGACTTCATAACGATTTTCCTCGCCAAAATTAGCGCGCATTGAACCCGATGAATCTAAGCAAATTTGAATATTCGAAATTATTTTTTCATCTTCGGGTTTACCCTTGATTTTGGGGCCTGCTAAGAGAAAGATTGCAATAACTAAGACGAGCGCTGGTAGCATGCCGGCACTATTACATAAAATGAGGAGCCACTTCTGACTCTTTACTTGGCTACCATCCATTGGCAATATAATCGAGTGGCCTTTCGTTAAGCACACATGAAAGAGCAGTAATAAGGGAATAAAACCTAATAAAAACCAGCTACTCAATGAAAAATGTAGTGCCTCGAAATTCACAGCTCTTTCTCCGTGAATTGACGGATTTGATTCACTAAGCTTTGTTGATTTACTTTTTCTTGACCATGTAAAGATTTTTCCAAAGTCAGGATCAGTGGAGCCACTTCAGCGTCCTTTTTTAAAGCGTCGAAAAGCTCCTCTCCAGATAGGTCCTTTAACGCTAAACGTTCACGACAAAACTGAATACAAGCCAATTCCACTTCTTGCCAAAGTTCCTTATTGGATTTCCCTTGATTCAATAGCTCTAATTTAGAGAGGAGATATTCTCCTAAGGTCAGCTTAGTTTCTTCTATTAATTCAACTTCAGGCTTTCTTTTTCTAATGAAAATAATGCCGCATAAAGCTAGAGCCCATATAATTATCAGTCCTTTATTAAATGACTGATACCAAGGTTTTAGTTCAATTATATTTTGCTCATAGCCGATAAGTTCGCCATCAAAGTCCGCTAGAATTTCACTATCAAACTTAAGCCACAAGGCTTTGATTTCACTCGCTTTTTGGCTTTGCGCATCTCGCAAAAAATCTAAGAGATTATACTTGCCCTCTTTATTGGCAATAAGCTCTAAAGAATATTCGTATTCTCCTCCCAGTTCTATGATAGAGACTAAGCGCACTTCGAGATCGCTCCCTTCTGTAAATCTTTTTACTTGCCAGTCAGCACTTGGCAAGATAATTTTTTGTGGGTGAGCTAGCCCCACTTCAAGTGCATAAGATGAAGGGAGTAAAAATAAACTTAAGAGCAGAATCAATTTCATAAGCGACTTTTCCCCAAGGCATCTCGATGCTTTAAGAAATGACGTAACTTAGACATCATCGGCTCATCTGTTCTCAAGAGTAAGTTATCTATGCCCGCCCGCTTTAAAACACTTATATAATTCTCCCCTGCAAACCAGTTTTTTTTGCCATGACTCGTAAAGCCCGCGCCTGACTCTGCTTCTTGCGCTCGAAAAATCCCGCCACCAAGATGCCCTTCTTCGGCAGGATCACGCATCAAAAGAACCATGCAATCATGCCCTTGTTGAACCAACTTAAGAGCTGAGATAGCATCTGCGTCGTGTAGGTCTGAAATCACGACCACCACGCTTTTACTTTTTAAAGAAGGCAATAGCCCCCTAAGTGTTTCTCCTAGCGAAGTCCTTTCTGCTAAATCATAATAGCGTAAATCGTTCGCCCATTGCATAACAATATTTTTCGATACACTTGGCTGGTAATGCAGCGTTCGCTCTCGACTACCACAGCCCATTAAACCTACTGGACTCATGCGATTTTGAGCTACCAAAGCCAAACTCGTCGCGATTTGTACTGCCCAAGCATATTTACTCATTTTCAGGGAGCTCACACACATCGATGCGGAAGTATCCATCACTATATAAATCGGCATTTGTTTTGGGGCTTCGTATTCTTTCACAAAAACTTTGCCCGTTCGTGCTGTCACCCGCCAATCAATTGATTTTACCGAGTCCCCTGGCATATATTGTCGTGACTGCACGAAATCAATCCCCCCACCTAAAAAGGGGGAAATATCTGTACCATAAGACAAACTATCTGCTAGGCGTTTGACGGCTAGAGAAAATTGTTTTTCATCAATATGGTCATTCACATGTGGGGATGAATCCAATGAATCAACCTAGCTGATTGAGACTTTCTTGTAAGACTTCTTTAGCACTATGTCCTTCTGCTAAAGCTTCGTAAGTCAGACGAATCCTATGCAAAATTATATCTTCAGCTAAGACAAAAAGATCTTCGGGAACCACATAGTCGCGCCCGTGAATGAAGGCTCGTGCTCGCGCCGCTTGCACCAAAGCTAAGCCTGCACGGGGGCTGGCTCCCATTTCGATTAAGGGATTCTCGCGTGTTTTTCGAACTAATTGTAGGCAATGCTGAGTGAATATATCACTGACATGTACCGCTTGAATCATTTCCATCACTCCCACTAAATCCGCTAGTCCACCTACTGATTTATCTTCAATCAAGTCAAAAGCACTCTGAGGAACCGCACCCCCTTCCTCATTTTTACTCAAGCCAAGGCCGAGCTGTTGTGTAAGAATCTTAAATTCGTCCTGTTCATCTGGATAGCCTAAACGATGCATCATCATAAAGCGATCCAACTGAGCTTCTGGGAGCTCAAATGTACCGCTCTGCTCCACCGGATTCTGGGTGGCAATCACCACGAAAGGCGAGGGTAATGTAAAAGTCTCTTTACCGATAGTTACTTTGCGCTCCTGCATACATTCTAGCAGCGCGCCCTGTACTTTCGGTGCGGCACGATTGATTTCATCTGCTAATAATAAATTGGTGAAAACAGGACCTTTATTAACGTAGAAACTGCCTTTCGCTTGATCCAAAATTTCACTTCCCAAAATATCTGAAGGCAGCATATCAATCGTGAATTGAACTCGACTAAATTGCAAATCTACCGCTTTTGCTACGGTATTGACGAGCAGTGTTTTTGCTAGGCCCGGTAGACCTTCAAGCAATAAATGCCCCCCAGTAAACAAGGCAATCAGTACCCGTTCGACTACCTCATCCTGACCGATGACAACTTTCCCTACCTGACTGCGAACTTTATGTATAAAATCTATAGCTTGTGACTTATCACTCAAAACACACTCCGTCATTTAAATTCAACCACGTACTTAGCCGTGGAAAGTCTATTAACTAATAGGTACTTCAAGCGAGTTCTTTTCAAGCCTCAAGCTCATCGAGCCAGCAGTCTTTTGTTTAAAGCTCCCTAATTTTTGCCCCGTTCCCAAGGAAATGAAGCGCTAGGCAAAATTTTATCCTCAGTCGCTAAGACTAATAAGCCAGACTCTTTAGGCTTAATTATAATTGTATTATTATGTATATAATATACATCACTAAAATTTAACTAACATTTATTAAGTACTTTTTACAAATAAGTTAACTAATAAGTAAGATGATTAGTAACATTATTTAATTGTGTTTTTTATATAAATAGACTTGCTTTAACGGCGCTATACTTATACACTTTCATCACCAAACATGGAGTCTCAACTATGAAAAAGAAATTCACCCTCATCGAGATATTAGTCGTCTTTGCGATCATAGGAATACTCGCGTCGCTACTCATCCCCTCGCTTTCCAAGGCAAGACGAACCGCAAAAGAATCGGTCTGTAAATCCAATCTCAAACAAATCGGTCTCGCCCTGTTCTTGTATCCCCTCGATAACAATGACTTCTTGCCCCCAGGCTCTCTTGTGGATTCAGGCGTAATTGGCCTAAGTTTGAAGGGCACAGATTCGGGTACTATGTTCTACACTCAACCCTATACTGGAATAACTCTCCATCCAACGACACTTGAGCTCACGGACCTTAGGGGAACCATCTTTGATGAGCCGATACTCGAAGGCAACAACAATGGAGGAATTGAATATCCAGCTTTTGCAGGTTACAGCTACAACTGGCGCTACATGGGCTATCGCGCCAGTGACAACACAGGACATCAATGGGGTCCAAAACAAACCTCCGAAATACTAAATCCTTCAAAGTCAATGCTCGAAGGCGACGCCTCAGATACTATGAATAGTGCTGGCCATACGTGGTTCAGATTTCAAAACGTAGGTGATCGCCATCAGGGATTCATTAACGCTCTCTTTTCCGACGGCCATGTCAACAAAGAACAATCCGCCCCTCTCACCAACAACGAAAATGAAAAATGGTGGATATCCGATCACAGCTGGTAACTACCATTTACATGATTTACACGATTACGCCAATACCTATCGCCTGTACTGATTGACTGGAAACAAAGATTCTTTCTCACTTATTGTGGAAGCCGTAAAACAAAAGCAAGTATCACACAGGATACACTGAGTTTATAGGCTGATTTTTGGTTTCTAAACGTCATTGATATATGGTATGTAGTACAGGATTCATCCTGCCGAAGCGGGCCTGTTTTCAAGCACTGATCTGAACACCCATTATTTGTCGCCAAAAGGGAGAGAGCAATTAAATAAAACCTACCGTCACACTCAGTAGCGAATAATTTTTACCGTTTCAGGTATATGCTTAAGCTGCCCTTCATTATCATAAGCTTTTGGTAAATATATTTCCTCGAGTGCTAGCGCGGAGGCCAAAGGTGACAGGCTCACAATAAATTCGTTTAAATAAATGAGCTTTAAACGTTTTAAATTTAAGTCATTAATTTTAGTCACATGTGAGCCCCGTAAATCGAGTTCCTCCAAGTCAGCTTTTTTCAAAGAAGATAGTTCAGAAACATACGTATCACTTAAATTTAATACATTCAGTTGCATTCCCCTTAAGGCTGATAAATCGCGTACCGCTGTCTTACTCATATCCAGTTCTAGCAGAGGTAAATTAGATAGTATCGCTATATCCTGAAGCCCTTCATGGTCACTTATATCTAGTGTATATCCCTGATCTACATTCTTGACAATAAACCTATGACGTCCATCAGCAGATATAATACGCCGAGCTAATTCTATACGCATCTCGAGCGGGTAGTTATTTGTCACCCACTTAATCACCATTTTATGTATGTGCCAATTAAATTTAATCGGCACTTCCTTGACATCATTCAAAAATATTAAAAAAATATCGATTTCCAAGAGTCCATTTTCAGGTTTAATGAGACGATATTTTTTAGCAAAATCCATCAAAGGTAGTATCGCCTTTTGCTTCTGATACTTCTTTAAGGTGATTACGGCTTCATGAAAACGCAACTGTCCTATAAGCAAGCGACCTTTCTCCAGTAGAGCTTTTTGGTTAAGTGGATTAAGAGCTAAAATATCATCAATCATTGTCATCGCTCGCGTGTATTGTTCATTGCGAATGGAGTTCATGGCCGTTGAGTAAAAATTGTTTGATGCCTTCAGAGATATTTGTTCTTTGCGCGCTCGTTCTAATTCTAAATCATCTACCGTAAGTGATAATTTTTGTTCGGAATCCTCTACTCTTTGCCTCGCCATTTTTTCTGATTCTTCCGATTGTTGTGCTCGTTCTTTTTCTTGATTCACCCTTTGAAAGGCAATACCTGCGATCAGCACCGCAACAATAAGAAAGACTAAGCTATAAAAAGCTTCCGTTTTATGGCGTTTAAAAACCAAACTCATATTGCGTACGAAGCCCGCTTCTTCTGCACTGGTCGCAAAACCGCCTAGCCATGAGCGAATTTCGTTCGCAAACTCATCTGCACTTTGATAACGGTTTTCCTTGCTTGGAGACATAGCTTTGAGCACGACTGCATTGAGTGCTGATGGAACTCGTAAATCCGGTTTCAATTCCATCGGTGGAAGTAATTTCCCCACCAAAGTGTGAATGATGGCATCTTTAACCGAATCACCTGCAAAAGGTGCTTCCAAGACAAGTAAAGAGTACAGCACCGCTCCTAGGCTGTAAACATCTGTATGAACCGAGCGTTTGCCAAAGCTTTTACTATCGATCTGCTCAGGCGCCATAAAACCTGGCGTCCCTTTAATACGCTGATCTATAGAAACGGGTACTTCCGGTAATAAATCAAACTCTTCTTTTCTTAGTTCTAAAGTTTCGCAGGCGCCTTTGCGGTCGAGATCACGAGCTAAGCCCCAGTCACAAAGTAAGACTTCACCATATTCATTGATCTGAATATTGGCAGGCTTAATATCTAGGTGAACTACCCCCATTGAATGGGCATATGCCACCGCATCGCATATCTTCAGAAATATATCTAAACGACGATTTAAAGTGAAATCTTGCCGCCCTTTTTTATCGCGGTATTCTTCTAAGATTTGCTGGAGATTTTTTCCACCCAATTGCTTCATGGTAAAATAGGGAAAGCCATCTTCTCCGAGTCCAATGTCGTAAAGAGGAACAATATTTGGATGCTCTAACATGGCTGTTAATCGCGCTTCACGTATAAAATTATCAATATCCGCAGCTGATTGGCAATTTTTAATCCGAGCCTTAGCGACACGCCTACCTGAAACCTGATCCTCAAAAGATTCAATCAGCTTCATTCCTCCCTCTCCGAGCGCTCTCTTATCTAGATAGCGCTCTTGAATATCCTTTAGGGAACTTATCAATTCAGATTCCTGAAGTGGATCTGGTTTTTCCAATATCGATTTTTCGTAAAAGCTCTTCAGAAAATCATCCGGAACTCGACCTTCTGCCATCAACTCAATTCCTGATCAAGACGACGTATTTCTTTTGCCAATTTATCACTCACTCGACTGCGTAAGACATAGGCACTATTAGCTTTTAAATCTAATTCTTCACAAACTTCTTCAATGTTTTTACCTTGGCTAAAGAGCATAAAACAGTCCATCGCTTTGCCCGAAAATTCATTTTGTACATTTTCCCAAGCCAATTTAGATACATGCAATTTCCATTCATCCTCGGCAATTACATAAATATCGGGCATCTCATCATTAGGCTGCCATTCTTCCATAGTCGAAGCCTTATCTAAACGACGATCATAACGTCCTGCCGTACGAAAAGCATTGAGTACTTCCTTGCGAGTCACATTATTCATCCATGTGCGGAACTTGCATTTATCTGGCATGTATTCAAAATCAGGAAGCTTTTTCCACAGCGTCATAATAACTTTTTGAACTGAGTCTTCAGCAAGATCATGTCCCAAACCCATACGTGTAATAACAGTATAGATATAAGGCCGGTAATAATTCACGAATTCATCCCAAGCACCTTCATCGTGCTGGTTGCGAATCTTGGCAATCAAAGTCTGGCGGGTTGGATGAAATTGACTCACGATATTCTTTACTCCGAAGTTTTGACAAGTAGCATAATTTCAAGCTTTAGAGACCTTTTTTCAAGCGCTATAAAAATTGACTCAATATTTTTCATTATTTATTGTCAACAAATAGCCTTTCTTGACAGTCATTAAGAAAACTTCAGCAAAAAGGAACTCAAAATGAAAGTCTTTCTCCTCCTACTACTTAGCTCCGTTCAGCTATATTCCGCAAATCCTAACATCGTCTTCATTCTCGCCGATGACATGGGCGTGGGCGACCTCTCTTGCCTCAACGAAAATTCTAAAATCCAGACTCCTGCCATTGATTCTCTAGCGAGCGAAGGCCGCATTTTCACTGATGCTCATTCAGGTTCCTCTGTTTGTACCCCAACTCGCTATGGCTTACTCACTGGCCGCTATTCATGGCGTACTCAACTCAAGGAGCGGGTTCTCAATTCCTACTCTCCCTGCCTTATTCCTAAAGATCGCGATACCGTAGCTTCTTTACTCAAACGTCACGACTATAAAACGGCTATTATTGGTAAATGGCACCTTGGCCTCGACTGGACTCCCAAAGCAGGGAAAAATAAAATATCTTCAGAAGAAGATGTCGACTTTAGCAAAGCCATCACACACGGGCCGCTCGATCTAGGCTTCGATTACTGGTATGGCCCCGCGGCTTCTTGGGATATGGCTCCTTACGCCTTCATCAAAAACCGCATGCTTGATTCATCAAAACTGATCCCAACAAACCCTAAAACTGAGCATTATCCACGTCCTCAAGAATATTTGGATGCACAAGCAAAAGGCCTCAAAGGCAATGAGCTCAATAACATCATGAAAAACTATCCTAAAGCCGCTTGGAGAAAAGGGCTCATGGCAGAAGGCTTAAAAGCCACTGATGCGATGCCGATGATTACCAATGCGGCCGTCGACTACATCAAGCAACAAAACAGTGATCAAGCCTTCTTTCTCTATATGCCTCTCACTGCGCCTCACACACCCGTAACGCCCAGTGAAAAATGGCGAGGTAAAAGTAAGGCAGGATCGTATGGCGATTTTTGTCTCGAAGTAGACTGGAGCGTCGGTCAAGTTATTAAAGCTCTCAAGGCCAAAGGTCTTTTCGAAAATACCTTAGTGATTTTTACCGCCGATAACGGCTCTTCACTGAAGGCTCTCCCAGAAGTTCAACAAAAGCAATTCGATCATCAAACAAGTTACATCTACAGTGGCTACAAAGGTCGCACACTAGAAGGCGGCCACCGCGTCCCTTTCATCGCCTCGTGGCCCAAGGAACTTAAAGCGGGTAGTAGCTGTGATTCCCCTATCTCACTCAATGATCTCTACGCTACCTGCGCCGATTTACTCGGGGAAAATATTAATGCGAACACCGCAGAAGATAGCATCTCAATCCTTCCCCAACTGAAAGGAAAAGAAACGAACATTACAGAACGCATTTTCGTTCACCAAAGCTTCCCAGGCGACCTAGCAATACGTATCGGCAAGTGGAAACTTTCCTACCTCAATACACCCAATAAAACCGCTCTAATTAATCTCGCAGATGATATCAAGGAAGAAAATAACCTCATCAAAAGCAATCCAGAAAAAGCTGCGCAGCTCAGGAAAATATTTGCTAAGGTTATTCGCGAAGGGCGCGTCAGCCCTGGTGTAGCTCAAAAAAATGATGGCCCCTCAAGCTGGGAACAAATTAAATGGATCGAGGACATCAAAGAATGAGAAAAGCCCCCGTGACAGCGGATAAATTCCGTCTTCGCATCTCGGGAGTAAAATCGTTCGTTTTTGCTGAATTCGAACTCTCTGAAACTGTTAAATAAATAAGGAATATTACTATGAAACTATCGATCCTCACACTTTTTATCTTTACTTCACTTTTTGCCTATGGCGAAAAAAACTTATTCAAAGATCCCGAATTTAAAGATCCCAAAAAGAGCTGGCATTTGAGTAAACGGGCTGAGTACAAAAATATTACTCCTAGCTATAAAAGAGGCGTTTTTCACATTGTCACCGTCTCTTCATCTTCTGGTCAATACCTCTCCTTACTCACTCCTGTGGATCTCGAAGTTGGACAAACTTATGAAATAAGAATGGACCTCAGTGCCAAAGGTGAAGGGGCAATAGCTCTCTACTATGGTGCATATGGCGACGAGGAAAAATCAAAAGGAAAAAAACGAGATAAAAAGAAAAGTGAGGAAAAAAACGAAGGCCTAGGCCTCAAGGAAAGCATTACTGATTTTACCGCTGAATTCAAAACCTACACTTATCATTTTACCGTCTTGGAGAGGAGACGCTCTGGTGATCGCCAAAGCTCTGTCCGTATCAACTTAGGAGATTATATGGGGGATTTTAAGATTAAAAATCTCTCACTCACAAAGTCAGATCAAGCCCTTGAAAAACCTGTGGAAAGGAAAAAGTGAAAAAACCTAAGAAAATTTAGTACTTCCTGTCAAAATCTTGCTTTCACGACAGTTAGAAGCTTAAATTAATACAAGGCCAATTATTATGAAAAAACATTTATTCAGTCTGATCGAACTACTGGTAGTGGTCGCCATCATCGGTATCCTTGCTTCTTTACTTTTACCTACTCTCAAGTCTGCCCGTGAAACTGCCAAGCAAGCCCAATGCATGAGTGGCATCCGCAATTTAAACACAGCCATGACGATGTTTAGAGATGATTATGACGGCTACATAGCTCACACTTGGTTTAACGATAACCGCTTTCAAAATACTGATTGGAATATTGGCGTCGATCAATACTTTGGTGGGAGTGCCCCTATAGAAAGTTATGGCCAAGCTCAGTTTGGTAACAAAGGTGCATCCCCCGGCTGGTGGGCTTGCCCTACCACAATCGAAAATACGGGGAATTATTACACTGTTGATTATGGGATTTCTGCTGGTGGACCTGACCGATCATGGATGGGTTACAAAGCAACTGTAGTGTCTAAGCCTTCTGATGAAATCTTATTATCTGATGTCTTTCACATGAATGGCCGTATAACTGAAGGAAGAAGCCTCTTGCGCACAGGACACAGCTATGATCTACAAACTTCAGGTGCGTCAGGCAATGACTTCAAACATGGTCGTACATCCTCTAACTATGCCTTTATTGATGGTCACGTTGAATCCATCAAATGGCTCCCCGAAGGCGCTTTTGTGGGGCAGTTCATGCAGTCATTGTATGCTCTACCTACAAATAACTTAGGTAGCGGCAACCACGGTAGCCCCACTTATACGCCGTAAATCAGGATTGCTTATTATAAAGCTTTCGATTCACCATAAATATCAGATCTCTATTTTGGGTTCTATCTTGAATCAAGACTTTGTGTGCTTGCGATACCTCCCACAAAAGTGGTCGATATCAAAGAATTACTTCATTTTACAGAGATCTGATATTTATGATTAACCGACTTACTCTTTTCAGAACGCGTCTCACAGTCAATAGTTAACAGTAAAACTAATCAAATGTTACAAGTATTTTCAAACAAACTAGGACATCTCTATTTATTCTTAGACATGAATTCTAATGACGATTATTAATGCGAATATTGAAAAAAATACTAAGTGCTGTCAACAATACCTAAGTGTCAGCAGTTATACTAAAAAACATAAGGACTAGACATGAACAGACTTTTTCTCACACTCATCACTTTTTGCCTCTTTTCTTTTGCGGAAAACGCAAAACCCAATGTGATTTTCATTCTTGCCGATGACATGGGCTTTGGCGGCATTCACGCTAATGGCACCAAATATCTCGAAACCCCTCACCTTGATAACTTAGTTGCTGGGGGAATGAATTTCACCAAGGGCATCTCTAACTACCCTACTTGTAAGCCTAGCCGTGCTGCGATTATTAGCGGTCTCTATGGTTCACGTACCCATGTCTTCCGCGTTTCAAATAAACACAAAGGAAGCGAAGAACTCATTCGCTGGAAGGTTCCCGAATGCCTCGAACTCAAAGCAGAAACCTTCAATCTCGGTCGGGCCATGAAAAATGCGGGTTACGCAACGGCTTCCTACGGGAAATGGCATGTTTCCAATCAAAACAAATCCGAATCTCATCCCATGGCTTTTGGCTTTGACGATGCCATTGTCAGCTCAGGGGCTCACTACAAATTCACTGCAATTCCTCCAGTTGATTGTCCCGATGATGTCAGTTCTACCGAGTTTTTCACTGATAAAGCTATTGAGTTTATGGATAAATCAGTAAAAGAAGAAAAGTCCTTTTTTCTTTTCCTTCCTTTCTTTCTCGTTCACGGCCCGATGGATTGTCGTGCTGACTACATAGCTCACTTCAAAGAGAAACTCAAAGATATTCCCCAAGAGAAAAAAGACGGTAAAGAACTACATGTGATTGCCGCTATGACCAAGCTTCTTGATGATTGTGTCGGCAAGCTCAACAACAAAGTCAAAGAGCTTGGTATCGAAGATAATACTCTCATCATTTTCACTTCCGACAATGGTTCCTATCATGCTAATCTTAATGGCGGTCTACGTGAAAAGAAAGGTCAGGTCTATGAAGGTGGAATGCGCGTCCCTTATATCTTTAAATGGCCAAGTAAAATCAAAGCCGGCTCCGTTTCTAATGAACGTATCTGCGGCTTAGATATTCTTCCCACTCTTTGCGAACTTAGCAAAAGTGAAGCGCCCAAACTCGATGGCGTCTCTCTACTGCCCCTTCTTAGCGGCATAACTCAAGAACTCGATCCACGTAATATCTTTTGTTTTTATCCGAAATACGCACGCTTTAACAAGAAGACAAAAACTTGGGGCGATTCATGGCGCAATGTGATTTACTCAGGCGACTATAAGCTCATAGACTTCTCTGAATACGACAGAGTCGAACTCTTTGATCTTCACAATGACGAGAAAGAAACCAAGGACATAAGCCCTGTTCAGCCAGAAAAAGCACAAGAATTGAAAAAAACTCTAGCGCTTTGGTTAAAGGATACCAAGGCACCAAAACTCACTCCTAATAAAGGATTTTCACTCAAATGAAACGATTACTTATATTAGCACTCTGCCTCTCCGCTTATTTGAGTGCCGGAGAAATCAGCAAAGGCAAACAAATCTTCAAAAAGGATTTTGATAAAATATCCGATGTAAGTAAATCATCCGTTAAATTCAACAAGGAGACTCAATACAAAGTTGCCGACGGCAAGCTCCATGCTATTCCTCCTATCATTGCTTACACCGGAACTGGAAAAGAGAGTAAGTGGGCCAAGAGTTCTTTCTCTCGAGTTAATTTTCCCAATCTTCCCAAAGACTATATTTGTGAATTCAAGCTTATGATTAATGAGCCGGCTGATGCGAAATCCGCAAAGAAGAGTCGAGCCTACTTCGATATGGGCCACCGTTGTATACGCCTGACCTTAACTAGTGAAAACTCACTTCTGGTTCTCGAAAACCACCTCACAAAAGGCGAAGCAAAACAAATCTCTGAAAATACTTCTTTCAAACTCGAGTATAATAAGTGGTACACTGTGCAGGCTTGGGTGAAAGCTGATCAAGCGCAATTTCTCATCAATGGCACAAAGTTTTCTGTCACTGATCCACTCATCAAAGGCGAACGCTCCAATACCTTTAATATCGACATCAGTGGTGCCGGCTATCAGCTCGATAATTTCGCTGTTTGGGAAATCAAATAAGGGACATTCATTGCTTCTGTTCGGCATCGGTCTATATTTCGAAAAATAATTATCGGAATATCATGAAATACTTTTTATTTATTGTCGCTTTTGCGCTTAGCGCAATAGCTTCTGAGCAGCGCATTATCTGCTTAGGTGATAGTCTCACGGCAAGCTATGGCGTGCAAGAAGATGAGGCTTGGCCGGCACTTCTACAAAAGCAACTCAACAAAGAACATACTAATTATAAAGTGATCAATGCTGGCACCAGTGGTGCAACTTCTGCTGGTGGGCTACGCAAGCTTCCCTAGCTCTTTAAAAAGAATGTAGATGTACTTATCGTGACCTTAGGTGCAAACGATGATCTCATACTCAAGTTCTGGAAGACCATCTGTGAAAATGATGTTTTTCATATTAGATAGTTTTTACAGCAAACTTCGAAGGACCATGTTTTCTAGATTAAGAGATCTTATTTGGATTCACATACTTATCGAGATTATCAATTTTAAAAGGTATTTTAATAATTATATTATCAACCTGTTCAGAATTTAAGATCACATGCTCACGATAGAAGTCTACTTCTATGTACCTACTTGCTTTAATAAGTTTTATATCACTTTCTAAGCATCTAAATTTTTCGGACAACTCATTATCCTTCATAATAGAAGAATTTAAATCATTATTTTCAGGCTTGAACAAAATCAAAAGAAGGGCGTAAGTAGTGATAAAAAATAAAGCAAAAAACCAAGAATCAAACTTGGTGATATCAAGAAAACCTTCATCCGCCAAATGACTACTAAGCCATATAATTACATACCATGACAATATTAGAAACATCGGTCTAAGAAGCAAATACTTTAAAATAAAATAAATGATCCCCTTTCTCTGTGAGCCCTGTATTTTTTCATTTAAAGTTGATCGATTGAAAATCAGGTCATAAAAGGTGTCGCGGGCCATAGGGTTGTGCTGCTCATTTTTGAGCATGACATCAGTATTTCGTCTGCGATTACTCGATGTTAGCTTTCTATTCATTACGGATTCCTCTATCAGGACTTTTCCAAGTCGCGACTTTTCCCTTTGGTTTTAATAGCGCTTTCGGAAAGCTAACAACGGTAACAGACATGTTAACTATCCAGTAAGCTAAGGGATAGAGTACTAACCAAGGAATATTTTTATACTGTGATTTTTCATAGCGGTTATCCAAGATTAAACCCGTACTAAATTGTACTAAGCAAATTAAAGACAAAAGCCCTAGTAATTCTGGCTTAAATAGAGTGCTCGCTGATCCTTCACATATGGTGATTATAATCGTAAATAAAAATGCATAACACCAAAATACTGAGCAGCTATACTCCAAATACAAAATCCACATTTTGTACGATCTGAATGAAAAAATATCCTTCCAATATTTTAATAAAACTTCATTGCCCCCCTGTGACCAGCGCAAACGCTGGCTCCAAATCCCCTTAAGGGTTTCAGGGACTAATATCCAGCATAGCGCCCTCGGTTCAAACTGAACGCCCCAACCTTTTAATTGTAATTTCCACGTTATATCAATATCTTCAGTTACCATGTCATTTGACCACATACCTACGTCCACTACAGCTCGTTTCCTAAATAATGCCACTACGCCAGATACCGTATAGACGACTCCAAAAAGTCTTTGAGTTCTCTTTATCATTCCAATAATACTGGAAAATTCACCCACTTGTATTTTCGCCAAAATCGAAATTCTATTTCGAACTTTTGGATTACCAGTTACTGCCCCTAAATCTGGATGTCTCACTAAATGCCACAATAAGTATTGCGGCGCCCATTTATCTAGAACCGCATCGGCATCAATTCCCAAGAGGTATTCATATCTGGCTACTTTAGCGGCTATAGTCATACCCGCACCCTTGCCTTGGTTAGTTTTTAAATTGACAATTCTAATATTACTTTCGGGAAATTTTTGTTGAAGTTCAATCATTTTATCTAGTGTACTATCTTGGCTACAGTCATTAATGAGAATAACTTCATACTGCTCTAGCTCTAAAACCATTAACCTTAAAACCGTCTCTTCTATGCAATCTTCTTCATTGTGGCATGGTACAAGTATAGACAAACCAGGAATAGCTCCCTTGGCAAAAGGGGGAAACATTATTTCTTCTTTTACAAAAAACCTAAAAATCAAACTCCCAAAGATCCACACAATCGCCATCATCATGGGATACACAAACACAAATATAGAGATATACTCCATCATTTTTTAAAATATCCTTTCATTGGAAAAACCTTATTAGACAAGCATTTATATTCCTTGTCCGATGCTATATATTTCACTCCTAAACTCAAGCTCTTAAGAAGCCTTGATTCATTATCGCTAAAAAATATTTTTTTCTTCAAGAGCTCACTTTTTTGATCTAGTTCACTTTCATCATAACAGAGTTGGTAGTCACAATCCCCTCCGGCACCAATAACAATCCCTTTCGGTCGATAATATTTAAATGCTAAAACCTCTTCTGGTAGAGGAAGATAATCTTTGAAGACTAAGCCGTCTAAATCAAGCAATTGTGCTAGGTCACTTATTTTTGCTCGATCATTTTTGGAAAGAGAAATCAATACACTCATATTTCTCATATTTAACGCTCTACAGCTATGACTTAAAAATTGTAAATCTCCGGGCACGTAGTCCAAAACTACATAGCTAGGCTTTAATTTAAACATTGATTCTACAAAAGAATCCAAGTGCAACTTTCTCCATGCTAAGTCATTTTTATTGAAGTTAGAAAAATAGAAAGTTTTGCGATAATCCATATAGAATTTAGTTTGCATTAACAGTGCAAATCCTGCTCCGTTGGGGTTATTCACGATAAGTTTTCGCTTGGTATGATCAGGCTGATTCGATAAATTCTCGCCTTTATTTAGAGTATAATGATAGGCTAAACCAAGTTCCTTCGCTGTTTCAACTGCAAGTCGATTATATTTGCCATAAGGCCACACCATAATCCTCGGTTTAAGCCCTAGTTCCCTTTCAATAAAATCTATGTTTTCTTGTAAGTCATTTTTTAATCTTCGGTGGTATTCATCAAAAGTTTCAAAGCGATCTTCTAAGCCTAAATATTGTCTAGTAGGTAGGGATGCAGCGGTATTTTTATAGCGGTTCAATTGTACCGCTTTATGCATATTATGACTATGGCAAGAGATTTCTACTAAAGGGGATTTTGCGACTCGTTTTAATTTTTCTAGACTAATAATTTTAGGATAAAGTTTTTCTTTACCTCGGGGTGCTTTAGGTGCTTGCTGTATCCAACTACTTACAATGGCAAAAACTGCAGGGACTCGATAAAGCTCTAAAATGGGAAGAATATTATCGTGAAAACTCTCATAACCATCATCAAATGTCATCAGTACGGCCTTTGACGGAAGATTTTTTAATCCCTTATTAGCATCAATTACATCCTGAAAACTTATAAAGTTATATTCATGTCGGAGCAAATACTCAATTTGATCTACTAGACTTTCCAAATCGACCGCATAAGGATCTCCGTCAACTCTTAAGGGAACATCATGATAACAAAGAGAAATATACTCATTTTTTTCCCAACTTGCATCGGCTAAGGGAAGCATCTGTCCGTAGCTAATTAAGCCGAGGAAGTAGATTAGTAAGCGACAGATCAAAATCTCCACTCCATTTCAAAATAAGCACCAATATTATCTTCTTTATCACCATAAAAAATGCTATTATCCCAAGTCATAGACCATAGAAATTTCAATTTTTTATTAACATTTAACTCTTGCTGATAGCGAATAAAAGAGACCTCGCCCCCCTCATAATTTCTTTCTTCTTTATAACCTAAGCCGAAATATAATCTGTCACTAAATGAATAATCATACCTTCTATACCACAAATGAGAAACATTCGGAATGACATATCCTAAAACATAATCATTGGGGCTATAATAAAGCTCTGATTGCTCTTTTTTACGGTCAATATAAGCTAAGTCTGTATCTATATTAAATTGCCATCGATGATATACTTTAATTAGATTATGGCTTCTCAGTGAATAAGAACTACGATGATTACCATCATTTTGCGCGATGTATTCCATCTTCAATGCCACATCAAAAGTTTCATCCTGTCTATATTTAACTTGTACATAGCTTTCATTCCCTTGCAGTTCATTTATTAAAGGTACCTTCTCAGAAATGCTATCATAACCAGCAGCAAGGAACCAATGATCTGTACCGGCTTCCATATGTGATCCAAAACCTACTTTATCGTGATTGAAATAAGATAAATATAGTTCTCCTTTAATTCCGGGTACATATAGACCTCGCCAGCCAAATTTCTCGAAAAAACGATCTTTCCCTTCGGTTATAGAAGATTGAGAGTTACTTCTAGAATTGTAATAATCATTACCTTTTTTCCACCAAGCATGTTCTATGAATATCCTATCAATACCCACCTCTCGATCAAACCAATCAACGGGAGCACTTAAACTAAGTCTATAGAAGTCCTCTAAGCTAGTTTCGAATTTAAAGATATTCATATCATCTACTGATTGATTTTCTTTTTGAGTTTTCAGCAAAATTGACTCGGGATAATAACTTAATAACTCATCCGTGTGAGCTCTCGCCTCTCGCTTAAATCCCAAGTTATCTAAAGCCATGTTAATACCATTTTGCGTTTGGATGGAATTGATATGATTGCCGTGTTTAATAATAGAAAATGACTCAAGTGCTTTCGTCGGATGACCGCGCCACAAACTAAGGTAGGCTTTAGAAAATTGGACCATATCATTTGCAGGCATCAAGTCATGCAAATCTTCTATAATAGATTCAGCCTCTTCAAACCTTCCTTGGTACATATACCACCAAGCATAATTTAATCTTATCGACACCCAATGATAATTATTTACTAATAGGCCTCTTTCTTCCCGCAAGCCTCCTATATAGGAGTTAATATCTTCCAATACACCAAAGGCCTCTTCAAAGTGTTCCATGTCAATAAAACACGCGAAAATCGACATCTGCAAATTGAAACTCTGTGGATAATCCTTTGCATACAATTGATGTTTAGATTCCAATTCTCTATATATAAGTAGCGCATCTTCTGGTTTTTTACTCGCTAAAAGGGCATCTGCCTCAGCCTCTTGAAGCCAAAAGGGAAACTCTTTAACTACCTCATCTAGTAACTGCTTTTCCTGTAAGACTTTATTCATCAATGATTTTTTCCGATATAGCATGATCAAATCAAATTTTGCGCGCTGCTTTAAAATGGAATCCTGTGAGTGACTATTCTTTAATAGCAACTTCTCTGCTTCTTCAGAATCATTCCATTTAATATATTTCACCGCCTGATTACCATAAAAACGTTGATCTAAGTCTTCCTGTAAACTATACTTTTCAATCAATTTTTGAGCGGGAGTCAAGGCACCTAAGTCGATGAGTAAGTGTACATACTGCACCTGAATATATTTCCACTTAGGTCTCTCTCGTAATATCTCTTGATACAAGTTTAAGGCCTCTGTATGTTGTTTTAGTATATGGAGTGTCTCTGCTTTAAATGCTCGTCCATCAATATCATTTGGCCTTATCGATAAATGTCTATTGATCTGCACTAATGCCTTAAGGTATTGTTTGTTTTTAAACAAAATTTTGGCAGATTTAAAGTCTGCATCATTAAGGATTAATGATGCACTAATATTAAAACTAAACGACATGCATAAGTAGATAAAAAACCTCATTGCTCATTTGCCTTAATGAGCCGCTGTTACCTGATTAGGTATTAGACAATCACTCTTGGAAAATAAAAACGCATCCAAATGTTGACGAAAAAATTTGGGCGCTACTGGTTTATTGAAATAACAAATCCCATTCGCAAGTAAATAGTGCATCTCATTTATCGACATTTTTTTGAATGATAATACCGCAAGTTTTACCAGGGGCTTTTTTTCTAAAATTTGATCACAAATATCGAAGCCATCAATTTTAGGCATCATTAAATCTGTAATACACATATCAACTTCATTTTCTAAAACGTACTTAAGTCCCAATTCCGGACAATTAAACGTAATTAAATTTATATCTGTATGTACTAAAAATGCCTTAACCAAGACTGTAATTAAACGGTCATCATCAATTAAAACAATTGTTTTTACTCTATTAGACGTAACGCCGTAACTCATGATAAAAATCCTATTCATTATAAATAATAACTGCCTACACACTAAAAAACTACATATTAACAAGCAAAAAACTCTTTTTTGATTTTACATATAAGAATATTGTAGTATGAAAAAATTTTCCTGTAGCCTAAGAAACAACGAAATTTCAAGCGCGCTACATGCATTAATCATTTCTTAACAAAAAATCTCAAAACTAATAATAACTATTTTTATACGCCGACGTTATTGCTATAAACAAACACTCTTATTTGGTACTAAAGAACACAATTTCTTATAAGGATCCCAGATTATTCACAGATCGTAAACCTTGGTTCTGTAGTTGATATGAATGTCATCCTTTTATTCTAGCATGCCACTCATTAGCACTATATATACAGTGCTTATTTGCCATTTTGAGAAGAACTTCTCTTGAAAAGGGTTCTATTTTATAGCGCTATTTTTCCCAATTATATCTCTACACAAGACAAAAAAATACTACTCACACATAATAATTAAGGATTTCATAGATGGGAATATGGGAATATGGGAATATGGGAATATGGGAATATGGGAATATGGGAATATGGGAATAAAATTTATCTTGATCCATAAAACTATTGTCTTAGCTTCATCTCGGCCTATATTTTTTCATTATGATTAAAAAAATTATTCCTCACCTAACTTTATTTTTTGCTTTTGCTCTTTCAGCTCTAAGCTCTGAGCAGCGCATTATCTGCTTAGGCGATAGCCTCACTGCAGGCTATGGCGTCCAAGAAAGTGAGGCTTGGCCCGCTCTTCTACAAAAGCAACTCAACAAAGAACATACTGACTCCAAGGTGATCAATGCTGGCACGAGTGGTGCAACTTCTGCTGGTGGCCTACGCAAGCTTCCCTGGCTCTTTAAAAAGAAGGTAGATGTACTCATTATTGCCCTAGGTGCAAACGATGGCCTTCGTGGCCTCAGCACTGAAGTACTGGAAGAAAATCTACAAAAAATCATTACTTCCGCTAAAAAGAAAAACCCTTCCATTCGCATCATTCTAGCGGGCATGAAAATGCCCCCCAACATGGGCAAAGAATACACCAGTAAATTTGAAGCCCTTTACCCTCGCTTAGCAAAAAAGAATGATATTGAATTACTCCCCTTCATGCTCGAAGGCGTTGCGGGTCACCCGAAAATGAATTTAGCCGATGGCATTCATCCCAATTCCGAGGGACATAAAATTATCTCCAATTTAATATGGAAAGTGCTCATCAAGAAAGATTTATAAGCCCAATGTCAGATAACATTACTGAATATTGTCTCATCTACAAATCAATATCGATCCCTAATTTAGTGATTCAACTGAGTTGAATCACGCGTGATTTTAATGTTCACGGGAGCTAATCACACACTTCATTTATCTTAGGCTCACATGTAAGGAGTCTCCTTAACAACTACACAAGAAAACCTTATAAAAAACAATATTTACCGAAGTTTTACACCTACGGCAATAGAAAAACCTCATCTAAGTATGTAGTACACGCTTTCAGCGTGCCGAGCTTATCGCAACAAATAAGCCACCACCTTATATACACACGCTATTCTTTTAAAAGGATTACATCTACGAATAATCTAACAGCCTCATCCGCCCCTACGCCAGTATATTTATTTCTATATAACAGACTCAATCGCCCCTACGGCAGTAGTGTGAGCACAAAAAAAAGCGTATATCAAATGATATACGCTCTAGAATGTTTCCGGTCTTAGCCGAACTGCCTATAAATAGGCAGCAAAAAAAAAGGCTGGCAACGACCTGCTCTCCCACAGTCTTAACTGCAGTACCATCGGCGCTGGAGGTCTTAACTACCGAGTTCGGGATGGGATCGGGTGTGGCTCCTCCGCTGTGGTTACCAGCCGGAAAATGTTGGGAAGAAAACTTAGTGTGGAAAGATTAAGATCGCAAACTCGACTTAACTCGAATTTGTGTGTGTGCTTATTGTCTTTTTTACTGAGCATTTGAGTGCTAAGTAAAAAAGAGGTGGACAAGCCTCACGGCTGATTAGTACTGGTCAACTGAACATATTGCTATGCTTACATCTCCAGCCTATCAAACAGGTAGTCTTCCTGTAGCCTTTAGAGGATAAATCCTGGGATATCTCATCTTTAGGGGGGCTTGGCGCTTAGATGCTTTCAGCGCTTATCCTTTCGCGACGTAGCTACCCAGCAATGCACCTGGCGGTACAACTGGAACACCAGAGGTCACTCATTCCCGGTCCTCTCGTACTAGGGAATGCTCCTATCAAATATCCTGCGCCCGCAGAGGATAAGGACCGAACTGTCTCACGACGTTCTGAACCCAGCTCGCGTACCACTTTAACCGGCGAACAGCCGGACCCTTGGGACCTTCTTCAGCCCCAGGATGTGATGAGCCGACATCGAGGTGCCAAACCGCACCGTCGCTATGGACGCTTGGGTGCGATAAGCCTGTTATCCCCAGAGTACCTTTTATCCGATGAGCAACGGCGATACCACTTTCCACCGCTGGATCACTAGGTCCTGCTTTCGCAACTGCTCCACCTGTCGGTGTTACAGTAAAGCCTACTTCTACCCTTACGCTCTACGTATGATTGCCGACCATACTGAGTAGACCTTCGAGCTCCTCCGTTACTTTTTAGGAGGAAACCGCCCCAGTCAAACTGACCCTCTGAAACTGTCCCCCATCCGGATTCACGGACGTGGGGTTAGATGCCCAGACAGATAAGGGTGGTATTTCACTGACGACTCACTTACGCCTGACGACGTAAGTTCACAGTCTCCCACTTATGCTACACATATCTGCCCGAACAACAATATCAGATTACAGTAAAGGTTCATGGGGTCTTTCCGTCCATCTGCGGGTATCCGGCATTTTCACCGGAACTACAATTTCACCGAGATCCACGTTGAGACAGTGTCTGGATCGTTACACGATTCGTGCAGGTCGGAACTTACCCGACAAGGAATTTCGCTACCTTAGGACCGTTATAGTTACGGCCGACATTCACCAGGGCTTCATTTCGAAGCTTTGCCCGAAGGCTAACCTCTCCATTTGACCTTTTGGCATTGGTCACGTGTCACACCCTATACTTCCTCTTTCGAGTTTGCAGAGTGCTATGTTTTTGCTAAACAGTCGCCCAGACCTCTTAACTGCGGCCCCCCTGAGGGGGCACCCCTTCTCCCGAAGTTACGGGGCTAATTTGCCGAGTTCCTTAACGTGGTTTCTCTCGCGCACCTTAGTCTACTCGACTTTCCTACCTGTGTCGGTTTTAGTACGGATAATTAAGCATCAAACGCTTAGAAGCTTTTCTTGGCGGCATGGTTCCATGCAAAGCGTTTCTACCCGAAGGTTTCTTCGCCCCGTAACAGTTGGTTCTTATGTAAAGCGGATTTTCCTACTCTACGAATTGCCTGCTTGGTATGAGATATCCAACACTCATTTGCACTTTCCTTCCGCGTCCCTTCATCACTACACTTAACTAGTACAGGAATATTAACCTGTTGTCCATCGACTACGCCGTTGGGCCTCGCCTTAGGGTCCGACTAACCCTGGGGGGACGAACCTTGCCCAGGAAACCTTCGGATTTCGGTGACTGGGATTCACACCCAGTTTTTCGTTACTTATGTCTGCATTCTCACTTCTATGCGGTCCACCTGTTGTTTCCATCAAGCTTCACTCCTGCATAGAACGCTCTCCTACCCCCAGCAAGCTGGGTCGCGTCTTCGGCAATGGGCTTTAGTCCCGATTATTTTCGGCGCAGAATCACTCGATCAGTGAGCTATTACGCACTCTTTAAATGGTGGCTGCCTCTAAGCCAACATCCTGATTGTCCAAGCAACTCCACATCCTTAATTCCACTTAGCCCATCTTGGGGGCCTTAGACGGCGATCTGGGCTGTTTCCCTTTTGACTATGCGGCTTGTCCCACATAGTCTGACTCCTGAGCTCATAAATTTACGGTATTCGGAGTTTGATATTTGTTGGTACCCCGGTAAGGGCCCGCGAAAAATCAGTAGCTCTACCCCCGTAAAGAAGCACTCAAGGCTAGCCCTAAAGCTATTTCGGAGAGAACCAGCTATCACTGAGTTTGATTGGCCTTTCACCCCTATCCACAAGTCATCCAAACGTTTTTCAGCACGTATTGGTTCGGTCCTCCACCCGATGTTACTCGGGCTTCAACCTGCTCATGGATAGATCACTCAGTTTCGGGTCTACTGCATACGACTTGAATCGCACTATTCGTACTCGCTTTCGCTTCGGCTCCGTTTAATAACTTAACCTTGCCGTATACAGTAAGTCGCAGACTCATTATGCAAAAGGCATGCGGTACATCATATAAAGATGACCCACACTTTGTAGATGTATGATTTCAGGTTCTATTTCACTCCCCTTACGGGGTTCTTTTCGCCTTTCCCTCACGGTACTGGTTCACTATCGGTCACTAACGAGTATTTAGCCTTGGAAGGTGGCCCTCCCTGATTCAGACCGGGTTTCACGTGTCCGGCCCTACTTGGGATACCCGCTATATATTAAAGAAATTTCGCTTACGGGACTATCACCCTCTGTGGTTTGTTTTTCCAAACTATTCAGCTATCTCTTCAATACAATATTGCAGGTCCCGCAACCCCTAAAAGCAAGCTCTTAGGTTTAGGCTCTTGCGCGTTCGCTCGCCGCTACTAGCGCAATCTCGGTTGATTTCTTTTCCTCTAGGTACTGAGATGTTTCACTTCCCTAGGTTCGCTTCTCTGACCTATTTATTCAGTCAGAGATAACTGGACATAACTCCAGTTGGGTTTCCCCATTCGGATACCCCCGGATCAAAGCTCTTTTGCAGCTCCCCGAGGCATTTCGCAGCTTAACGCGTCCTTCATCGCCTGTTAGTGCCAAGGCATCCATCATACACCCTTACTAGCTTGTCCACCAAAAATCTTAAAAAATTAACATTTTCGGCGACACACCTATTTCTTACTAAGTCGTTCTATCTTGTATTCTTTGGTTTGCGATCTTGGTATAAATTGTTTCTTACTTTATACTTTGACTCTTTCATTCTATTGTTTTCTTCCTTTCAAGGATCTATATCGAAGACTGAGCGCTGTCGCTCGGTCCAATATTTGAATTATATGATAGTAACGGGGTAATAAGTCATGTAAAAAGCACTCATGTTATAGAACCGAAGTTCTAAATAGAGGTTAGTCTTTTTTCATTCCTTAAAAAGGAGGTGATCCAGCCGCTGGTTCCCCAACGGCTACCTTGTTACGACTTCATCCCAGTCACTAAGCCCACCTTCGGCGTCTGCCTCCTGCAAGCAGGTTGGCGCAACGACTTCGGGTGAACTCAGCTCCCATGATGTGACGGGCGGTGTGTACAAGGCCCGGGAACGTATTCAATGAGCCGTAGCTGATGCCCATTTACTAGCGATTCCATCTTCATGGAGTCGAGTTGCAGACTCCAATCCGTACTGAGACCGGTTTTGGGGATTCGCTTCCTATCGCTAGGTTGCTGCCCTTTGTACCGGCCATTGTAGCACGTGTGCAGCCCCGGGTGTAAGGGCCATACTGACTTGACGTCGTCCACACCTTCCTCCCGCTTAACACGGGCAGTCCCCTTAAAGTTCTCAGCATTACCTGTTAGCAAGTAAGGGTATGGGTTGCGCTCGTTGCCGGACTTAACCGAACACTTCACAGCACGAGCTGACGACAGCCATGCAGCACCTGTTTTCGCGCCCCGAAGGGAATTCGGCTTTCACCGAACGTCGCTCAATGTCAAACCCGGGTAAGGTTCTTCGCGTTGCCTCGAATTAAGCCACATGCTCCACCGCTTGTGCGGGCCCCCGTCAATTCCTTTGAGTTTTAGTCTTGCGACCGTACTTCCCAGGCGGTACACTTATCGCGTTAGCTTAGACACTGATCCGACTAACCAGACCAACATCGAGTGTACAACGTTTACTGCTAAGACTACAAGGGTATCTAATCCTTTTCGCTACCTTAGCCTTCGTCCATGAGTGTCAGTATTGTGCCAGTAAGCTGCCTTCGCCTTTGGTCTTCCTTGTGATATCTACGCATTCCACCGCTACACCACAAATTCCGCTTACCTCTCACATACTCTAGTTTACCAGTTTCAAATGCAGGTTCAGTGTTGAGCACTGAAATTTCACATCTGACTTAGTTAACCACCTGCGGACCCTTTACGCCCAGTAATTCCGAATAATGCTCGCCACCTACGTATTACCGCGGCTGCTGGCACGTAGTTAGCCGTGGCTTCCTCTGGGGGTACCATCATCGTTTTTCCCCCCTGACAGATCTTTACAACCCGAAGGCCGTCTTCGATCACGCGGCATTGCTCCGTCACGCTTGCGCGCATTGCGGAAGATTCTCGACTGCAGCCTCCCGCAGGAGTCTGGGCAGTGTCTCAGTCCCAGTGTGGGTGATCGTCCTCTCAGACCACCTAGCCGTCATAGTCTTGGTAAGCCGTTACCTTACCAACTAACATAATGGCACGCGAACTCATCCCCAAGCGTTTCCTTTAGATATTAGATCATGCGACCTTATATCCACATCCGGTTTTAGCAGTCGTTTCCAACTGTTGTTCCAAACTTGGGGGCAGATTATTCACGCGTTACTCACCCTTTCGCTACTTTCCTCTAACCGAAGTTAGATTCTCGTTCAACTTGCATGCCTAATCCATGCCGCCAGCATTCATTCTGAGCCAGGATCAAACTCTCCAATCAATTTGATTGTGTTTGATTCTGACTTATTACTTTTTTTATTCTATTGAGTTTTCTCTCTCGAAAAAATTAACTCTTAAATCATAAATGATTTAGGAGCCCGTTACTATCATATAATTCAACTATCAAAAATCTTCGTTTTTTTACTCTCAACTAGCTCGCTTTCGGCCCGGTTGTTTGCCCGTCGTTTCTGACGAGGCCTTAGAATATCCTCAGTTCGTTTTTCTGCAATGCCCTTTGCTATCTTTTATTTACTTTTTATACGGATTCTCTAGCAAGCAACTGCTCTATACCACACCTAAGCGCTTCTAGGCAGCCACTTACAGCTTTTTAAGCTTGAGAGATCTTTTTTCGAAATATACGCTCTCAAGCTGCATTCCTGCTCAAAAGGATCAATGCCCAGCTGGAATGCGAGTGATACTCCCTTCGAAAATAGGGTTTCCTGTTGCGAGATCTTAGCCCTACTGTGGATTTTGACTCCACTCTTTATCTCGCCTCGATCTATACTCGGACACAGCGCAAGCAGGATATAACTGTGTTTATTAGGTCATGATGGCATGCATTAATAATTATCCACGGACCTTAAGTCAAGCATTGCTCCCTATATCAATATATATAAGATGTCTCTTCAGCGGTATAATGGTTAATATTTATTCGTTCGCTTTCACTACAAAGAAAAAGAGAGAACCAAAAGGCTCTCTCTTTGATCACAACGATTGCTTCAACTAAGAATTAAAGCGTGTGTTTGCGGCATCCCAGTCAACGACATTCCAAAAAGCGTCAATAAAAGCAGGGCGACGATTCTGATACTGTAGGTAATAAGCATGCTCCCATACATCTAAGGTTAAGATAGGTTTAGCTCCAGTCATTAGCGGTGTATCCTCGTTACCTGTAGAACTCACCTCAAGTTTACCATTATTATTACTGAGCCATGCCCAACCACTGCCAAACTGTGTTGCTGCCGCGGCATTAAAGCTTGTACGAAAAGCATCGTAAGAACCAAAATCTCTAATGATTGCTTCTGCTAATGAACCTGTAGGTTCACCTCCGCCTCTTGGAGAAAGGCTTTCCCAGTAGAGTTGATGATTATAATGTTGACCGGCAAGTTTTTTCACCGCTGCACGTTTTGCTTCTGGAACTACTGAAAGATCTGAGACTAGAGAGGTCAAATCTTTATTAATGAGCTCGGTGTTTTCCAATGCCGCATTGAGCTTCGAAACGTAACCCGCATGATGTTTGGTGAAATGTATCTCGAGAACACTACGATCTAGATGTGGGGCTAGATCATCAAAACCATAGGGAAGATCTCTTTGAATAAATGACATAATAGTACCTCTAATTTTAAATTAATATTGCTGCAATTAATTTATGCCTATGCCCCTCACACAACAAATTTTTTAAATTGAATTCGCTATATTTAATCAAAATATAATCTATGCTGAAGCTAACACTATAGATACAGCTTGTTTCATTGCCTTTTATCGACGTATACTCCATCGCTCATTATAATTATTGCATCGGACACTTGATCTATTATTAGATCGCTCCAATTTATCTCATATTAGATAACTACCCTATGGAGGAATGTTTAGATGGATGAATTAATTATAGACCCCGCAGATATACCTAAAGAAGAAAAAACCAACGCCATGGTTTGTCACCTTCTCGCCTTGTTAAATTTTGCAGGTATCCCTTTTGGCGGAATCATTGGGCCCGCTATTTTTTGGGTAATAAAAAAAGATGAATCTCCCTTTGTCGATGAGTGCGGGAAAGAAGCTATCAATTTCCAAATAACAATGCTCATTTATTCAGTAATAAGTATCGTCTTATGTCTGTTATTGATCGGCTATTTAATGCTCTTTGCCATACTCATTGTAGATATAGTCTGTATCATCAAAGCTGCGAATGCCGCAAACAGAGGCGTGCTTTATAAATATCCATGGACCATCCGTTTGATTAAGTAAACTTGGACCCTAAACATATCATGATAGCACAAGCCGCAGTAAGTCTCATTCTTTGTGATGACAAGATCCTTATACTCAAGCGCTCCATCAATGATATAGACCCTTGGTCAGGTCACCTGTCCTTACCTGGTGGTAAAATTGACCCCGAAGATAGCTCCCCTCTTGCTGCTGCAATCAGGGAGACCCGTGAAGAGTGTGACTTCGCCTTAGATCAACACAGTGATTACGAAGAACTTCCAATGCTTTCGGCTGGCGGGACTGTTGGACACCCCATGTGGGTTCAGCCCTACTTTTTCGAACTTGAGCATGAACCGCAAATTACTTTAGATCTTCGTGAGCACTATGAATACTACTGGGTATCATTAGATTATTTGCGGAAGCCGCAATTTCATCTAAAGAAGCAAAAATCAAAGAACTATCCTGATTTAGATTTTACCTGCATTGATATAGAAGGGACTGACCTTTGGGGCTTCACGTATCAGCTCATCATGTCACATTTCCAAATATCAATTGACTAATAAGCTTACCAATCTAGTAAATCTTCATCATTGCTTAGCTTAAAAAGTTGCATTTCAATGATTTTTTCTTTAAGCATTTTACGCTTTTGAATCATTTTTTGCATCTCTTGTATTTCATTTGCCAAGTCTTTCATTTCCATATGATACGTTTTCAACTTTAAATCAAAAAGTATACTGAGATGCCCAGCTAATTTCTGTTGCATCTCTTGCTTTTCTTCTTTATTGCTTGTGTAGCGAATCAACTCTCCCATCAAGTAGGATTGAATCTCCATCAATTCAATTTTAAGCTCTATACTTTCATGTTCGTCTTCACTATTTTCTTTGATGCTAAGGTAGAGCTCTTCTATTTCTTCAATAAATTCTTCGTGTTCGTCTTCACTTAGGCGCTGCTTAAGTTTTTGTGCAAATCCAAAGTGTTTACTCAAAAACTGTTTAAACTCTTCTTCATCAAATTCATCTTCGTCATCTTCGTCATCTTCGTCATCTTCGTCATCTTCGTCGTGTTCGTCATCTTCGTCATCTTCGTCGTGTTCGTCATCTTCTTCAAAAACAATTCCAACTCTTGTAGAATTACATTTTGTACTATTCGCAAAAAGCATGCCACTAGCTGTAAACAGCAACATAAACAAGATAAATAATTTATTCATTTCTAACTCCTCTTAACTATTAATTTTACTTTTCAATTTATTTAAACGCAAACGAGTGCCTGCCATTTTTTCAGCCAAATTTGCTGATTTACTTTTTTTCCTAGCTTGAAATCTAACTTTTACTTTATCTTTACGAACTCTCTTATTTGCACTACGTCGGGTTTCAAACTCTCTCTCGAACTTCACCAAATCCTGATGGGAATATTGCTCTTTGATTACTTCTTGAGAATGATTAGGTGGGTTTACATCTGTTTTTGGATTTACTAGTAAAAAAGTGCCCAGTACGACCGCCGCATAGGCCGGTAATATGAAGCGACTTCTTTTCATACTTGGCTGTTTTTTCAATGCCGATCTCAGCGCTAATTGCTGATCATTATTCAAGCGAAAATCTTCTTTATTCATGATTTCTCTCCTTTAAATTGGGGCTTTAGAAGTTTAAGCGCTTTTTGCATACGCCAAAGCACTGTCCCCAGTGGTGTCCCCATTTGCTCAGATATCTCACGAAAATTCATCTCTTCGTAAACCCTTAATTTTACCGTTTCACGAAGTAGTTCAGGTAGTGCTTCAAGACAGTGCTGAATATTTTCTTTTTGTTGGAATTGAATCATTTGATGATCTGGTGACTTTTCACTACAGCTTAAATTTTCATTCAATTCTGCAAACTCATATTTTTGTTTTCGGATATGATCAAGAAACTTGTTGCGACCCACGCGAAAAAGCCACGAACGTAAACTTTTTCCCACTATCAGAACTGGAGGTTTGCTAAGCAATTTTAAATAACTTTCTTGGCAAATATCCTTACTGAGTTCAATATCACCACTAAGGCAATATATATACGCAATCATAGCTTCTTGATGCAGAACGATTAATTCGCTTAAAGCTCCTTCATCTCCCTGCTTAAGTTGGCTCAGTAAGGCTGATTCATTACTGGGACTTCCTTTAAACTCATTTTTGCTATTGATTGATTCACTGAATTTAGACTCTTTTCATTTGCTTGATATTGTTAAAACGCAAATTTTAAAAGTTTTATTGGTGATTCTCTAAAATATTTAATAAAAAAATGAACTCTACATAGAATAACTCTATGTCCACTAGGCTTTAAGCCTTAAGGCCTAGTGCTTCTTTTCGGATAATTCATCCGCTGCATTTAGAATGGCGTGCATATCCACCTTGGAATGGCACTGCATTGCCTTTTCTATTTCTTCTTTGGATGAAAAGTGAGATGCGAGAAGACTAATGAGTTCTAATTGACTCTCCGGATCATCTAGAGGTGTGATAATCAGAGCAATTATATGAGCTTTACCATCGTCAAAGCAATCAAAATTTGCTCCCTCTTTATGGATGCCTATTGCTAGCACTGGCTTTTTGACCAAGTCAGTACGGCAATGAGGGACAGCTAGGCCTTTTTCAAGTCCCGTCGACATCAGTTGCTCTCGGTTAATTATACTTTGGATAAGGTCGGCCTGAACTTGATGATCTAACTTAAGGCCAAGAACAATATCCTTAATGACGTGGGAAGGTGATTGATGAGAAAGATCTGCCACGAAAGCACCACGCCCAAAGCTCGTTGCTGCAGAAGTTTTTGAACGTCTTCTTAGACTAATTTTCATTAAAGCACCAGAAGTCATCGATGTGAATAATGCTAAAATGACCACTGCCACAAAAATAGTATCGTTAATGACTCCAGCCTCTAAAGCGATGATAGCTAAAATAATTTCCATCACTCCACGAGCATTCATTCCCCAAGCCAAGGCCCAGGATTCTCTTTTACTCATGCGGCAAAATTTAGCTCCAATATAACTACCGAAGATTTTTGTTACGGAACCCACCACTAATAAAATCACGACTGCAAAAATATCGAAATGAGTCAGGAAATTAACTTTTAAACCTATGGTCGCAAAAAATATGGGGGTTAGAATGAATGAAATGAATTTTTCCATATACTCTTCAGTTTGGTGACGTAAGTGAGGGCTATCGCCAAGAGCTACACCAAAAAGGAAACTACCAAAAATTCCATGTACGCCAATCCATTCAGCAACTCCAGCAGAGAGTAAAGCTCCCGTTAGTACAAAGCCCATAACTCCACCTGGCCAGGAGGCATGAGCTTGGACACGTGGGATCAGTGCCAGAATTATTTTCCTGCCTACAGTGAGCATAAGTACTCCTGCTACCACAATTCCAACGATTGTCTCCCAAGGAAAACCACCTGAATTATCGCTCATTAAACTGAGCACAATCGCAAAAATCATCCAACCAGTCAGGTCATTAAAAATGGCGGCTGCAATTATGGTGACACCTAGGTCAGTTTTTATGAGCTTAAGGTCCATGAGAATTTTTGTTATTACTGGGAGAGCCGATATGGCTAGGGCGGTTGCCATAAACAAGGCTGTCACTAGTGTTTTTTCCTGAGTATCAAATGTTTTCGGAAAAAGGTAAACTAGCGCAAAGCCACCTATAAAGGGGACCACCATGCTACTAATGCCCACTATCGTGGCAGGTTTAGCCTGCTTTTTAAGGCATTTAAGATCCACTTCCATGCCTGCAATCAACATGAACAGAGTAATGGCTAGCATTCCAATGAACTCAAAAGTTACATAGAGAGGCCCAGACGATGGGAAAAGTGTGGCTTGTAAATCTGGGGCAATGTAGGCAAAGACTGTAGGCCCTAAAATTATACCCGCTGCGATTTCACCCAATATCGAAGGTTGACCAATTTTTTTACACATTTCACCAAAGATACGTGCCAAGCCAATAAGTAGGGCGAGGCTAAAGAAAAAGATCATGATTTGTTGGTGAGTAATTTCCTGCACGAGTGCACTCCTAATATTTTATCATTCCTAGAGACATAGGTATAAAATACTTGCCAATCCATTAAAAGATCAAATAAAATATAAAAAACTTTTCGGGTTTGATCCTTAAGACATATTTTAGGGTATGTCCTTAGGTACTAAAAGTCACTTATTAGCTAATTCAGGTGATCAAATGACTTTTGTGGAATATTCGTCAAAATTAGATTTCACTACAGTAAGTATATTTAAAAAAGATTCACTAAATATCTATATCCTGTAACAGCTCAGAGTAACAAGCAGTTTATCACATCGAAATCTCAACAATAATTTAAACGGGTACATGAATGATAAAACTAAAGCGATTACTGTTTATAAATCTAGCATTGATAAGCTATTCACTCTATGCAAAGGATATTGAAAAATCTTTGCCTACCGCAATTCCTGGTGCTGCTCACTTTATGAAGCAACACCCAAAATCGGATTTCAATGGTGATGGCATCCTCACCCATGCGGAAAAAGAAAAATATTGTATCGAGACTATTTCTGCTCAACTAGGAGGTGATTATACCTTTGAACGCCACATGGTTCCCATGAGAGACGGTGTCAAGCTTGCTACGGGTATTTTCGTCCCCAAGAACGCTGGACCTGCCCCCGTAATTCTCACTCGCACTGCTTACGGAATTTGGAGTGCAGCCTTTCATAATGCCCATCGATTTAAAGGACAAAACTTAGTCTTTATCTGTCAGGATCCGAGAGGAGATGGTGAATCTGAGGGCAAAGGTACATTCGATGCCAAGAGCTTTGATAATGAAATCGAAGATGGCTATGATGCGATTGACTGGATTTCGAAACAAGCTTTTTGTAATGGGAATGTGGGCATTATTGGTCAGAGTGGGCACGGATTCTGTGGCTATATGGCTTACTTAGCAAAACATCCTGCCTTGAAGACTGTTTCAACAAATGTTAGCGGCGGTAATGCTTATTTATATTGGACCTATCACAATGGCGTTCGTAGGGAAATGTATAACTGGCTGCAACAACGCAATACTCAGACACCTCAATGGCCAAAACCCACCATTACTCTCTTCAATAAAAACACTTACGCACAAACTATTAAAAAGGCTTCCATCAACAATCAAACTGCCTTTATTGCCAAAACAGGCTGGTACGACATTTTTGCGGAGTCTGCTTTAGACTATTTCGAGGCTTTTGCCGATAAGGGCAATTTATATATTCAAGTCGATGCCTCTGGCCATGGAAATATGGCTGGACGAAAACCACCCATGCGTGCTGTTCCCGCAAAATGGCAACTGCCGAAGCTCTCCAAGGCACTCACAGGCTCGGTAACAGAAAAATCAAAGATGATCTACTTCTTAATGGGTGATAGTACTGATCCAAATGCTCCAGGAAACGAATACAAAATGACAGAAGTCTGGCCTGTTCCCCATAAAAAAGTCTCTTATTATATGAAGAGTGATGGCTCTCTTAAGACAAGTTTACCCACAGTAAAAAATGCCGCTCTCAGTTTCAAATACGATCCTCGTAATCCTGTGCCTTCAATTGGCGGAGATGTTTTTATTCACACAGGTGTCGGGCCAAAAGATCAGAGACTTAACAAGGATCGCAAAGATATCCTGCGTTTCCGCTCTGATGTACTTCAAGCTCCTATGGAGATTACGGGTAAGGTTTTTGCTGAACTTTTTATTAAAACGGATGTCGAGGACACTACTTTCACCGCTAATCTTATAGATATTTATCCAGATGGCTACGAAGCCATTGTACGCGATTCGATTATTATGGGACGCTTCCATGAAGGTTTCGATAAGCAATCTAAACTTAAAAAAGACAAAGTATATAAATTGACGATGGATATGTGGAGTACCGCGATTGTCATTAACAAGGGGCACCGTTTAGCTGTACATATATCTAGTAGCAACAGTCCTAAGTACGAAGTGCATCCCAATAGTTACGAACCCGTAATGTCTTTTAATGAATCTCCTGTAGCAAACAACACGATCATGCTTTCAAAAAAATACCCCTCCAGAATTATTCTTCCTGTGGTAAAATAAAAATTAGAAAAAAAAGCCCGTCGAAACGGGCTTTTAAAAAAATACGAAAATGAATTAGAGCTCAGTAATTTCGACTGTGCCTTTTTTCCCACCATCTCCACCATCGGAATTTTCTGTTAATGACATCTTACGGACCTCGACTGTCCCTTGAAATTCTCCAAGTAAAATTTTGATCGAAGGAATCTGATCTGAATTGGGATTTTTAGTGGCCGTAAATTCACAAGTATATTTTTTCCATCCTGGCTGAATATCTTTAGCTTTGTGCGCAAGCCCCAGAGTTACCAGTTTATTCTTAGTTTTATCTTTTGTTTTGCCTTTCTTTTTACCGGTCTGTTTTGTTGTACGTGCAATTATATTCACCATCCCCTCACCTTCGCAATTCATTTCAAAAGTGAGTAAATATTTCTTACCTTCTTTTAAATCAACTGGACCAATTAATCCATAATAATGGGATTCTGAGGTATGCTTTGTCGTGACTGAAAAAACCCCTTTTTTAATTACGGGCTTATAGGATTTATACTCATTATGAGGCTTTACCCACCAGTAATCATCGAACTTTTTAAAGCTTGGATCTTTGAACAATTCTTTTGCGAAAGAACTATTTCCTAAAAAAACTAGGGCCATGACTAAAGTAATTATACGCATATTTCTATCCTTCTGAATTAAAATTTTACAAAACTTAAAAAGCTCTGTCCTCCTTATTAATATCGTATACACCTACTAAAACTGACACGACAAATCTAGAAAATCCTCCTTTTTCTACAAAAAATCTTAGAGCGACTTCTAAGACTAAACGAGAAATCATTAAATCTAAGCTTTGAATACTGTACTAAATCGGGTGATTAATTTTCAATCCCCTTCAATGGCATTACTTTAGCGCGATTAAATTTATACGGAGATAAAATCATGGCTTTGTCCAACAAATACAGTGCTGCCGACAGCGAAAAAAAATGGCAGGAATTCTGGGATCAAGAAGGCATCTATGCCTTTGATGAACAATCAGATAAAGAAGTTTTTTCTATAGACACACCCCCACCAACAGTATCCGGCAAGCTTCACATCGGACACGTTTTTTCTTATACCCAAGCAGAAATCGTAGCTCGTTACCAACGCATGTTGGGTAAAAACGTTATGTATCCTTTTGGTTTTGATGACAATGGTTTACCCACTGAAATCCTCACCGAAAGAGAAAAAGGCATTAAGGGCTCAGAGATGCCTCGTGCAGAATTCGTTAAACACTGTGAAGAAGTTTCAGCTAAATACCGTTCTCAATTCAAAGAACTTTGGCAGAGTCTCGGTTTTTCCTGCGCATGGGGAAATGCCTACTCAACCATCAGCGAAAAGTCTCAGCGTATTTCACAACGTTCATTCCTTGATTTACTCCAACGTGATAAAGTTAAGTATAATGAAAGCCCTACACTCTGGTGTACGAAATGTCAGACATCTTTTGCTCAAGCAGAAGTTGATGATGTAAACAAGGGCACGATTTTTAACTACCTCAATTTTAAAAGTGCCGATGGTGAAGATATTCCTATTGCCACTACACGACCTGAGTTACTTCCTGGCTGTGCAGCCATGTTTATTCACCCTGAGAATGAAAAATATAAGCACCTCATTGGTCAAGATGCTATTGTACCCATTTTTGGTCACACAGTAAAAATTCTTGCCGACGAAAAAGCCGATCCGGAAAAAGGTACTGGTATTGTTATGTGCTGTACTTTTGGTGATGTAACCGATATCGATTGGTGGCGTGAACACGATTTAGAAATCAATGTTTGTTTGACCCTCGAAGGCCTCATGAATGAGCGCGCAGGTGAATACGAAGGCATGAGTATTGATGATGCTCGTTCTGCAATCATCGCAAAACTCAAAGAAGAAAACATTATTTTCAAACAAGAAGACTTAGCGGCTGAAACACGCGTTGTGAATACTCACGAACGCTGTGGTACTCCTGTTGAGTATCTTCCCACTAAACAGTGGTTCATCAAAGTTGTTGAACATAAAGAAGAACTTTTAGCTCAAGGCGAAAAAGTAAATTGGTTCCCATCATTCATGGGCAAACGCTACCGTGATTGGGTCGATAACCTCGGTTGGGACTGGGCTATCTCTCGTCAACGCTATTTCGGTGTTCCGATTCCCGTTTGGTATGCTCCTGACGGAACGGTTCTCCCTGCATCACCTGAGCAACTCCCTGTCAATCCACTTGTGGACAAGCCCCTTGATTGCAAAGGCTATGATCCTGAAACACTTATTCCTGAAGCAGATGTTCTCGATACCTGGGCTACTTCATCTAGTTCACCAGAATTGAACTCGCGCTGGGGTGAAGAAGATGAGCTTCCTCAAATTCGCCCTATGTCGATGCGTCCTCAAGCTCACGATATCATTCGTACTTGGGCTTTTTACACCATTGTGAAATCTTATTTCCAATTCAATGATGTGCCATGGAAAGATGCCGTGATTTCTGGTCACGTGATCAAAAAAGATGTTCAGGTTGAACAACAACAAGTCGAAGGTAAAGCCTTTGCACGTAAATCAAAAATCTCTAAATCAAAAGATGGCGATCGCTTCTCACCACTTGCGATGATCGCAAATCACGGTGCCGACCAAATTCGTTACTGGGCATCATCCGGTACTCTCGGTACTGATATTGCTTTTGATGAAGACGAAATCGAAGGCTCAAGTAAACTTCTTACCAAGCTTTGGAATTCCACTCGTTTTGCAGAAGGCTTTTTAGAGAATTTTGATGCTTCCGCTGCCATGCCTACTTTAACGGCCGTTGACAAATGGATTCTTACCCGTTTTGATGAAGTCATCAGCGCTTATCACAAAGCTTTTGAAAAGTATGAATTTTTCCCTGCGCGTAATGCCCTTGAACAATTCTTCTGGTCTGACTTCTGTGATAATTATATCGAAATGGTGAAGCACCGCCTTTATGGTGATGAAGCCGCTGAAGATGCCAAAGCCGCACGCTGGACGCTTTATCAAATCCAACTGGGAATCATTAAACTATTTGCTCCTTATATGCCTCATATTTGCGAAGAAATCTACCAAGATGTTTTCCGTGAACGCGAAGGTGATAAATCAGTTCATATCTCTTTACTTCCGAGTGTTGCTGCAGAAGCGATTTGCGAAACTGGAAAAAAAGCCGGTCTCGTACTCTTAGATCTCGTTACTTTAGTGAGAACTTATAAGTCCAAAAATAATTTCTCTATGAAGCTCGCAGTAGAAACTCTCACCGTGGAAGCCAGTGAAGACGATCAGCAACTTATTGATTTAATAGGTGAAGACCTTTGTGGTGTCTGCAAAATTTCTAAGCTTGTGAAAGCCGAAGTTGCCGATGCGTGGGAAGGTTCTAGCGAACGTTTTAAATTAGCCGTAAAAATGGATGAAGCGGCGCTATTAAGAACTGAATTAGTAGCTGATATCAAGAAAGTTATTCTTCCTATTAAGCAAGCTAATGGCCTCAAATCTAAATCACCTATCAAAGCTATCTCAGTAAAAGCTGAAGGGGATTACCTCAAACTTCTCCAAGCCGAACCCGGACAGTTAAAAGCTGCCGCTCGCGCTGAAGAAGTGAGCTTCAATAGCGAAGGTCTTGAGTACACAGAAGCACGAGAAGGTGTGGCAATCGCCCTCATCCTCGAGTAAATCTAAACTCTAGACTCAAAAAAAGGCTCTTCATTTCGAATGAGCCTTTTTTTGTGCTTAAAGTAATGGGAAAATTGTTTTGTAAGCACATATGATATAACTCTTATCGATCACAGCCTTTTTTTGGTGGAGTAGTCGTAAGCTAATAAATCATTTGACAAGCCCTTTGTGGAATGGCTTACCCCCCGCACAATTGTCTGTCATAGAGAATCTTGTGTGCTAAAATGAAGATGATCCGCACTAAGTTTTATGATTTGCGCCGCTTCCAGATCAATGCCAAAGGAGCTTTCACTTTTAAATGAGGGTATTTTACCCGAGGAACCGAAGCGCAGGTCTTTCTGACAGATATCCTGCGCAAGTAAGTAAGATCCAAAACAACCCTCAAAAAGACTGACTCCGAGGTGCTGGGCGAGTTGACTGCCCATTGCAGAGAGCAAGGCACTCTCGCCTACATGGCAGCCCATCATCAGACCAAGACCATTTTTGCGGCCGAGTTTCGCGATTTCGATAAGTGGCTCGACCCCGCCGCATTTTGATAGCCGTAAATTGAAAATATCACAGGCACCGAGTTTGATTAAATTTTCAGCTTGTTTAAGATTAGTCAAAGACTCGTCTGCAATGATGCGCATAGGCCCTGCCCGACGCAGTTCCGCGGCGGCTTCTTCATCTCCTACCGCAAGTGGTTGTTCGATTAGATCTACCCCGAAAGCGGCCGCTTGGCGCATAAATTCGAGTGCGGTTTCGAAATCGAAAGCGGCATTGGCATCAAGACGTAAAAGACATTTATCACCGAGGATTTTGCGAAGTATTGGCAACAAGTCGAGGTCATCGAGGCAAGATACTTTTAACTTCACTGAAGGCAATTGAAGATCGCAGTAAAACTTTGCGATTTTTATGATTGATTCTCTAGAACCAGAGCCTATCACACCACTAGAAAAAATATCCCTTCGCTTCGGATAACGTTCAGCGAAATGCTGATTGGATGCTTGTAATTCTAAATCGAGTAAAGCCGTGCTTACGAGGCAGCGCAGGCTACCCTGGACTTGCGGAGGAATATCGGGTAAGGCCGGCCACGCGATCTCAGCAAAATCCTTCTTCAAACTCCGGGCATCCTCGCCGGTAACATAATCACGCGGTAGAGCTTCACCCCAGCCCTCATTACCTTTATCATCGACTAATCGCAGCATGAATGAATCAGAGCTTTTACGCGATTTTTTACTATGTGAAAACGCTTGCTGAAAGGGGAGCTGAAGTTCATACAAATCCGCGCTCAGCAAGTTGTTTACTAAGCTTGTTTTTTTACAGTTTTTAATAGAAGACTCAGACATGATATTCCTCCCAGGGGAATTTATTATTGGCGGCATAATCGAGCAGTAAGACTTTGTATTGGCCCTCACGAATTCCACTACTGAGCTGTTCGCGTTTATAAGCTTCGTAAGCCCCGGATTTGAGCAGGCTTAAACGCAGTGGTTTGAGTCGTGTGCTAGCCCGTTTACTTTTATACTCAAGATTGATGTCCTGAAGCTGCTGATCGAGTGCGTTTGTGAGTGCCATCAGATCTGATTGAGCCGGGGCCTGTTCTTCCTGTTCGAGGTAAAGCCGATAAAAACACTCTTGCTCATCAGCCAACATAAGATAAAACTTCACCTGCAAGCTGTATGTTTCTTCAAGTTTCTGCATCGCTTCAATCAATTGCGATTCATAGAGCTTCTCACCAGTCATATTTGTGAATCCCCTGCCCTTTTGCACAAAATGTAGTGCGGGCGTCTTATCATACATTCCTGTAACAGTGATTATATCATTCATTTGATAGCGATACAGCCCCCACGAAGTCGTAATGAAAACATAGTAAAATTGGCCCTCGGTGACTTGATCAAGTAAAAGTATTTGCGGTGAATTCGACTCCCATTTATCT
This sequence comes from Lentisphaera profundi, assembly GCF_028728065.1. Classification (GTDB taxonomy): domain Bacteria; phylum Verrucomicrobiota; class Lentisphaeria; order Lentisphaerales; family Lentisphaeraceae; genus Lentisphaera; species Lentisphaera profundi. The sequence continues at coordinate 86,654 of NZ_CP117811.1, read as the reverse complement.
CGCTCGCAAAACTCATAAAAGACCGTGTTTAAATTGGGCAATTCAATCCCTTTGAGTGGGTCAATCACCAGGGTTCCATATAATTCGCTTGCCAGATAACCCAGATCGCAAGTCATCAGCTCAGTCGGTGCATTTTCCAAAAGAGCCTTGATCGAAATGCCACAGCTACCGCGGGTCCAAGTATTGATAAGACTCAAATAAGGCCAAATCTCAAAGATTTGCGCTCTGTGCAAATCTTGTAACTCCGCGGCTCGTTGAGGATCTTTCTTTAGCCAAGGCCTTATCTTAGACTGCAACTTTTGCGGTAGTTCATTCAAATAGTTACAGCCGCCATTATCAATATCCTGCAATAACTGTGCTTTATTAAGCATGAAGGTTTCACATATCTTGTGCAAGGTCGTCGGATTAGCGGTCCCCAGATAAGTGATACTTTTGTCCGCCAGAGCAATGCGAGTCATTATATAGTACTTGATGGGGTAATCTTCTATTTCAAAAACTTCAGGAGGCAAGACAAACTTTTTCTTCACCACCCAGGGCATACTGCCAGCGATTTGATGGGAGGCACTGCCAAATGGCAAGCCCGAAGGCATGAACCCTTCAATTTCTGGACTTACAATGGGTAGCACGTGACCGCTAAAACAATGGGGCTTGAGTTTGTATTGAAACCACACGGTGATCTGACGCGATATTTTCATGAACTTCAAAGACTCACGAGTGACGGGGATATATTTTGCCTTACCCGTTGTTCCGGAGCTTTGCTTATAGCTTATTACTTTTCCTGCGATGAGTGCTTTAGTATTATTTTCATCCTGCTGTTCGACATAAGGACGCAGGTCTTCATAATCGCTAATGGGAACACATTTCTGAAAATCTTCATAGTTTTCAATATTGGAGAATTTATATTTTTTGCCATAGTCCGTATTAGCATTGTTATGGCAAATACGTTTCATGAGTTCAATTTGATACTTCATCGGATTCGCGGTTCTCGCAAGAAAACCTTTCACCTGAATCATATAAATAAAATACATTTTTATGCGTAAAAGAAAATTTAACAGCAAGTCAATAAAGCCCATTGGTGATAGCTGCTTTTTATCGATGTCACTCAAAGGGGTGAGCATCTGAGCCGCAAAATCCTGGGGGTAATTTTTATTGAGTAAGCCCAGTTCACCAACTTGGCGTTCCCGTGGATAAAACCAGGTTCCAAAAAGTAAATCCCAGATAATGATATTATTTCCGTAATTATTATTTGATTCACTCACTTTGCGCGAATGATGCCAGCGGTGCAATTGAGGTCCGCTGATGATATAATTTAGAAAGCCCATTTCGACTTTAATATTGCAGTGTTGAAAAAATCCATTGACGGCGTAAAAAACGAAATACAAGCCAAGGACTTTTGGGTCGAGCGCAAGTAAAATAAAGGGCAAGGCATCAAATAAAAACTGCGTCACTTTTTCCAGGGGATGAAAGCGATTCACATTAAACCAGTAGAGCTTTGACGGCGCGTGGTGAACTGCGTGCAAACGCCAAAGGGGTTGCCAGCTATGAGCTAGGCGATGCAGCCAATAGCGCAGAAAGTCTGCCAGTAAAATCATGATGACAACTTGTAGGAGCACGGGCCAATAATGCGGCCAGAGTGCGCTGGGCGCATTAAAATTAGCTGTTAAGAGAAGCCATGTAAAACTGAAGGCGAGCATCCGCGCTAGCAGAACTTGAACTACTAGCATATAGGTCGCATCAGATTTGATCTCAGCAGAATTGGGCTTCCAAGTAGAATTATAAGGTCGGAAATTTTCGAAAAGGCAAATGACTAATGCCGCAAGTATCACGGGTGAATAAGTACTCAGAAGCAAGGACACGCCCATACTTTGCAAAGCAAAAAAAAGTACTAAGGAAAACGCCATAAGCGCGGGATAGATAGAGGCATTGAGTAATGAAACTTTACGCATGAGTGGCCTGCTTGTGGTGAATCCAGCCTAAATAAGTGAGATAAGCCGCTAGGACATAATGGAAATAAATAGATAAAAAGCTGGTGAACCAAACTGTATCAGACAAAAGGGTCAATCCGAGGATATGTCTAGCGATCATCGCAAAAAAGTAAACGAGGCCCAACATCAAGAATATTTTTCCTTTACTCATTTTTGCACTGAAGTTCCCCTCCCATAAACGTTTCACATTAATCAGCATCAGGTAAAGAATGATAAGCTGAAAAAAGAGTAGTAGCCCATAGGGGATGGTGGCACTGTGCCATTCCTCGAAATTTGGGATGATGGGCACATCAACATAGAATTCTACGAGCTGAGCACTGACGCGGCCTAGAAATAGTAGCGTGAGTAATAGCAGTATAAATGCCGCACGTTTATTCATGTGTATCATCTTTTTTCCAGGGCAGCAGCAGCAAATCCTTGACGCCTGCGTCAAAGCCTTCGCCAAGTGAATCTAGACCATACTCAACATCACGTGAATCAGCCTCTATCAGAGTGCCGAAAATACGATCCCAGAAGGAGAATATATTACCGTAATTTTGGTCGGTCCAGGGTTGTTTACGGTGATGATGGATTTTGTGTAGGTCGGGGGTCACAAAGATCAAAGAGAGCGGTCGGTTGAGCCAGGTGGGTACGGAAATATTGGCATGATTGATATAGGTGAAAAAGATCGTAAATAGTCGAAATGTAAAATAATAGGCCGCCGGAATCCCCAGCAGTACAAGCGCTATGAAAGAGTAAACTTCGCGCAGGAGATAATCAATCGGGTGATGGCGCGTACCTGAACTTGCATCGAGCTGTTCGTCACTATGATGAATCACATGAAACTTCCACATCCACGGAATTTTGTGCAGACATACATGAATTACATATTGAGCAATAAAATCGAGAATTAATACCGATAAGACGAACTCAAACCATAGTGGAAGTGAAATGATTTGCAGTAGCCCGAAACCACTAGACTGAAAAAAATCTAAGCCATAAACTAAAAAGAGTCCAAAGAAAAAGTTGATCAAAGACATCCATAAAAACAAGGATAAATTTGTAAGACCATGCCTTTTTTTATCGTAGTTGAATTTAAATAAAGGATTCCAAGTTTCGAGCAGCCAACATAAACTCAGTGAAAAAATCACTATGGCTAGCTTCTGCCAAGCAGGCATATTAAGGACTAAATCTAAAAATTCTCTCATTTATCACACATGTAAAATAAAGCCTGCCCTGAGGTGGTTTATTGAAAACATCCTTATATTATTTAGCATATACTAACATGATAATTCATAAATTAAATAAAGTCGATATTGATAGTCAATATTGACTTTATCAATGGTGAATGGAAGGAATCAACCCTTACATTATAATCTATTAAACAAGCTAATGGCCTCAAATCTAAATCACCTATCAAAGCTATCTCCGTAAAAGCTGAAGGTGACCACCTCAAACTTCTCCAAGGCGAACCAGGACAGCTAAAAGCTGCCGCTCGCGCTGAAGAAGTGAGCTTCAATAGCGAAGGTCTTGAGTACACAGATGCACGAGAAGGTGTGGCAATCGCACTCATCATCGAGTAAGCCTCGCCTCACTCCATAAAAAAAGCCTCCCATCGTGGAGGCTTTTTTTGTATAGTAAGCTGTTTTGTACAAATTTAGTTACTAATAGTTATAAATCATGGATCTCTTAACTCTGACTAACGCTTTCGAAATTAGTGATGACATGTAAATTATGTGCTGATGTCAAGTACGAGAAAAGTATGATCTGGGGGAGGAAGTCAAAATGAAATTAAAATATAAGTTTGAATTTAAATTTAAAAGTCGTGAAATTTTCAGGGTTTTAAATAAGAAAGTTAAAGAAATCAGCAGAGAATTTTCTGTTTTTGACGGCTATAATAAATTTTGGTTTAGGCAAGATGATGTTGATTTACTCGAGTTTTTAGAGCTTACTGCCCTTGTTGAAAAATATGAACTCCAAAGAAGTGATCGATTTTTTTTATGTGATAATGGGTATTACTCAGAGACAAAATTAGAATATGAAGATGCTGATAGGTTTTCTGCAGCTTATTTAAGCTTTTATACTAAAACTGAATATGATAGAGAGAAATACTATAACGAAATTATCGACAATGAGCTGATTTTTGAGAAAAAAAACTCTTGGTAATTTTAAAATTCTTCAAACAAATATTTTATATGATGGTTCATATGTTTTACTTGTGAAAAAGAAATTTGTTAAACTCTTCGAAAAAATGCTTTAAAGGGAGCGAGCTTTAAACCAGTTTTGGTTAAAGCCTTAACAGGTGAGACCAAACCAAGTCGATCTGTTTATTGGGCTATTATTGAAAACGATTTCAAAAAGTTTGAAACAATGTTTCGAGAAGAGATTAATGATAAATATTTACAGCGTGTTCCTGCATCAATTTCTCCTGATTTTACTCCAAAAATAAATGACCTTGATTTGTTTACGAAAGGTTGGGATACGTTCATGAGTCAAAAATTATACCGTGTATTATATGATAATGACTTGTTAAGTGATTCATCTTACAATTCTTACTGGGATATAGGTTTTTATGGTGGAGAAAGTAGTTCCCAAATCAAAAAAGAACTTGTCAAAGATGGTTATTACGATGAAGACTTAGATTCTTTATATCAGGAAAAATCTGATACAATGGCTGAAAGGAAAGCAAAAAGTGATAAAGACCCTGAAGTAATCGCTGCGAGAGCAACACGTGAAACCGAAAAACAAGTGAAAATGGCTGAACATCGTAAGAGAATGGAAAAACGTTTTGGCAAAAAGGAATCAAACAAAATCGAAATGAATTACTTCCAAGCAGATTTTGAATTTTTAGGCTGGAAACCACTTGATGATGCAAAATGTGATCTGACAGGTGAGCAAGGAATTTGTTTACGCCCGAATGTAAGTGCTTATAATGAATCATTTAAAGTGGATATTAGTGAGCACGAATTAAGAGATCTTGTCGAGCAGAACCATGCTGGGGATCATTTCTTTTATGTGCACCTTAATGCCATCGAAAAGGGAGTACTAAAAGTTATTCATGAAATTGATTACGATTTTCAAGAAGGGATGAACGAAGAAATCCTCGAAAAACTTAGTCGAACCCCACCTTATGAAAATGAGGGGCCTTGGTTTATGGAAAATGAAGATATCCTAACTTTCATTGGCATCTGGACTTCAGAAGATGTTAAAGAGAACTTTAAAACCAAAAAAGCACAAAAAGAATTTATAAATTCAATTAATGGTCAGTATCAGGAAGAACCTCTAACAATAGAAACTATGGATAAAGATGGACGTACAATCGTTTTTCAAAATTCTAAAGATCAAAGCTTATTTGCCCTCTACCAATACACTCATGGATTTTGATCGATTTAGGCATCTCCAATTATCTAATGGACAATCATTTTAGTCGCTATGGCTTTAAGTTTTGTTTTCTTGCCGTTCACATCTTCGATTTCTAAAGCCACTAAGACACCTTTTTTTGCCCAAGTGGGTAAAGTGTGAACAACACAGCCACCTTCTCGTATTTCTGTAACTTTTTTGTGGAAGCGTCTCGTGCACCCGGGAAAACTTAAAGATAAAATTTTATAGTCGGCCACAATCTTTTTGCCATCTTTCGCGGATAAATTGATGATGATATAGCGCTTCGATTTTTGCTCATCAGTGCTCGGCATCTTATTCACTATAATTTCTGCCTTGCTAATCGAGACAACTTGTTCACCCAAGTGAACTGACTCTTTGTATTGACTCATATCAAGTTTCGCCCAAGCTGAAACAGAGATAAAAAACACTATTACACATGATAGATATTTCATAGAACCACCTTTTTAAAACTATGACGAACAAATTGTCTTTTTATTACAAACAAAGTAAAGAAATCTAACTTTTCATAAAAAAAGCCCTCTCAAACAGAGGGCTTTTTGTGTTGATTATTATGAATGCCTTTAAGCTACAGAGGGAGGACTAAGTTCTGTTCCCGGTTTCTTTTTCATGACTCGAAAACCGAGGTAGATGAGTGCTGCCATCACTAGAATCACTGCCGCAATAGGAACAAAAATTGCGAGGAGTGTTACTCCGGTCGCACCTGCAAGTTCCCCTGCTGCCACAAGAGGGTTGCCTATACCACCGGTTGTCACTGTAGATGTCCCACGAACCACGGTGGTCACGGCCTGAACGGTTGCAGCTGCGCCGCCACCTGCAATCAATGCTAAAGACCATTTAAATAATGGGCTCATTTCTCCGGTCATTGCTCCGGTCAAAATTGTCCCCGCTACTATAGCGGCAGGTGCTGCAATCGTATCCAGTAGATTATCTACCCAAGGAACAAAATACGCGGCTACTTCAAAAATTGTGGCAATGAGTAAGACAATCATCGCCAAATCTCCGCCGAGCCATTCAAAACCAGAACTTAATTCCATGTGCCCTGCGCGTGAAGCCAAGCTAACTCCCAGCATCGGTACGAAAACTCTAAAACCACATGCGGCACTCAGTCCTATCCCAATACACAAACCCGTTAATAATTCTATTTCCATTTCTTTCTTCCTCTTAATTATCAATTACTTAAGATACCATAAAATCTTTGCTGATACAAGGACTCACAAAATTCTCGAAGTGAGTCCTTTAATTTTCACCTCATTCATACATATTAGGAATATATTAATTTTAATAACAACTAAGCCCCGATCACACTCTATGGAAAATCAAATTAGCTGTCCCAATTGCGAAACCACTATTGAATACGAAGTCGTCGATTCAATTCACGAACAAAGTTCTGCTATACAAGAACTCTTTGAAGGTTCACTCAACCGTGTAAATTGTCCCGCCTGTGCGATTGAATTTCACGTTCAAACTCCCATAACTTTCCGTAGTGATGATGGTCAATATATCATCTTTTACAAACCCCGCACTGAAGGCGAGGATTGGCGCGAAACTGAAAAACAAATGCAAATTGTCCTCGATGAAATGGCGTCGGAACTTCCTCCAGAACTCGACCCTGAAGCCAGATTAGTCCTCGACCGCAATCAGTTCATCGAAAAAATTGCTGCTTATATCAATAATATTGATGACCGTATTATGGAATATGTGAAATTCATTATGTATCGTAATGGCGATGTCGTATGGCCCTTGCAGGACCTTTACTATGATTTCAACACGACTAATCCCGATCACCTTGAGTTCACGATGATGACACGCCAGGCAGGCAATGCAGAAAAAACGCTCTCCATCCCCATGGAAGTTTATAAGCAATTTATCGATGATGAGCACCAGGAATTTGATCCCGACACAATTTTTCCTGGCCTCTATGTGCAAGTCGAACGCCTTGTAGATCAGTAATTTCATGGAAACGATCATCGATCAGCTAGATTCTTGGATCATCTACACCCTTCCCCTGCTTTCGCTTTTGTTCATTTTCAAAGGCCTAAAAATGTTCAAGGCCTTGTTAGCTATTGGCTGTGCTTTGAGTTTGGGTTTATTGGGTTGGTTACTCGGACTTCAGATCGATGAAAACGTTTTATGGATTCCCTGTACAATTGCGGCGATCGCAGCCATTTTTGGTCTTTGGCTCTCCAAAGTCGTACATTCTGCCGCCACCTTTATTTTAGGCTCATCTGTTGCCTTTATGCTCTATCCTTCCATACAGAGTTTTGTTCCTGATGATCCTAACTGGCTTCCTTTTGCCGCCACCGCAACGCTTTCACTCTTTTTTGGCATGATTGCCGCGATGATGAAAGATAAAGTGGTTGTACTGATCACCTCGATTTACGGTGCTGCTTTATTCACCCATAGTTTCTTTCTGATTTTATCTCTTCATGATATTTTGGATCAAGACTTGCTGACATCGCAATCAAAAACCTTTCATATTATCTGGCTCAGTTTATTTGTTATACTGACTGCCGCTGGACTCTTTAGTCAAGGAAAGAAAAAGTCGTAGATTATCCATCAAGATAGCGCAAGATAACTACCCCTAGCTCGACTAAGCTTGTAGAATACCTAGTGTACCTACAAAATTAATCGAGAAATGCTGATGGACATAAACTCTTTACTTTCAAAAAGTCGTCAAGGCGATACGGAAGCCTACCGCTTGATCATACGTGAGCTAGCGCCCTCGGTCCGTGCCTTTCTTTTATCGCGCCTCAATGACTATCATGCTGTAGAAGATATTTCCCAAGAAATCTTTGTGGCCGCCTACCGTTCCTTAGATAAATTTAACGGCCAGAGCCAATTTAAAACTTGGTTACTCAGCATAAGTCGCTTCAAACTAGCTGACCATATGCGTCGATCGTACTCTCAAAGCAACCTCAAAGCCACTTATCAAGAAGAGATACAAAATGTCTTAGCTCAGGAAGATGACAAGCTTTCACTTCCAGGGCCAGAGCGACTTGCAAGCCTGCTTAGCTGCCTCGAAAAACTACCCCTTGACGCCAAAGAAATTATTAAATCACGTTACTTTAATTCTGAGACCGTGATGGGTTTAGCCGAGAGACTCAATAGCAGTGAAAATGCCATAAGCTCTAAGCTTTTCCGCCTGAAGAAAAAACTCAAAACCTGTATAGAATTATCATGAATCAGCATCAAATACAATTAATAGAACGTTATCAAGATGATGAACTCAGCGAAAATGAACTCAATGAGTTTTTACAACTTTTAGAAGAGGATAATGATTTTCGTAGCGAGGCCTCTGCTGCCCTCGAAATCAAAGGTCTACTCAAGCTTTCTCAGCATCCTAAAACTGACAACTTAGAACAAGAAGTACTTTCGAAATTAGAGTGTGAAGATAATGATTTAGAAAATCGCGTTTTAGAAGAACTACATCAAGATAAAACACGGCGTTTCCCTAAGTGGTTAATCCCTGCTTTAGTTGCTCAAGTATTACTCATCCCCGCTTTTTTCTTCATGTTTCAACAACCCGCTCATCCAGAGCTAAAGATCGCTACAAAACCTGCTTTAATGGCTCATGTGAAGACTTTAGAGGGTTATAGTTTTATTGTTCGGGGCAAAGAGAAACTCAACCCTACTGAAAGTACGGAGCTTTTTTCAGGTGATCATATTTACGTTCAAGATAAAAGTAAGCTTAAGCTAAGTTATCTAGATGATTCAACACTGACCTTTTTCGATAGTTCTTTTGTACGCCTAAGTGAAATTGAGGGGCAGAAGAAAATCGAGCTCTTTTCGGGACAAATCAGCGCTGACGTAAAACCTCAAAAGAAAAAAATGCTCGTCACCACGGAGCACTCTACGGCAGAAGTTTTGGGCACTGTTTTTTCAATTTCCTCATCAGATGTATCCTCTTTACTTGATGTTCGAGAAGGCACAGTTCGTTTTGATAATGGACATAACTCCGTCATGGTTTCAGCGCAGCATTACGCGACTACCGAACAAGGGCAAGTACTCAAAGCCCTTGAAAATGATCGTCCCATCTATAAAAGTCCTTTAGTGGACTTAACGACTCCTAATCACATGGTCCCGATAAAAGTTGATATTAAAGGCGCGTCAAAGCTCTACCTCGTGGTGAGTAATGGTGGTGATAACAATCGCTTCGATCATGGTGCATGGATTTCCCCCATCATTAAAGGTCCTGCCGGCTCCTTAAGCCTGGCTGAAATCCCTTGGAATATTGCTAAATCAGGCGCCTATGGCATCACTATTAACCAGGGTGTACACCAGACTCCCTTAAAAGTGGAAGGGCAATTGTATGAGCAGGGGATTTTGGCCCATGCGACTTCCATTATCGCTTGGGATATCCCGGATGGTTATGATCAATTTGAAGCAATGGGGGCACTCTTAGATAGCGGTGCCTACCGAAAGCACAGCAATCCAGTCCCTAGTATGTATTTTGAGGTCTATACCAGTATGCCTGAAAAGAAATTAAAAACTTTGTTAATTCGCCGTCATCATTATTAGCTGCTGTCCATTAGGTGAAAAATTCTAAATTTAAAAAACTTTTTGTTGCTGCGCAAGATTCACACTTTTGCTGCGACTAAGTCGTAAACAAGCCCTTTAAAATTCAATTAAACCAACGGAGTTCATCATTGACTTATTTTTCATCTTTCCATAACAAGGTATCCCTTAGAAACTTTAGCGTCCTCTTATTTTTCTTGTTGGCCAGTTTTTCTTATGCTGAACAAAAAAAGATTCTCTTTCTTGCAGGTGCTAGAAGTCATGGTCCTGGTCAACACGAACATCGTGCTGGCTCGATGATCTTGGCTGATGCACTTAATAAATCTAATACCGGTTTCGATGCAAAAGTAATTCATGTTTGGCCCAAAGACGAAAGTGAATTTGATAATGCTGCTGCGGTGGTGATTTATGCCGATGCTGGCGGACGCCTCACTCAAGAAAAATTAGATCTGCTCGATAAAAAAGTAAAAGCTGGTATGGGCATCATGTTTATTCATTATGGTGTTCACCCCTCAAAGAAAATTGGTCAGGACTACTTCACTCCTTGGATTGGTGGATTTTTTGAAAAAGGATTTTCCGTCAACCCACATTGGACCGCTGAATTAATCCCCAAAGCAGATCATCCCGTTTCAAGAGGGATAAATAAACCCATAATTGCTAACGATGAATTTTACTATAACATGCGTTTCCCTAGTAAAGATCAATGCCAAGATTGTTACCCTCTTGCTCAAGCTACTTTGAAGCCTGAAAATGTAACTCTTTACAATAACCTGTGGCACAAAGTGGGCGATGATGGTTTTGGCAAGAAGCAAACGCTGATGTGGTGCCGTGATCCTAAAACTGCCGGCCGTGGCGTCGGCTTTACTGGTGGACACAACCACCGTAACTGGGCAATCCCTGGTTTTAGAAAAATGGTTCTCAATGCGATTGCTTGGGTGAGTCGTTCTGAAGTTCCTAAAGATGGTATTGCCTCCACCGATATCTCTCAAGAACAACTCAATGAAAATCTAGATAGCCAACCGAGGCAGCCTCTTACCGTTCCTACTGATGACGAATTCAAAACGCTCAAACCGATGTTACGTCCTGCTGATCCTCCTAACTACAATCAGAAAGCTCATTACGCACTCATCAAAAAAATAGCTGCAGAGGCCGCGAACAAGAAAGAAGAAGAAGAAGAAGAAGAAGAAGAAGTGACTAAACCTCATGTTGCGATCGAAAATTTTGATCTTCCAGAAGACCTCGAAATTACTTTATGGGCAGATTCCAAGCAACTCCGCAACCCAATTGCGATGGATATGGATGCTCACGGTCGTATGTGGCTTACCGAAGGAGTGAACTATAGGCGCAATAACGGTCGCGAGCCAAAAGGTGATCGCGTCATGGTCTTACAAGATAGTAATGGGGATGGAACAGCTGATAAAAGTCATGTCTTTGTCCAAGATAAAGAACTGATTGCCCCCCTTGGCTTAGCCGTTTTTGGCAATCGTATTGTCGTGTCTCAACCTCCCCATCTCTTAGTCTACACCGATGTCGATAATAACTTAATTTTCGATCCTTCCATTGATAAAAAAGAAGTTTTACTTACTGGCTTTAACGGTCAAAATCACGATCACTCTCTGCATTCTGTTATTGCAGGACCTAGTGGAAAATGGTATATTAACCAAGGAAATTGTGGCGCCCAAGTAACAGACAAATCCGGTAAAACTTTTCGCGTGGGATCATCGTATAAAAGTAAGGGTCCTGCTGATAGCTTAAAAATATCAGGACAAAAAAGTGATGATGGTCACGTTTGGGTAGGTGGCTTTATTGCTCGCATGAATCCAGATGGTACTCAAATGGAAATTGTCGGTCACAACATGCGTAACTCACATGAGCATACCGTAAATTCCATGGGAGAAATCTTTCAAAGTGATAATGATGATCCTCCCGCTTGTAGAAATGCTCATGTCTTAGAATATGGAAGTGCGGGGTTCTTTTCCCATAATGGTAAACTGTCTTGGGAATCAGACCGCCGCCCTGGTCAGTCCATTCCCGTTGCTCATTGGAGACAGGAAGATCCAGGCTTTATGCCTTCAGGTGACGTATACGGATCGGGTGCTCCCACAGGTGTCGCCTTTTATGAAAATGGCGCGCTCGCAAGTAAGTATAATGGTATGTATCTTGCTGCTGATGCCGGCCAAAGAACTATTTTTAAGTATTTTCCTAAAACTAATGGCGCTACTTATCAGCTCGAACGTGGCAACTTACTTAAAGCAAAAAATACCGCTGCTGCTTATAACTTCCGTCCTTCAGATATTGAAATTGGTGCCGATGGAGCGCTCTATGTGAGTGATTGGTATGACCCTCGCGTTGGTGGCCACGCTGACCAAGATGAGCAATTAGCAGGTGCTATCTACCGCATTGCACCCAAGAACTGGAAAGTGCCTTCGCTAAAGCCAGACACCAAATCTCTTAAAGGTTTAATTGAATTACTCAAAAGTCCCTCCGATAACGTGCGTTTCCTTGCGATCGAAGCTCTCAAAAAACAGGGGCCTAGTGCCATTCCTGAATTAAAAAATATGCTCAATGATCCCAACCCTTGGATTAGTTTACGCCCTATTTGGATCTTTCCTTTCTTAGGTGCCCAAGGTTTAAAAGAATGTGAGAGTCTTCTCAAATCGAATAATCCACAAGTTCGCCTCGTTGCTTATAAAGCTTTACGTCGAGCAGATCAAGAAATCCTTGCCTATGCTCAAGCTCTTTCTTCTGATCCTTCGGCACTCGTGCGTCGCGAACTGGCGACTTCACTGCGCAATCACAGCTTTAAGCAAAAATCAGCTATTTTAGAAACTCTATATGACTTATGGGATGGTAAAGACCGTGCCTATATGGAAGCCATGGGTTTAGCTCTTACTTATTCTGAAAGTGATTTCTGGAACTTAATTAATAAAAATGACGCTCCTGAATCATGGACTGAAAAATTCACTTACATGACTTGGCGCTTACATCCACCTCAAGCTATTCCCGCCTTATTGATCCGCGCTCAAGATCTTAAACTAAACGAAGAGCAACGTCGTTTCGCAATTGATACCATTGCCTTTACTGAAGGTGCTCTTGCTCCTGAAACAATGCTCAAAATCTATGAACTCAATACTCCTGAGAAGGCCTACGCACAAATGTGGTTTAATATTAATTTAGATGGGAATAAATGGGATGGTCTCATCGATCGCAACCTTATTGCCGATAAAGTTAATATTGTGAAACCAGGAAACCCGATGCCTTACACTCATCCCGACGCACCTAAGAAACGCCTCGTTCCTGCTATCGCCGAAATTAAAAAATTAAAAGGCCACCCACAAAAAGGAAAACTGATTTCAGCTCGTTGTTTAATGTGCCATAAAATTGCCGATCAAGGTCAAGCATTTGGTCCATCGCTCAATGGCTGGGGGAAACAACGTTCAAGCGATGAGATTCTCAATGCGATCATCAATCCAGATGCCGATATCGCTCATGGTTTTTATAGCTCTAGAGTTCTGCTCAAAAATGGGGAAGTTATTGATGGACTCGTCAAAAGTGGTGCAGAACGTGCTTGGCATTTTGTGAATATTAAAGGTGCGGATAGTTACCTCGTGATAAAAACTGCCGGTGGTACGACTCAGAAAATCTCCTGGCGCTACATAAAATCTGTTAAACAAGTTAAGCACTCAATGATGCTTTATCCCGAAGCCTTAGGCTTAACTCAAGCCCAAGATTTTGCGGATCTCGCAGCTTACCTTAAGTCTCTTTAACTAAGTTTAATTAGGATGTGTCGAACCATCTTCGACACATCTTATTGATGCCAATCTCATTGCTGAATTATCATAAATCCTGAAAAAATCATCTCATTATAAGCTTATATAATAAGCTTACACATATCCCATAAATCATTGATAATTATCTAAATATAATCTTTTTACGTGTTTCAAATATTAAATTTTAACTAATTATTTTAGCCTCTTCCGTAAGTCACACCTAAATACAATTAAAGATTTGTAGCACTTCTCAATTTTTCTTGTCACTTAGTTATATGCAAAATAGAATGATCAAGAAACCGTTCCACAAAAGGACCTTCTTGACTTAACACACTTATTTTAAAATTGTACGAGGACAGAGGGGGCGATATGAATAATTCCGATAATCAAGAACAAGTCAAGAAAAATACGCGAGGCGATCTGCTTAAACGACTCGACCTGCATACTACACTGCCTCCTTTGCAAAGGCGTAAAACTCAACTTGACATGATGCTCCCCAATAGCCTACGACTTCCTGGCCAAGAAACTCGCAATAACATCGAGCGTTTTAATACATCTGAAGGTGACGCTCCTCAAGCAGAAGAACTTTACCAAATCTATATTACTTGCGCTCAGTGTGAAGGGACGAATCTTTTTAAAACCAAAACTCTTTTTGAAAAAGTAAAGTGCCCCAATTGCTCCAGTCAATTTCGTGTCCCAGTTGAAACAGAAAAATTCATCTATGATAAACACATTTATGAAAGTGACTTTATCAATATTTTTCGCGCTCAAAATAAAGAAACCGATTTTTATGGCGACGTCGTGGTTTATGAAAAAATTGATACCTCTGCGTCGCTATCTAACTTAAAAGATATCCTCACAGATTATGCCGTCCTTGAGGTAAACAATTATCTTTCTCCCCTGCATTATACTGAGGATGATGGTGCCTATTATATTAGCCGTGAGAATGCGTCTTATAGAATGAACCTCTACTTGAGCAAGTTTGGAGCTTTGCCAAAAGAACAAGTGGCTCAAGTACTTAGCCAGATTTGCCAAATTGCTGAAGACTTGTCTGACCATAGTTGTTATGGCGCTTTTTTAGCCTCTGATGTCATGCTCACTGTGGATGGCACCACTAAGCTTTGTGACTATGGTTTACGTGAATCTTTGTTGTCTCGCATGAAAATTAACAAAGCTATCCCCCCTTACTTTCTCGCTCCTGAAGCCGTGTTAAATAAAGTTCATACACGTGCATCTGCGGTTTATTCACTAGGGATTCTTGCGATAGCCTTTATTTCAGGTGAGTACCCATTTTTAGAAAATAATCCACACAATCTACTCATTGAGCGCATCACCTACCTAGAAGAATTTAAAGACAAAAACTTACCGGCATTTGTTCGACTTATGATTGATCAAGATCCCGAAAACAGGCCCAATTTTTCCAAATGTCGAGAATACTTCTCTCGCCTTCACAGACAAAATCTTCGTTAAGATAAATCATACAGTAAGCCTTAATTCTGAATAATTGTATCAATTCCTATGCCATGAAATAATTCTCATTAGCTCAGGTAGAATAAACAAATGAGAGTATTTTGTAAAAGAATTAATTAATGGCCTTAAAAATATGACTCTCAACACCGAAAAAATACTCAAAGTAACTCAATTCTTCTTTATGATTATTGGCATTATGACTTCCTGCTTAGCAGGACTCTTCTTTTTGCTCATTATCTTAATAGCTAGCGCTAGCTCGAATACCCCAAGCCCCGAAGTCCCCCCAGTAAGTACAGAATTTTTTCCCTTACAATAATGGGGATTTGATCAGTTCTCTATTTAAGAACATTTCATCACCAACAAACTTCTAGCGCTGGCGCTCTTTTCGGTAACGGCTATCAATAAGCTTGAGTTTTGAGTCGCGATCAAGTTCGTACACATCATAATCACGCGCCATGTGCAATGGCCCTTCAAAATTTTCTTTCGCTTCATCTTCAATTTCATCCACACACTTCATGCCCTTGCGCGGCTTCGTTAGAAATCTCGGACTAATATGTGTAAGTACAAGGTTTTTAACCTCGTTCTCAGCTGCAATAAGAGCCACTCTTTTCGCTGTGGAATGGCGGCTCTTGAAACTCAAGCTCGCCAAGGCTTCTTCAGTATGAGTCGCTTCATGAATCATCACCGCTGCCTTATTTAAAGCCTCACCAAAGAGTTGGGGCCGATCATTATCTCCACCAATGAGTGCCGTTCTTCCTTCTTGGCTTTTCCCGACATAATCTCGACCATCAATTTCTCGACCATCGTCAAGAGTAATTTGCGCGCCATCTTTAAGCTGAGAGTAAATCGGTCCAGGGGCAATCCCATCGGCTTTCGCTTTAGCAGAATCAAAAACTCCAGGGCGTTCTTTTTCTTTAATGACATAACCCCAAGAAGGCACATCATGTGAGAGCCGCACGTTCGAAATAGTAAATTCATCATCAGAAAAAAGTTCACCTGCCTCATCAAATTCAGTAAATGTTAAAGGCGCAGATAGATTTACATACGACAGTTTGAGAACTGTGTGAATCATTTCTTTAATGCCTTTTGGACCATAAATATGAACAGCCTCTTCGCCACCACTCATTAATCCGCGACTGGTTAATAAACCAAAAAGCCCATAACAGTGATCGCCATGCATGTGAGTAATGAAAATTTTATTCATCTTTGGCAGAGATAAAGTCGATCGTAAAAGTCTTTGTTGAGTCCCTTCGCCACAGTCAAACAACCACCAGTTTTTACGCCCTCGGGGCATGAAACCCAAAGCCGTAACGTTGCGCTCGATTGTCGGGCTTCCTGCCGAAGTCCCCAAGAAATGAAATTGCAAAATAATACCTCTGCTTGTATACTTTTGTTCACACAATAAACACACTGCGCATCTTTACAAATACACGAGTTCAAGCATGACTAATTTTGATTACCTTCCCGATCGCCAAAATACCGGATCCTATAAGTGGGATAAATATAAAAATACCGACATCATTCCCCTGTGGGTTGCCGATATGGATTTTGTTTCTGCTCCATGCATTAGCGAAGCAATTATTGAATCCGCTCAGTTTGGCGTCTTTGGTTATTCTGAAGCAACTGATCGTTGCAATCAAACTTTTATTGATTACGTTCATGAACATCATCAAATAAAGCCCGAAGCTCGTGAACTCTTTTGGCTGCCGGGACTCGTTTGTGCCTTACACGCCGTGTGCCGTGCCTACACTCAACCCGGTGATGAAGTCATTACCTTCACACCGATTTACCCTCCTTTTCTCTATGCACCGGTAAACTCTGGCGCAAAAACCGTCCAAGTTCCCTTAAACGAGAATGATTGGCGTCCAGACATGCAAAAACTCAGAGAGGCCATCACCAAAAAAACTAAAATAATTTTGCTTTGTAATCCTCATAACCCCGTGGGGATTTGTTTTAGTAAAGAAGAACTTGCCGAACTCGCAAAAATATGTCTAGAAAACAATATTATTCTCTGTTCAGATGAAGTTCATTGTGACCTCATTTTAGATAAGAAGCAAGTACATCATAGCATCGCTACCATCTCAGACGAGATTGCTCAGCAGTCCATTACACTCATGGCTCCTAGTAAAACCTGGAATATTGCTGGCTTGGGCTGTTCCATCGCCTATATCCCCAATGATTCTCTTCGTAGAAAATTTATCCGTGAATGCCGTGGTAAAATTCCTGAAACTAATTTATTGGGCTTAGTTGCTGGTGAAGCCGCTTATCGCGATGGTGAACCTTGGCGCTTGGAAGTCCTTGACTACCTCAGAGAAAATCTAAGTAGACTCGAAGATTTTGTTCAAACTCAGCAAGGAAAAATCACCATGATCAAGGCTGAAGCTACCTATTTAGCTTGGATCGATTTTCGCAAGAGTGGTTTGAATAATCCCCCAAAATATTTGGAAGCTGCCGGGGTGGGACTTTCCGATGGTAAAGACTTTGGCCTCGACGGTTTTATGCGCTTAAACTTCGCCTGCCCTAAAAGCCTCCTCGAAAAAGCTTTAGCTAGGATTTCTGATTGCCTCAAGGAAAGCTAAAATTTGCATTTGTGTATCTCTGTAACTCTGTTAAGTTCACCGCATCAAATATGAGGGATGAATGAAATATATAAAATGTTTTAGTTTACTTGTACTAGCCTATTTACTCTATGCTTGTACAAGTTCTTACAGTCCCAATTCTTCTGTCCATAAGCCCTACACACCCTCCATACCAACTCCTCCTGCGCCCATAAAACTTCCCGATGCACCAGAGCCTACTCCAGAGGAACCCACTCAAGCCACTCCGAATTACTTAATTCACATTGTCAAAAAGGGTGAAACCTTAACCGCTATAGCCAAACGCTACCGTAGTTCTGTCAATTCCATTGTTCGCACAAATAAATTAAAATCTAGCACTATAAATATCGACCAAAAGCTCTATATCAATAGCGCCTACAATCCCTACAAAAAGTCCAAAAAGAAACCGACCCTTCCGGGACAAGTGAAAGTAGTTCCCCGTAGTCAATGGTGTCAGTACAATATGAAGAGCAATGTCAACCCCATGGGACATATTAAAAAAATTACCGTTCATCACACAACTGCACCCGCTAATTTAGCAAAAATGAGTGATGTTACATACCTCAATATCATTGAGAAAACACACCAAAAGAAAAATTGGGCCTCGATTGGCTATCACTATATCATTGGTCGTGATGGCACTATATACCAAGGCCGTCCGATTAAATACCAAGGTGCTCATGTCAGTGGTGCCAACTCCAATAACATCGGTGTTTCGCTTATTGGAGATTTCAATAAAAAGCTTCCCAATAGCAAACAACTCGCTTCCCTCAACACTATGTTAGGTTACTTACGCAAAAAGTATCAACTTCCTGCAACCAAAGTATACGGTCACAAACACCTCGGACAATCAGAATGCCCTGGTCGCCAACTAGAAAAATGGCTGCTTCAATACCGAAAGAAGTGATTCGTATTTTCGACTTAGCCTAAAACTCTGACCAAGGGTAGATTAATCTGCGACCTTTCGAAGGAAAATAAATGGCCTTTATTCGTGAATCAAGTACGAGTCACTAGTCCATTAAAACATTGATTATCATCATCAATAAACAAAACCGCATATTCAGGCGATGTGAACGGAGCTTCTTTAAAAGCTTTAATCAATTGCTCAATCTCGTCACTTCCAATACTCCTATGACAGGAGCCGTATACCTCAAAAGATAAAGCTTTTGTTCCTCCGCATTTGCCACCATCTGAGGTGCAACGAAAATCCAATCCTGTTTTCTTATTAATGTACTCAATTGCCTCTTCATCATAAAAAGTACTAATCATCATATCGGTAGTATTTGCCATAATTAGCCCTCAAATTCCTTATATTTAAAATTTCTTTTTACACTTAGCGATATTAACAAATTGGCAAATGGCTTTTTCGCTTAAGAAATATAAAATTTGACCTCATAAAAAATATTCCCCCGCAGTGGCGAGCACCTTAACGAATGACAGCTTCTCCGGCCCCTTTCATTACTTGCTCGACTTCATCCAGTCGTGCACTTGAGGTATCACCTGGAGTGGTCATCGCCAGCACACCATGGGCCGCCCCATAATCCACCGCCTCCTGCAAAGCCCCTCCTTTTAAGAGTCCATAGATTAAACCTGAGGCAAAGCTATCTCCACCTCCCACACGATCCAACAACTCTAAATTCTTATAATGAGATGATTCCACTAAGCCCTGCTCAGGTGACCACGCAATGGCGCGCCAATCATTGATCGTAGCACTCTTCACTTCGCGCAGAGTCGTAGTAATTACCTTTAAATCCGGGAACTTAGCCGCCGTTTTTTCAAAAATATTCGTCAGTTCCTTTTGATTCAATTTATTTAAATTGAGATCGATAATAGCACTATCTAAACTCATACCCATAATCACATCGGCATAATTACTAATCTCTCGATTAAGTTCTTGCGCAGCCTCAACCCCACCCCGATCACTCCAAAGGGAAGCGCGATAATTAGGGTCATACGAGACTTTCGTACCATACTGCTTGGCAATTTTAACCGCCTCTAATGCCACTTCTTTTGAACTATCAGATAAGGCGGCAAAGACCCCTCCCGTATGAAACCAACGCACCCCGTCTTTTCCAAATATTTTATGCCAATCAATATCGCCTGGCTTCAAACGAGAGATCGCCGTATCCCCACGATCCGACGTCCCGAGCGATGACCTGAAACCAAAGCCTCGTTCCGTAAAATTGAGCCCATTACGCAGCCCTCGCTCATCGGACGGCAAGTGCTTAAGATAAGTCATATCCACGCCACCTTGGTAGATGAGGTCTTCGATCAAGTATCCGATATCATTATCAGCTAGGGCAGTGACTATAGCCGCACGCTGATTAAAACAACGATGCAGGCCTCGTGCCACATTATACTCGCCTCCACCCTCCCAAGCTTTGAATTGACGTGTATTGCGCACCCGTTCCTCGCCAGAATCAAGGCGCAACATAACTTCGCCTAATGAGAGAATATCGTAGCTGCAAACTTCTTTAGTTTTCATCTTCATGTGACTTATCCTTGATTATGAACTGCTCATTAACTTAACACTCACAAAAACATATACTTCCACAGCCATAAAATCGGATTTTATAAAAACTAGAAATCTTTAAAATTAAAGAACGCCCTTTGTAAAGGACAGGCCTTAGTTAAACGCCCTTTATAACGCCCTTTATAAAGGACAGGCCTTAGTCAAAGGCTGATTTAAAAGAATTTCAAAATGAGGCTTTTTTTTCGTTTTTAGAAGGTCTAAATGAACGCAACAAGCAAGCCCCCCCCCCTTTTTAGCTGGTAATGAGATCAAAAATTCAACTTTATTTTAGTCGATAGAGTACAAACTCAGCTAAAATGAAAACGAAGCACTCAAGACAGTTGGGAAGCTATCTTGTATTTAAAATCTGTGTTGGTTTTTATGGGGGTGTTTAACATTCTCTAATCAGCGGAAGCCTGCCGTCGCCTAGGCTTGAGTGAATAAATATCATTCCATTCATCCTCCGTATAGGGCTCATGAACTCTTTTCCATTTCATCTTAGCTGAGAACTTGGTTAGTTTATTCCGAACGAAAGCCTCGGACCCTATGACCAAACACTTAGTAAAGAATCTGCATTTATGTATAAAAAGATCATCCCAAGCGAGTTGCTCAGATAAATTCACTTCTCTGAAGAATTCAGCGAGAGTCTGAGAATCAACACTCTGGTAACGACGTAAGCCAAGCATATAAGCTCTAAACACCTGTCTGAAATGCTTTTGCTTATCTCTGATGTCCTTAGCTTCAATTCCACGACAAAACAAGTCAAAGAACTCATGATCTGATTTCCCTATATCTCCGCCTGCTAAACGATCTGAATAAGCGCAGAAATGAAAGTCTTTTGGATCTGAAACAATTTCGGCTCGAACTGGATTTAAAGAGATGTAGGCCATGACCCGAAGCAGAGAATCCGAATGAGCCGAAACCTCAATCATTTCCGAGTCAAACCTTTGGCCAAACAAGCGCCCCCACGATGAATGTACTTTATTGAACCATTGAACGAATCGTTGCTCAAAATTACCAATAATGAATGAAATATCGTGAATCTTTTCCCTGAATTCTTCCCTTTGTGTTGAGTTAATAAATTTTACTTCTTCGTTTTTCTTATGAAGTCGATAACGCTGTAATAATTCTATTTTATCCATTTCATTCGTAGCCGGAATCTTGATCAATAAATGAAAATGATTATCCATAAAAACATAATCAATCACCTGATAACTAAACCTTGTGCATCCCGCAAATAACAAAGATTTCAGCTTCTGTTTTTCCTGATCTTTGAATAACATTCGACCGCCAGCTATGCGATTCGTCACCAAATAATAAACTGACTGATCCGAACAACTTTCCTTTACACGATTGTGAGCCATAACTATCTCCTTTCCAAAGTACAAGTAATATAAAAGCTCCCTTGATCAAAAGCAAAAATTATAATTGTAGAATTAATGCTGCTCCCATCCATTTCCACAAGAGTCTAAACCACACACCTCCAAAGGACAGGCCTTAGTCTAAATCCTTGAATAGGCGGGTTATTATATTGATTTAGTAATTCGGCACTCTAAAGAGTGGACTACCTACCTGGCTTATAAGAGTGGGCAGGCCTTCTTGAAAAACTACAAGTGTCTAAGCCACACACCTCCAAAGGACAGGCCTTAGTCTAAATCCTTGACCAACGGTAGATCTTCACCTGATCATCGAACCAGGAGTTCTTGTCTTCGATGCCATTGCGTATAATTACTTTTTCTGCGACTGGATCAGCTTGAATCCAGAGTTCCTCTCCCAAATATACGAGCATGTGCACTCCATCTGCTGTGATCGCAATATCACCTGGTTCCAGGTTTTCATAATGCAGGGTTTTTATCGTCCCATCTAGACCTATAGGCTTCAAATAATCACGATAGCCTTGACTCATGGCTTCGGCAGAAGAATCCCACCACCAATTAGCTAAAAACTCTCGTAAGGCACCACTATTAAGATTTTTTAAAGTATAAGTAAACAGAGCATCTCGGTAAGCCCTGCGAGCCAAACCGGAACAATCAATACCGAGACTATTTTCACCTCCCCAAACATAACTAACGCCTTCATAGTTGGGTAGTTTGGAAAGGTAAGTACGTTTAAGTTCTGCTGTGTCAATTTTTTTTGCTGGACTCAAAGTAAAAATAATTACCGTTAGCAGTACACATAAGAGAGCCCACTTCATGACTTTCTTACTGAGGTAAGTTAGATAGCTATAAAAATTTAGACTTAAAATGATAAAAGCTAAATTGTAGAATTTACTATTAATAGCTTGGAAATAAAAAATGGTACAAGAACAAGCAAGTAGTCCAATAATGAGTACTTGCTTCTTTTCTATCTTCAGAATTTGAAGACTCCGCTGGTCCATTCATCTATTTGCGCAGATCGCAATTCTTCGAGGCCTAAGCCCTCAAAATGCGATTTGATTTCGGGGTATTGTTCCGTCAAAATACCCGCTAAAATCAAGCGTGAATCTTTACCCTTTTTCAGGTGATTCATCAACTTATCTGAGGCGCCGAGTAAAACTGGTGCCAAGATATTGGCGGCAATAATATCGTACTGCTTAGCCAATTCTAAAGTCGTTAAGTCGGCCTGAAAAACATCGATCCGATCCGAAGCGTTAATAGCTTCAAAATGACGCTTGGTACAAGCGACGGCCTCGGGGTCATAATCAAACGCTTCTACAGGGCTACAGCCCAAGCTATCTGCGGCCAATGACAAAATACCCGAACCACAACCCGCATCTAAAAAAGACATGCCCGTCTGAAGTGCTGAGGCCTGATCGATAAACTGTAAGCAGGCCTTGGTTGTGCCATGATTGCCTGTCCCAAAACTCATGCCTGGGTCAATTTCTACAATCACTTCATCTGCTTCTTGAATTTCATATTCTTCCCAAGAAGGTTTTATCACAATGCGATCGGATACTTTCACGGTATGAAAAAACTTTTTCCAGGTTTCTGACCAATCTTCACGTAAAACTTCTTGTGCAATAATATCCACTTCATCAATATCAATGAAATCGGACCAATTGGCTAAAGCTTTTTCTAAGCGAACGTGGACTTGGTCACGTTCAGCGGCTGTTTCATAGTACAATGACATACGAGCTAAATCATCATCTTTATCAAAATACGAAGTCGGGTAGAGTTCCTCAACGGGAAGCATTTCATCCAACAGTTCGCCCATGGCTGAATTAGTCATGAGTGTGACAACATAAAGAATTTCTTGGGGGGTGCTCATATTAGATCCTTATCACTAAGCTGTTTCTCGAGTCCATCTGCCACTTGAGCTAAGCGACGAAGGACTTTTTCCTGTTCAATGGCCGAAGATTCCCGCGTTATGGAGTAATGCAAGCTTAAAGCTGACTCGCCATCTTCTTTGCTTTCAATTTTCAATTCACCTAAATCGAGATTTTCATTTAAGGCGGCCAATTGTCCGGATATTTCTTCATCCGCCACGCCACACTCAGTATAAATATGATAAAAGTTTTCTTCTTCAATTAAAATCATTTCATGCTTGCGAGTTAAATCAGTCTTTAACACAAAAGAATAAAAACCGCCCTTATCACTGAAACTCAGCAAATCGATCCCCAACAAAGTTCGCAATTCAGCGAAGGGGTTGAGGTTCGTCTCCAGAGCCGCGAGGGCATCGCTTGCTTTTTTACCTGTGATAATCTCTTCGAGGTCGCGAATATCCCATATTAAAGAAGGGTAAGCTTCTGCTAAGCTAGGCAAATCACCCAAAACATCTGCATAGCGAAACTTTTTCAAGACCTGAAGCGCTGCCCATGCACCATTGATATTATTGTCACTCTGTTTAAGGTAATTCAGTAAGGCAGGACAAACGTCTTCCTGCGCAAAGCCCCCGAGCGCTCGTCGAGCCTTAAATCGTAACTTAAAATTTCCCAAATCATTAATTAACTGCTCAATATTTCCCATGATAAAGTCCTCTACAAATCCTATTATTTTAACTTGCAATACAATAAAGCTACATTACTATCTGAACAGCTTATTACTAAGCTTTATGCGGAGAGGTGACGGAGTGGCTGAACGTGCTCGCTTGGAAAGCGTGTGTACCGCAAGGTACCGAGAGTTCGAATCTCTCTCTCTCCGCCATTCTTTTACTTTAAGACCTCTCCTCCCTCTCAAACTTAGACTGACTAAACTGAAGTCCTCTAATCTTGATTCCATAATTTTGCCAAAATTATAGACCGGCGTATTATACGCCTTTCCCAATCATTTAATTACACTTTTTTATGTCTCCAGTTCTAAAAGTCATTATCACCTCCGTTTTGTGGGGGACTGTTGGTATTTTTATCCGTGAAGCGGATAATATGTCCGCGGTCTCACTCGCGTTCTTTCGAACCTTAATTCCCACCGTTGTACTTTTCATTTGGCTAAAAAGTCGCAAAGCACCTCAAAAACTTTTCCGCAGTAATTGGAAGTGGATGATTCTGGGCTCGGGGCTCAACTCCATTCGCGCCATTTTGTTTTTTATCAGCTTCAATCTTACGACCATTGGCAATGCTCAAGTCACTCTTTATAGCTGGCCCATTTGGGCCGCTATATTAGGTTCATTTTTTCTTAAAGAAAAAGTCAGCTCAATCCAGAAATTTTTACTAAGCATTGCTTTTTTGGGACTCTTACTGATGTTCAGTCAGAGTGTATTCAGTCTTGATGATAAACATTTCCTTGGCATTTGTGCCATGGTATTAAGTGCTTTCATTCTCAGCTTCGTCTTTATTGTTTTTAAAAAATATGGAACGGAGTACCAAAGCATTGAAATTGTCTTTTTTCAGAATCTTCTCACTCCGCTACTCTTACTTCCTCTTTTCATTCCTGAGGCACCTTCCCTGAGTCTTAAGCAAGTTCTCATTGCATCCTTTCTGGGACTCATTATTGGAGTGCTTGCCTTTTCATTATTTTTCTCTGCGCTCAAAGAAATGAAAACCGCAAATGCGGCTCAAATCACTTACATTGAACCTCTTTGTGGACTTTTATGGGCTCACCTTCTTTATCAAGAAAGCTTGTCCCCAGTACAAATAATTGGTGCGATTCTGATTCTCGGAGCTACCTTCGCTATCCCGGTTCTTCGCGCCAAAGAAGCGAAGAAAACTTAGGGCGCTTTATCACTCAGCGCACTTAAAGCTACTGAATGTAAGGGCGTGTAGCCTCGAATATTCGCGATATCAGGATTAGAACCATATTCCAGCAGTAATTCTACCACCTTTAAATCTCCTTTTAAGGTCGCAAAATGCAGAGGGGTATCACCATGATGATTCTGCATAGACGAATCGGCACCTGCTTCAAGTAAAATTTTGACTGAATCAAAGCAGACTTCTTGAACGGCTACATGTAAGGGTGATTCACCATAAAAATCCTTAGCATCAATATCAGCATCTTTATCTATCAAGAACTTCATCACTTCGGGGTAGTGGATAGCTACGTGAATCGCTCGTCGACCATCAAAGTCATGGGCTTTTATATTGACACCGCAACTTATTAATTGATCCACGGCTGCAATAGCTCCTTTTTTTGAAGCTACGTGAAGCGCCATCGCACCTACTAAATTGGCATATTCTGCATTGGCTCCTGCCATGATCAAAATTTTAATCATTTTCGGCATTGTCCATGCTATGTGGAGAGGTGTATTGCCCTCTTCATTGGGGATTTCTATACTAGCACCAATGGCCATTAGGCATTCCAGTGTTCTAATTCGGCCGCTATGCACCGCCACATGTATTGGCGTATCCCCTGTATGACTACGAGTGTTTAATGACAGTCCTCTTGAGTAGAGGTATTCAATTATATTATCGGAGCCTGCTTCAACGGCCAAGTGAACTAATCCATAACCATTTTTTTGGCGATAGTTAATGAGCTTAGGATGCTTTTTAAGTAAATTCTTGAGGCTTGTTAAATTTCCTGAACGCATACTAGATTTAACTGCGCTATGGAGTTCAACAGAGGACTGCTGGTGAACGACTTGCGCTCCGCCCCCCAAGAGGTATTTCACACTATCAAGATCTCCCGCAGACACCGAAATGTCCAAAGGTGTTTGCCCCGCATCGTTAATTTTATTGGGGTCAGCCCCCGCGACTAAAAGCGAGGCCATGATATCTTGTCTTTTTAAAGCTTTCATTACAATCTCCGAATGAGTGATTATAAAAATAAAATCTTGCGAGGGTATAAACACAAATAATTTTAAAATAAACTTACAAGTTTTTTAAAAATCTGTTAAATTTTAAACAGCTTTTGAGCGCATTCCGACTTAAATTCAAACTATTTTCCCTTTGCCCTAAATATTCACAAGAGCTTTGTTTGCTAAATTTCCATCACTATATTAAACAAGACAAATCAAAGTGATTAAACCATGACTCAATTAAAGAAATACCTATTGCACATAAGTCTTACTCTCTTTTGTTTAAGTTTAGTGAGTTCTTGTTCAGGGCTGAAAGAACAGAATCATAAATTTGAGCCCGCGGCTCTACCGACAACAAATGGCATTTGGTCGGAATTAAACTTCAAACATGATCGTAGCTATTTCCTCCCTCTCAACAATCATTTTGAGGCTCTGAAGTGGCGTCTTCGAGCTTTAGATTCCGCCGAATCATCCATTGATTTACAGATTTTTTTGTGGAATAATGACCACGCGGGTAAACTACTAGCCAATAGCCTCGTTCTGGCCGCTGATAGAGGTGTGAAAATACGCCTTCTCATTGATGACACCTTTACCATTGAGAAAGATCAAGGCTTAAGCAACATCCATAAACACCCCAACATAGATATTAGAATCTATAATCCTTTTAAACGCCGCTATAATTCATTTGGCATGCGTTATCTCATGAACATCACAGAATTCTCTCGCATCGATCACCGCATGCATAACAAAGTCCTAATCGTCGATAATCATGTGGTTATTTTAGGCGGGAGAAATCTCGGTGATGAGTACTTTGGTTTACACGCAGAAACTAATTTCCGTGATATGGAACTTCTTGCCAATGGTAACATCAGTCCATTTCTCAGTACAATTTTCTCTATTTATTGGGCGAATCCATGGTCCTTCCCACTAGAAAAAATAATTAAAAATGATCCCGAAAAAATAAAGCCCGTCACTCCACCTGTTAGCCCCTTTTTTCCTTTAAATGAAAATCATGCTCAACGTATTACTGCTTGGAAACGCTTTAAATCTCTCGCTACGCAAGCGGACTATTCTGTATTATATGACCTTCCCGTAGATGCAAATACCGAGAATAGAACCGATGATAACTTCACTCTCGATATATATAAATTAATTTCTGAAGCAAAAAAACGAGTCGATATCGTCAGTCCCTACTTTATTCCCACTCAGGAATTAGATGAAGCTATTTTTGAAGCGGAAGGGCGCGGTGTAGAAGTTCGTATTTTAACGAATTCATTACAATCTACGAATCATACGATTGCGCACAGTTTTTACCGTAAGCACATGCGCAAGTACGTTGAAAGTGGTGCCGACTTATACGAATATCGTGCTTGGGCACGAGATCGTAATTTATTTATGTTTGCACCCGTAGAGGATAAATCTCTGGCCCTGCATGCTAAAATGATCTTAATTGATGATGATTTGAGCTTAATCGGAAGTGCCAACCTCGATCCTCGCTCACTTAATATTAACTCTGAATTGGGTATCTTGCTAAAAAGCAAAACACTCAGTCGTCAACTGCGCAAATTATTGGATATCGATTTTCACCTACGGAACTCTTGGAAAGTCGAAATCAATCAAGAGGGAAATTTAATCTGGCGTGGCCATGACAAAACCCTCCATCAACAACCACGGAACTCAAGACTTCAATTATTCGAATCTTGGTTCCTTGGTTTATTACCCGTAGAAAGTAAAATCTAGAAAGTTACTTTTTCGATTTTCCGTTGAGTGCTTTGTCCCACTTTAAAATTTCTTCCGGATAATCAACTGTGATCGGTGCTGCTAAAGGTAAGCCCAAGCCTTCACGACTTTGCCAATTTTTCGTATCACCTTGAGCCATACTTTTATTCAAAACATAAGTATAAAAATTTGATTCACGTTTGTCGTTAGCCTTGATAAAGCCTGTGAAAAGTTCTTGCTGTCCTGTTTTTAATTTTACTTTAAAAGTGACTTCTTTTGCGCCTTCTGGAATCTCTTTCACCAAATCTATATCAGCAATTTTGATAAATGCTTTACTTGCGCCCAAAGCTTTTTTAGCCACGTATTTTTCATTGATTCCCTTATCTGCCTCAGCAGCCCAACGGCGAACTGATATTTCATATTCTCCATCACTCTGGACTCTCACTACCCATGGGGCTAAGTGATTACCACCTGAAACAATATGTGGTTGATTCCATTTTGGGAGACCTTTTTCAACCATTTGATCATGAGATGTAAGAGTTACTGGATTTTCTTCTTTTGCACCAATCACAAGCGGGCTGAAAAGGTAATGTTCTTTTGCTAAGTCCACCCAACGAGCATCGTAAGCCGCGGAGAGTCGCTGTAAAACTTCTGGATACTGAGCTGCTACATTATTTTTTTGTGCTGGGTCTTTACGAATATTATAGAGTTGTTTCGCATTGAGTAAGCGCCACTCATCACTCATCACTGCTGTATTGCGCCACTTCTCTGGATCTTTTACTCTTTGTGATTCTACTAATAAAACACGATCGCGTAAAGCTGATTGATCACCCTTAATAATCTTAGTCAGACTTGTACCATCAAATTCGATTTTAGGTGCCTTTAATGAAAGCATATCAATCAAAGTCGGAAGTATATCCATGTGTGCCGTTAACTGATTAATATCACGATTTCCCGTGAGTTTACCATTTGGCCATTGAAAGATAAAAGGCACACGATGACCGCCATCAAAATTACTGTTTTTAGCACCTGTCATTCCGGCATTATAAAGTGCACTGCCCGATGAAGAACCGTTGTCAGTCGTGTAGATAAGAATTGTATTATCTTCGACACCTTCATCTTGTAAGAATTTGCGGAGTTCGCCAAAATTATCATCGATATTAGTGATCATACCATAGAACGCGACCTGCTTTTTACCCTTGATCAATTCCTCTTTATTGTACATATCCAAATACTTTTGCGGTGCTCGCATAGGTCCATGAGGAGCGTTTGGAGTGATGTAAGTAAAGAAAGGTTTTTTCTTAGCAATTTGCTGCTTCATAAACTTCTTGGCTTCAGTAAACCAAATATCAGTACAAAAGCCATTAAATTTTACAAACTTACCATTTACATAATAGGTATCATTAAAGTAGTCGTTGCCCCAGTAATCAGGAGTTTGACCTACACCACCAGCACCATGAGTCACTACATGAGTAAAGCCACGATCTTCAGGACGGTAGGGATAAGCATCACCTAAATGCCATTTGCCAAAAATCCCCGCTGCGTAGCCATTGTCTTTCAAAACATTCGCCATAGTGATTTCGCGTTCACGCATCAAATGCCTTCCTTGAACAGTGTGCCAAACACCCACGCGCGCACTGTAACGTCCAGTCATTAGGGCTGATCGAGTCGGCGCACAAGTAGGATCCACATGATAATTCGTTAAGCGCAGGGAGTTTTTATAAAACTTATCAATATTAGGAGTCTTTATTATCGGATTGCCATGGCAACTTAAATCTCCATAACCTTGATCATCAGTCATGACGATGACGATATTAGGCTTATCTTGGCCACTAAGCGTGGCTCCTATTAAAAAGGTGCATAGTAAAAATATTTTATTCATGAAG
The DNA here is from genome assembly GCF_028728065.1 of Lentisphaera profundi. Lineage (GTDB taxonomy): Bacteria > Verrucomicrobiota > Lentisphaeria > Lentisphaerales > Lentisphaeraceae > Lentisphaera > Lentisphaera profundi. The sequence goes on along the minus strand of NZ_CP117811.1, from coordinate 56,675 downwards.
ACTCCATCATTTAAAGTTGATTGTTATAAACATGCTTTATTAAACGCCAAACACTGAGCTAAAGTTACATCATTACAGCCTCTATTAGTACAAAGTTATTTATTCCATCATTGAATTTTATACATTTATGGCAAATCAAAGTTTATGTGACAGAAAAGAAAGTCATATAAGATTGCGAAAAAGGGAGATGGATGAATATTGGGGGCACCTAAACAAAAGCCATAAATTATGGAGACACACATGTCACAAAAAGTTTTAATTCCAACTAAACTTTCTACTGCAGCCAAAGATATACTCGAGAACAACGGTTTTAATGTTGTTCAAGAAGCTGGTGTAGATCTCGTAGAACTCGCAAAAACCCACAGCGACGCTGAAGGTATGATCGTTAGAAGTGAGAAACTCACTCCAGAAGTTATCGACCTTTTCCCAAATCTTAAAGTTATTGTTCGCGCTGGCGCTGGCTACAACACTATCGACATCCAATATGCTCGTAGTAAAGATATCACTGTAATGAATACTCCTGGTGCAAATTCAAATGCCGTTGCTGAAGAAGCTGTTGGCATGATGATTTCTTGCGCACGTTTCTTCATCGAAGGTGACCGTTCAACTCGTGCAGGCGAATGGAAGAAAGCTCAGTTACAAGGTTTCGAACTCACTGGCAAGACTATTGGTATTGCTGGTTTTGGTAACATTGGTCAACTACTCGCAAAGCGCCTTAGTGGCTTTGATGTAAAACTTCTCGTTTTTGATCCATTTGTATCCGAAGACAAGTTAGCTGAATATGGCGCGAAAAATGTTAGCCTAGAAGAATTATTCGCTGGCTCTGATTTCATCTCACTCCACATGCCTGCTACTAAAGAAACTGCTAACATTGTTAGTACTAAACTTCTTACAAGCATGAAAGATGGTGCGGTTCTCGTTAACTGTGCACGTTATGAAATCCTTGACGAAGCGGCTTTACGCGAAGTTAAAAAGACTAAAACTATCTACTACGCAAACGATGTCTATCCTAAAGATGCTGCGGGCGATAAGACTATTGCCGATGTTTCCGACATCATGCTTCCTCACTTGGGTGCTTCTTCACTCGAAGCTAATACTAATGCTGCAGTAATGGCCGCTAACCAAGTTTCCAATTACCTCGGTAAAGGCATTAGCGTTTTCGCTGTCAACAAAGTACTTCCAGACGGTTTGGCTCCAGAGTATCAAGAACTTGCTTACTCAGTTGCTAAAGTTGCTAAAGCTTGGATGGGCGATAGCCAGCCATACGAGATCAATATCTCGCTCTATGGTGAACTCAAGCAGTACGATAAATTCCTCGTTCCTGCAATTATTGCTGGTGCTTCTGCTAACGACAAAATCGTTAATGCTGAAAAAGCTGCTGATATTCTTGAATCACACGGTATCAAACTTGACGTTCGTGAAGCTGATGATTCCAAAAAATACGGTGAGTCAATCACTGTTGATCTCATCAAGACCAACGGTTCAAAACTCGAACGCTTAAGTGTTCGCGGTACAGTTGTAGAAGGTAATATCATCATTTCTCGTATCGATAGTTTCGATAAGCTTTACTACGCAGCAGATGGTTTCAGCACAGTGTTCATCTACAATGACCGTCCAGGCGTTCTTGCAGATATCACTCAGATCCTTGCTAGCGAAGGCATTAACATCGAAGATTTGCGCTCTCCGCATAATAGCGAAAAGCAACGTTCCATTGCTATCGTAAAAACGAATAGCTCAGTCAGCAACGATGTTATTGACAAAATCAATGCAAAAATCAATGGCGAAGTAGCTTTCCAAGTTAAGCTCTAAACCCATCCACCATTGATAAAAAAAGCCTCCCCACACGGAGGCTTTTTTTGTTTTCAAATCCTCCTTAAAACCATGCGCTAAAGTGACTTGAATTTGCGCCTCGTGCTTTTACCTTAAGCGCCAAATTTTAATATTACTTTTTAGGTAGCTTTTATGATCGCAGTATCCAACCTTTCTATCCGCTTCGGAAAGCGTACTCTTTTCGAAGAGGTCTCCGTGAAATTCTCTCCTGGCTGTCGTTATGGTCTCATTGGTGCTAATGGAGTGGGTAAATCTACCTTCATGAAAATCCTCGCTGGTGAGCTCGAGTCTTCTACTGGTCAAGTTTCTATCGACCAAGGCTGTCGCATGTCTTTCCTCCGTCAGGATCACTACAAATTTGATGATTACAAAGTAATTGACACGGTATGTACTGGTAACGACGCCGTCTGGCAGCTTCACCTTAAGCGCAATGAACTCTACGACCTAAGTGATAGCGGTGAAATCAGTGATGAAGATGCCGATTACCTCTATGGTGATCTTGAAGCTCAATATGGCGAAAGTGGCGGCTACACCATGGAAGGTGATGCCTCTAAACTACTCTCAGGCTTAGGTATTCCTGCCGAAGAGCACCATCGTAAAATGAATGAAATTTCTGGAGGCCTTAAGTTACGTGTCCTTCTTGCCCAAGCTCTTTTTGGTAATCCTGATATCCTCTTACTAGACGAACCTACCAATCACTTGGATATGGACACCATCGAATGGCTAGAGAACTTCCTTAGACGCCATGAAGGTACGGTCATCGTTATTTCTCACGATCGTCACTTCCTCAATAGCGTTTGCACCAACATTGCCGATTTAGATTACCAAGCGATGCGTTTATTCACCGGTAATTACGATGACTTTATGATAGCCAACCAGATCCAACTCGAGCGTAAACAAAGAGATAATGATAAGAAAGAAAAACGTGCCGATGAGCTCAAAACTTTCATCTCGCGTTTCGGTGCGAATGCCTCCAAAGCTAAGCAAGCTACGGCACGTCAAAAAGAACTTGATACTTTACAAATCGAGAAGTTTAAACCCTCAAGTCGCGTCGCTCCCTATATTCGCTTTGAATCTAAAACTAAAATGGGTGCCAAAGTTATCCATGCAGAAAAAATCTGTAAGAGCTATGATAAACCTCTCTTCAAAGATTTAAGTTTGCACATGAATAACGATGAGAAAATTGCTATCATTGGCACTAATGGTGTCGGCAAAACTACTCTTCTCAAAACTCTTCTAGGTAAAACCAAACCTGATTCCGGTACTATTGAAATCGGTCAGACTATTGAACTCTGCTACTTCCCTCAGGATTCTCAAGAAGTCCTAGATGAAGATATGAAGGCTATTGACTGGCTCGGCAAATTTGCTCCTGAAGAAGGTATTACCGAAACTGAATTGCGTGCCGCCATGGGTCGTATGCTTTTCAAAGGTGAAGATTCACAGAAACCCATTAGTGTCCTTTCAGGTGGTGAACGCGCCCGTCTCATCGTCTCATCTATGCTCTTAGAAGGCGGAAATTTCATCGTTCTAGATGAACCAACGAATCACCTTGACCTCGAAGCCATTGAATCACTCAATTATGCTTTAACGGTTATCTCTGATCCCGTTGTATTTGTGAGTCATGATCGTGAATTTGTTAGTTCTTTAGCGACACGTATCATTGAGTTACATGGCGATGGCACTTTCACCGATTATCCTGGCAACTTCGAGGAGTATGAAGCGTGGAAGAACAGCCAAAAGAAGTAATAGACTCACTCGAGAATATTCCCCGTAAAGAATTTGTTCCCAATTTTGGGAGCAAGACTTTACCCATAAAAAAAGATGACCGCAAAGTGATGCCAGAGCTTCCAAAAGAAGCTTTGGAGTCGACGCCATTACTGAGTCCTAAGCAGCTCACTATGTGGGGTATTATTGAAGCATTGTTCATAGTTTTGTTTCAACAGGCCCTCATGGTCATCTTTATTAAAATCTTTGGCATCGGCTTAATTGTCGCTGCATCATACTCTGCGACCGTCATCCTTTTTTATTACCTATTCCGTACTTACATCAGGAAAAAGGTTTTTCATATCACCCTCCATGGGCAAGGCATTAAAGATAACCTCATTCTCGTTGCTCAAGGAGTTTTCCTTTGTTTCCTCGTAGCTTTTGCCTATGACTTCATTCTCAAGCTCCTCGATTACACCCCAAAAGCGCAACAGGTAGAACTCTTACTTCAACAGAAAGATTTCACCCTCGTTGCTGCGTATTTCATGCTTGTTTATTCCGCTCCTATTTGGGAAGAAATTGTTTTTCGTGGCATCCTACAAGATGGCCTTCAACAAAGTGTCTCTCCCACTACTGCGATCATTTCAACAGGTATTATTTTCGGCCTTATCCATTTTGACCCCGATCAAATGGTCCCACTCATTTTACTCGGTTGCATCTTTGGCTGGATGTATCACAAGAGTCAATCCGTGTTTCCTTCCATCATTGCTCATAGCTTTGTGAATACTTTGGGTGCCGTCAACCTCTTTGGCGAATTCGGAAAATAAAAAAGTAAGACTCAGTACCTTCATTACACGTAACAAAACTCGATCTCAGGGAAACCTATATTAGTAAGCAATGAGATAAAATAATGATCCTTTTTTACAATTTTAACGTCTAATCCTGTTAACTTTGGTAGCACTACTTGGTATACTTTAACAAATAACAGGCAGATTCTATCTAGCTTTGACGATCTATTAATAAGGGAATTAGCAATCGTCTAAACTCAAAACTTGATAAACAGCTAAATTCCCTTATGATTAATTATTAAAAATTCTAACTCAAGCACAAAGGTTCCTATGAGAAACAATAAACTTTTCATCTGTATCTCCTCACTCTTTCTAAGTTTTACTGCTTTCGCGTCTGACGCTGTTGCAGCTGGCGCAGACCCCGAGGCTCAACAAACTCTCTTCATGAAAATGATCCGAGCGATCACTTTCACCTCTGATGGCAACATCCCCGATTTTTTCATTTTCCTCGGTCGTCATCATCCCCTCATTCTTCACCTCCCCGTTGGACTGCTTGCGGTTATTGCTTTCCTCGAAATATTCTCTTGGTGGCGCAAAGTCGAAATCTATGACGAGGCTATGTATATCCTCTGTTGGATTGCTGCAGTTACATCTGTAGGCGCCGCGGGGCTTGGCATCCTCCTAGCTCTCCCTGGTGGTTATAATCCTGAACTCCTTTCACGTCACGGCTGGCTCGGACTCGCCGTTGCAGTCGCAGCAATCCTGGCTCTATACCTCAAGCACCATTACCGCAAAGACAAAATCATGGCTAAGCGTCACCGCTTCCGTGGTGCCATCTTTATTGCTTGCGTGCTCATGGGTTTTGCCGGCCACGATGGCGGTTCACTTACTCACGGAACTGAATACCTCTTTGAATATGCTCCCGATCCCCTCCGTCAAATGACGGGTCGCTCAAAAAAGACTGTGAAAGAAAAAGAAACGAAAATCAAAAAGCTTCCTTATTTCGAAGCCAAAGTTCTGCCCATCTTTGAAAAGCATTGTGTCTCTTGTCACGGCGAAGAAAAAATGAAGGGCAAACTCAAGCTCAACAATATTTTAGGCATTATGCGTCGCTACGACAAAATCATTGCTCCTGGTCATGCCATGGACTCAGAACTTTACGCCTTACTTGTCACTGAGGATACAGAAGAAATCATGCCCCCAGAAGGCAATTCAATACTCACTAAAGAAGAAAAAGCTATTATCCATGATTGGATTGATGGTGGAGCCTCTTTCAGTGATATCGAGCTTAAACCCATGGCTAAACCCGCTCCCACAGAAGTCAAAATGGAAAAAGTTGAAGTCAACTCTGAAACCGTGAAAGCCATTGTTGATCTAAGTAAACTTTCTGTAGAACAAAGATTTGTTCACGAAAAAATCCTTCCTTTCTTTGAAGCTAAATGTACCAAGTGTCACGGCGAGAAGAAAGATAAGGGCGACTTGCGTTTACATACGATTGAAATGATCAAAGCTTCTTTTGAAGAGGAAGTCATTATCCCTGGCAATCCCGAGGATTCCTGGCTCTATGATTCGCTTATTACTGATGACGAAGACTCTCTCATGCCTCCGCCAAAAGAGAAAAATCCCGTTACAAAAGAAGAAATTGCCATGATCAAAGAATGGATCAAAAACGGCGCCAAAGGCTTGGAGTAAATACCTGAGCTAACTTTATTCGCGCATCACAATTGAATTTGTGATGTGCACTAAGTGATTCCTCATCCTATATAATAAATATCATCCTCTCACAACTATATACTTGCTTATTCATGAACAAGGCAGAATATTTTGAAGGATATAAATCTATAGGAGTCCACCATGAAAAAATTTAGCCTCATCCCATTAGCCTTAATAGGCATGATATTTTCCTCTTGCTCATCATCTAAGCCTAGTGTTTTTGATGACATGTGCACCACCGAAGTAAGCGTGAAAAACTTTGTCCGCGCAGAGACTGACATGCAAATGAAAGGTTATGTCCATGCCTTTAATGCTTTTGGCCAATTGCATCACAATCGCGCCATGTACGACGTCACTAAACAAATCACTATACGACCTAATACCGATACGCTTTACTCCTTTGGTATCTACGACCTTACTACACCCGTAAAACTTAGCATGCCAAAGCTCGATCGTTATCAATCCGCCATGATTGTTAACCAAGATCACTCTCTCTTTGCAGCCTATGAAGGCGATCATGATTTTACTCAAGACAAAATAGGGACTCGCTATGTCTTCATTGTCATACGCACCTTTGTTGACCCCAATGATGAAGCGGATCTAGAAAATGCTCACAAAGCACAAGATATGATTAAAATCTCACAAAAATCTAGAGGTCGCTTCTCTATTACTCGATGGGATGTGAAATCCCTAGAAGCTAAACGTCAGCAATTAGCAGAGATTGCAGGCTTGCTTTCAGGTACTCAAGGAATGTTTGGTAAAAAGGAAGACCTCAATCCTGTGATCCATCTTGTTGGCACGGCTTACGGTTGGGGCGGACTTCCTGAGAAAGACGCTTTTTACAACTTAGGCGAAGTCGAAAATAATGATGGTAAAGCCCTCTATTCGCTCACAGTTAAAGACGTGCCCGTTGATGGCTTCTGGTCGGTCACGGTTTACAATCAAAAAGGTTACTTTGACATTAACGAGCGTGGGGTTTATTCAATCAATAGCAAGACCGCCAAACGCAATGAAGATGGCTCTGTAACAGTTAACTTTGGTGGTGATTCTAGCCAAGCAAACGTCTTAGATATTATGCCTGGTTGGAATTATGCTATTCGCTTATATAAACCTCAGCAAAGCATCCTCGATGGCACATGGAATTTCCCGAAACCGAGTGAGCTTAAATAAGCTTTCTTAGAATCCCAAGCTCTAATTTCTTTACTGAGCTACTTAGTCTTTAAATAAACTCATAAATACAGCCTCCCTAGGCTGTATTTTATTTTATTATGATAAGCTCATGCTAAAGTAGGCAAAATTGAAAATACCTATTGGAGTCCAACCCTATGGATAAAATGACCGCTTTAGTCGACTTTCTTTGCCTTGATGAAGAATGCGGCAAAACCATTAACTTTAATGTGATGGAACTTAAAGAAAAAGAAGGCTTACTCAACTGCCCTCATTGTTACCGTCAGTACTCATTCTCTGACAGCAACTTTATCGATAAACTAGAAAAATTACGCAACTTATTGATCGCAGTAAAAGATGCCGAAGATATTTTAGGCGATGTTAATGTGGGCGTTAATACCATTGCGGGATCCGCAAAAATCCCTTATCGTCTACTACTCACTCGTATGAATACAGTCATCACTCTAGAAGTCGGTGAATATAAAATAGATTTTAATTTTAGAGTAGAGCCCGCCAAGTCTGGCGACTTTAAATAAACGGAGAGATGAATCATGGGAAAATTATTCGGAACTGATGGAGTTCGTGGGCGCGCAAATGAGTACCCCATCACGCCAGAAATGTCTTTGCGTATGGGTAAAGCTATCGCTTCAGTTTTTGGCGATATAAAAGGGAAAAAATCACGCGTCATTATTGGTAAAGATACTCGCTTATCTGGTTACATGCTGGAAACGGCCCTTACCTCTGGCCTCATTTCAATGGGCATGGATGTCTACCTCGTTGGCCCTATGCCCACTCCTGCCGTTGCCCTTTTAACCCGTTCAATGATTTCTTCTGCTGGTATCATGATTACTGCTTCGCATAATCCTGCCGAAGATAATGGTATCAAAATTTTTGGTAGTGATGGTTTTAAACTTACTGACGCAATCGAAAATAAAATTGAAAAACTCATTCTTTCTGACAAGCCCATCAATCCAGATCCCAAGTCTAGCGTAGGCAAAGCCTACCGTGTTGACGATGTCGGTGGTCGTTATATTGAATATGCTAAAAACTCCGTAGATCATATGGACCTTAGTGGACTGCGTATCGTTCTTGATTGTGCGAATGGTGCCGCCTATCACCTCACTCCTATCCTAATGAAAGAACTCGGCTGTGAAGTCATCAAAGAATTCGTTGAACCCGATGGTCTCAATATCAATCATCAATGCGGAGCTACTTACGCTGAACGCTTGGCTGATTCAGTTAATAAATATCGTGCTGATTGTGGTATTGCCCTCGATGGTGATGCTGACCGAGTGATCTTCACCGATCACGAGGGCACTGTTGTCGATGGCGACCGTATCATTGCAATCTGTGCATTAGCAATGAAAGAAGCTGGTACATTAACTGGCAATGCCATTGCTGTGACTTCTATGTCTAACATGGGTTTACTCAAACTTATGGAAGCCAATGGCATTAAAGCTGTCGTTACTGACGTTGGTGATCGCCATGTTATTGCCGCCATGAGAAAAGGTAATATCAAACTCGGTGGCGAGCAATCAGGACATATTATTTTTGGTGATTACTCCACCACTGGCGACGGTACAGTGGCAGCCCTACGAGTCCTACAACTCATTAAACAAACAGGCAAAAACCTCAAAGAATTAGCCTCTGTCATGGATATCTTTCCTCAACAGTTAGTGAATGTTATGGTCAAGAAAAAACCTGCTCTTAATACTCTTCCTGGACTCACTGGCTTAATAGCTGAATGTGAAAAAGATCTTGGTGACTCAGGTCGCTGTATCTTGCGTTACTCAGGCACGGAAAAGAAATTGCGTATCCTCGTCGAAGCTCAAGCACAGAAAGATGTGGATAAATGGGTTAAAAAATTCGTCGCTACTGCAGAAGAGGAACTCTGCTCATGAAGTTTGATTTTATCCCCGGCGAGAGCCCCAGTTACTTCGAGTCCCTGCGACATGATGCTATTATTTCTGAACTGCCTGTTGCTGGCACCACTGTCCGCCAAGCACAAATTGATTACCTCGAAGCCGCTGAACATGAGTTCTCAAAAGACGACGCTGAAATTCTTCTCGAAGAGAATTTTTGGTATGCACCCGACGATTTAGAAAAGTTTTCTCGTGGTGAGGATCTTTCTGATCAAAGTTTTGCATTACGTTTTCCCTGGGACCTACTCAAACTCAACGAAATTTTGGTCAAACAAATCGATACTGATTTCATTCTAGCAAAAGTTTATGATGGTGCTCAAAATGAAGGTTTCTTGTATGCTGGTGAAGGCACAAAGATCCTTCCTGGTGTTTTCATTGAAGGCAGTGTCATCATTGGTGAAAACTGTAAGATTGGTCCCAATTGCTATATTAGAGGCAACACTTTTATCGGTGATAATTGTCATATTGGTCAATCTGTTGAAATCAAAAATTCTTTAATTATGAACAATACCAATGTCGGTCACCTCTCTTATATTGGCGATTCTATTTTGGGCGAAAAAGTCAACTTAGGCGCAGGTACTGTCAGCTCAAACTTACGTCATGATGGTACAAATCATCGTACTGAATTCCACGGCAACATGATCGATACTGGACGCCGCAAGTTTGGTGTTGTCATTGGCGATGGTGTACACACTGGAATTAACACTTCCTTTTACCCTGGTCGTAAGCTCTACCCTGGTGTAACGACCCGCCCTGGTGATATTGTCCAAAAAGACCTAAAAGTGTGAATGACGTCCGCCTTCCCCTTTAAACTTAGTCTGGCTCCAATGGAGGGTGTCACCAACCCTCTCATGAGAAATCAAATCGCTCAACATGGCGGTTTGGATTTACTGTGTACTGAATTCATTCGCATATCTAGCAATACACCTTCTCTACGTGTACTGAAGAAACAAGTGGTCAAAACTGATGATATTCCTCTATCAGTTCAAATCATGGGCAATGATGCCAGCCTGATGGCGAGCTCTGCAAAGCTCATGGTTGATTGTGGTGCCGATATCGTTGACGTTAATATGGGCTGCCCAACAAAACGTGCCGTTAAGGGTGGTGTTGGCTCTGCGATGCTCAAAGATACCTCACTCTGTTATCAAGTGCTTTCTGCTATGCGTGAACAAGTCTCCTGTGCGCTTTCCGCAAAAATTCGTGCGGGTTTTGATAATAAGGAAGATGTTTTTGAGATACTCAAAGCTATCGTTGATTCAGGTGCCGATTTCCTTGCAGTTCATCCGCGCCGTAGAATTGATCACTACAAGGGTCAATCGGACTGGAGAATCATTGCGGCTCTCAAAGAAAAATCTCCTATCCCCGTCATTGGCAACGGCGATGTGCTCACCGCTGCTGATGCGATCCGCATGTTTAAAGAAACCAATTGTGATGGCGTTATGATTGGTCGTGGCGCCCTTGCTAATCCCTGGATATTTTTGCAAACTTCGCAAATCATGGCTGGCCAAGAAGCTTTCATTCCTCAATGGCAAGATATTTACAATTTTTATAAGGGTATGTGTGATGCCTTTACCGATTTTTGCGACAGCGAAAGCGGCACTTTGAACAAGACTAAAGAAATGTTAATGTACTTTTCCTTAAATTTACCGGAACCTGCACCTTTTCGCCAAGCCATTGGGCGTAGTCAATCACTCAAAGAAATGATGAATAATCTCCATAGCCTACTCAAAGAAAATCAAGCCCTCTGTGGAAAGACCATCTGTGCCTTAGGTGAAGTATGATTTTTCATTTACCTGATGTATACGAAGCTTTTCAGCGTTGGAAAATAGCTCCTACAGATAAATTGATTTGCTCTCAGTTCATGATTGCTAAACTCCCCAATCACTGGGGCTACGTCATTAGTGCAGGCATTCGCGTTCTCGCTGAGCAGCTCCAAAACTTTGAGGCTGATAAAGCTTTTTTAGATGAACTAGAAACCGCATTAAAAGCCTGTGTTAATGAAGATATCAACGATTTCTTGACAATGATTCACAATGTGAAAGTTTCTTGGCGCGTAGACGCTGTGCACGATGGCTCCTTCCTCTTTGGGAGTCAGCCTTGCCTCTGTATACAGGGCAATACCTTTTTGACTCTCATACTCCTCAAATATTTTCAGCAAATTATTGAAGACTCTATCAACACCGCCACACGCGTATCTCGCCTCAAAACCGCGTTGGGAGAAGCTCCCGTTGCTTTGATTGCCAAAGATACGCTCAGTGCCCGTGCCGGTATCATTGGTGGTGCTGAAATCGTTTTGAATCATGGTGACTCCACCGAGACGACGCTTTTGTTAGAATACGATGCTTTCGTTCTCGAACACAATCCACACGCACTCTTGTTACTCAGCTCGAGTGCCCCGAGTGAGAAAAATTTTGAGCTCTTACGTTCTTTACCTTACCCTCCTAAGGGTATCATTATTCCCTTTGCGGGTGTTGATTCAGAACTCGAAAAATACCGTAAAATTCTCAATGACCGCACTTGGATTCACTCGAAGCTTTACTGTGCCGCTCCAAGTAGTGAACAAGTACTCAAAAAACAAAAATCTAGTGGTACCCAACCAGATTTTTGGCTTCTCAACTTTAAACGTGAACAAGGCTCCTTGGGTTATGTGAAAATTCACGCCTTAAAGAGTTCCATCTGCAATTCTGAATCCAAATGGCAATGGCTACACTCTTTTGCCGATGACTGTGCCTTCCCTCGCCTCCCTGGTTTTCTCAATATCCGTCGCTACGGCAAACGCCGCCCTTCAGGTGATATGATTGTCAACGAGCATATCAAAGCGAGTTCCAATATCATTAATGACCGCGAATTCCTCACCCGTAGTTTAAGGGGAGATTACAGCATTTTGCTTGAGCCCGTTTTTATGGGTAGACATTTCACTCTACTTCAAGATGAAGATGCCGATGCCAAGCATGCGCAAATACAAAAAGAGTATTTCGGCAAAAACTACACGGCCTTAGATTTTCCCGCCGTTTACCCCAACGGCCTAGAAGAAAATTTCTTTAACTCTATTCACTAAAATATACTGATACTTAGTCATTCGATTTTTCTTCGTCGATAAAGGAAATTATTTCTACAAAAGTAACTCTAGCGAAGCAGACTACATCTTCGCGCGATCAAAGCGGGAGCGACGTTCGTTTGCATCGAGTTTAGACTCCTTATCCAAATCATCTTCTTCGGTAACTAGAGCTGCTGAGTCTGGCTCTTTCGTCTTAGTTCCTATGGACCTGACAAGGCCTATATCGTCAAGTAATGCTGAATAAACTTCATTTTGATGAGCCACCCGTTTTTTAAATAATTTCCCGACACGTGATTGATAGATCTCTAGTAGAAATAAAATCAGAACAAGTATTAAAAAATAGGGCGATATATCTCGTAAGCGAGCTGCTGGTTTATTCTTCCAAACCTCACTTAAATCATTAATTTCACGACCTCCACTTAGCTTACTCAAATCTCGTAATTGCTCCACTTTATCCAGATCAAAACGCCATTCAGCATTCTTGTCAGATTTTAACGGGCCAAAGGGAATCGTATGATCTCCCGCTTTTATCACGCCTGTGACAATTTCTCCAGAAGCCAAATCTATTCGACTGCTAAAAACACCCGGCAATAAACGACGCCAATTGAATTTCCTCACCTCATTATCTAAGCTAGATTTGATGTATAGTTCAGGCATTTCACGACTAAACTCATCCGCCCATTTACTATCGTAATGAAAATTCATAGATAGAGTACTACCCTGCTTTTTATAACGAAGGCTTAAACCAGCCGGTACATCGGGTTTCGCCGCCCAGCGGGTCAAGGTCTGAAGAAAGTCACCATACTGAGGCCACTGACGAACTAGATCAGAATATTCTCCCGCGGTAGGAAAACTTAGCGCCACACTACGACCCGCGCCGACTTTCCACCACGCAATCAGTGGCGCCTTATAATAATCATTGGTGCGGAGAGTGGCTTTTGCTCCTTCTTTTAAATAACTTAAATTATAAGCGTTGACCATAGCAGGCCATTGCCATTCTCCAGAAGCCACCTTAGACCATTCTTGTCCCGGAATAGTTAGAGTCAATTCCTTTAGGTAGGCAGAACGTGCCACCGTCACTGTTTCCTGGGCAAAAATTGCGGGTAGATTCATCGGATCATTGGTAAAGAAAACTCTCCCTTTTCCCCGCTTGGCGATATCAATTAAAAAAGGTGCATCTGAATCTTCTCTCGTCCCTAAGGCTATCACACTAACCGTCATGCCCTCGTCATTCATATCAGATAAAAGCTCTTTGTAATTGCCTGGCTCCTCAGAGTCACCCGCATCTGAAAAAAGGATAATATGCTTTTGTCCTTCTCGCCCCTCCAGTTGCCGCCATGATTCCTCTAAGCCCGTATACACATAGATTCCACCACCTTGACTTTTAACACGACGTGCTTGTGAGATGATATCTGCACTACCCTTTAATACTGTCTGCGGAACAATTACATGGGCATTTGTATCAACTGCTATGACCGACACTGAATCCATCCCACCCAAGAGTTCAATTGTCTGAGCCGCTCCTTCATTGGCTAACTCCATCTTTGTTTTACCACCCTTTACAGTCATCGCCATACTTCCAGAACGGTCCATGACAATCGATAAATGACTGCGCCGTTTTCGGTGTTCATTTTTCAATTCCATGGAAACGGGTAAAAGCTCATCAATAGGTGATTTAAAGTAGCCCCCCATACCAAAGGAAAACTGACCACCCGCCATGATTAATCCACCTCCTTGATCCTTACTAAAGAAATTTAATTCCTCAAGAAAACCATCGGGTAATTCCCACGCGGGAACGTTATTGATAATCACCAAGCGAGCCCCTGCCAAAGTTGCCGAATTAAGTTTAGAAAACTCATTAAAAACCTTAAGATCAAAGCCTTGCTTTCGCAGGACAGACACAAAAGGATCATTCTTATAGGTACTCAACAACACAACTCGCGGACCTGCTTTGACTTCTAGCAATACTTCTGCGCGATTATTTCCCGCTAGTTGATCTGCAGGTGATGAAATTCGGATTTCATATTTATGAAGTCCTCCACTCTGTAAAGAGTCGCTTTTTCTTAAAAAAGCCCGACCATTTTGAAGCTCTAATACGCCACGATCGACTTCCACTTTATCTCTTAAAAGGGTATAATTAAATTTCTGATTCATATCGCCTTCAAACAAGGCTTCGACGACAAATTTTTCCCCTGGCATGACTCTTTCTGGAACTCTTAAGGACTTCACCTGAATATCACTCTCTCGTGAATAGTGTAACAGGCGATAATCTAGGAAAATCTCCTGCTCTATTAATTTATTAGACAAACCATTCAAAGAATCGGTTCCAAAGCCATCACTCAAAACTAAAATCCGAGAATGACGATCACTTTTTGCTAAGCTTAAAGCTTTAAAAATAGCCTCTCCGCTAAGGCTCTCTGAGCCATTGATTAACTCCCGCTCATTCTTCCTAATTCGCGGCAATATATCACGACCATAATCTATATAAAAAATCCGATCATAATTCCCTTTCTCTTTTTCAAGGAGCTCTTCCCACTCAGCTATCTTTTCTTCCAAATAAGATTCTGCAGAGTCCGAACGATCTACCAAAACATAAAGGTCCATTCCCTTTTCTGTCTGATTTAAATGAGGCTCTGTTAAGCAAAACAAAAGAATGAGTAAAATACTTATCCGTAAAAACCTAAACACTACAGGTCTAAAAAAGAACCAGCAGAAAATGAGTACTGCAGGAATTAAGATCAACCATTCAGGAGCTAGTAAAATCACTTCCCAGCCCTCCTGCTAATGAGCCCTTGTCGTTGATCGAAGACATACCACCCATAAAACACGATAATAATGAGTATCAAAAGCCAGAAACTCTGTAAAAAACTACGCTCTTGCCAAATCGTAACCGTTTCAAGTTCATCGATGTTGATGTCATTTCTACTTTGCGCCTGACTAAAATCACCTTCTTCTGCGTCTGCATAAAAAACACCTCCCTGCATGATTTGTTTCCTGACATCTCCTTCTCTTAGATGCAGGCTAAAAAAACCACTTGTTTCTGGCGTTCTAAAATGACTAGAACTTAAGCTCTCCAGACCTTCAACTTCCACCTCTTTACCAAGCAGTGCCCAGTCTTGAAACTCATTGCCCGTTTCATAGTTTTTCTGATGATAAGCTAAACGATATTTCTTAGCGTCTTCAATCGCGCGGTACATTAGAATGATCATCGCAGGTGATTTTAGCATTTCACTATCATTCAAATTAAATGGACATAAAAGCTGGTGCCCAAGCCTTGTTTCCCTCATTAACATTAAATCATTTTTGCCCGATTTTAAAATCGGAAAAAAACCTTCAGGTATACTAGGGACTCCTGCCAAGGCAAAGGGAATACCCTGCCAATTCAGACCTTCTATCAAGGGGACATTTAAAGCCGTGACATCTTGTTTGATCAAATTATAAGGACCATCAGTAAAGTATATGCCTGGCTGACTGCCAAGCTCACTTAGGGATTTGATTTTTGAAATTTGAAAATCGCTTTCCTCAGCTTGGAATTTGACCCCTTCAAAACGATTTAAAATCCCTAACAACTCGAGTTCATTTGCATCGTCAAAACCCTGTGAATTCACATTTATTTTTTTACTAAGTGGCTTAACTGCATAAAGCTTATTATCAGGTAAAAAAGCATCTTCTTCTAAGCTTAGGATCATCTTTTCATTTGCGGGAGGAAATTCACCTCTCAACTGACCTAGTTCGCCCGCTTTTAGGTTTAATTGCTGTGTTAACAATTTTTCGTCCCCAGGTATCCCTATAGACCAGTTTACATTAAGTGGCTGATTACTATGATTTTTGACTATCGCCTGCCATTTACCGCTACTATCAGCCTGAAAACCTGTAAAGCCAACATTTACTATCGGTTCACCAATCAGTAAATACTTTATATCCTCTCCACTATCCTGGAGATGATCAGAGCATAAAATCAAAATGCCTTTTTCATCTATCAAGGAGCGCGCACGCCGAATTGCTGGTCCAAAATCATGGCCACTTCTAGAGGGGAAAAAATTCCTTAAAGCCTGACGCGCTTCATCTATTCGCGCACCCGAATAAATCGTCGCTTCATCAAGTGATGAACTCATGATTTTTAAATCTATGTACTTGATTTCTTTGGCTAATTTCGCGAGTTCCGCACTTAGTTTATCTGCTCCTGAAGGCCAAAAAGCTTGTACTGATGCACTGGAGTCAACAACGACGACAATTTTCAGAACCTGCTGCTCCTGAAGCTTGCGAATTTGCAATAACAGAAAAGTCAAAAGCAGTGCAGCAAAAATATTTAACCACAGCAACTTAGAGTTTCGAAGCTTCTCCAAGCGACTACCTGCCTTTTTCTCGATTTTATCACTATTGAGTAAAAATAAGGTACTAATTTGACGTTTCTTTGATTTCCTCTGCAACATATGAATATAGAGGATGACAGGAATACTCAGCAGCGCAATAAAACCTAGTGGGTTCAACAGATTCATACGCAAAGCTCCACAGCAGCATTCGCTAAAGGCAATCCTTCAAACTGACGACTTAAACTCTGATTACTTATAAAACACTCTAGCCCTGCTCCATTTTTTCGACTCAGTTCTCGCCATATCTGAAAGTGCTGTTCATAAGCTCGATGATAATCCTGAAGACATTCATCATCTATAAAAGCCTGTTTCATTGCCCCATCTTCAATATCTATAAAATCTAAATCGCCATTCCAGTCAGGCGCATACTCTGCCACATCAGCAGGAGCATAAATTAGGACGCGGTTCCCAGCTCTTTTAAGCAATTTAAAAACCTCTAAGGGATCCTGTGGATAAAGTAAATCAGAAATCAATAAGGTAAGTGATCCACGACGTAGTTCGACTCGCTCAAGTGAATCACTCAAATCAGGGCTATGCCCTTCAAACGTAAGTAAACCACGCTCACATTCCTCTCTACTATAAGGCCTTGTTTTATCGCCCTGTAAGCCCCAAACTTTACAAGAGGCTCCATTTTTCGCACAGCTTTTAATCGCAAAATTTAGCAGTAGTTGACTTAAAAATAGCTTTTCCTTACTAAGACTCATAGAATTAGATAAATCGAATAAGATATCCACTACCGGACTCACTTCTTCTTCATACAACTTGATAATATATTCACCACTACGAGCGTAGGCTTGCCAGTTAATGTGGCGAGGGTCATCACCAAATTGATATTCGCGATGTTCACGAAAATCTATAGAACTCCCCGATGATTTTCCACGTAAGCCACCGCCCTGACCTCGCCATTCACGCTTTTTAAAGGGTAGACTGAAGCGTTCACTCAACACATGAGTGGCTTCCGCCACTTTAGCTGCATATTGCTGCATCGCAAAATCCATTAGAGCTCTTCTGTAAGTGATCTTGCTTGATCTACTTCATCCGTCGAGTCTTTCCCCTCTTCACGAAATTGGAAAAACTTTTTTGCGGATTCCGCAGACATAAGATGTAGAGCTAATAGGCTGAAAAAAAGCTGTAGGTGCACAATCGATCCCAGTGCAATACCTTTTGTTTCATTATTATCTAACATCACAGGAAATAGTTCGAGTGGAAAAAAGGCCATTACCTCATCGACGCGATGAGTAAAAATAGACTTTAGAATTAGGCTAATCGTTCCAATTATAATCAAACTTATCACTGCTAAAAGTACATGCATGGTATTGAGTTTTTCTTTTTTCCAACGAGAGATCTGTAAGGCCAGGCCATAGGAAATCATTATATTCGCGTAAAAAATATAGGACACCGCAAAAACCTCATAAGCATCGTTGTGTAAAACACTGTCTAAAGAATCGTTGAATCCCATTCCTAAGAAAAGTGTAAATGGTAAAAAAAACACAATGAAAAAATTATTGATATTCGCCCATATCTCTTTCTGCGCTAACTGCATTTGAGTAAAATATACGGCAAGACAAATTAAGGGCGCTAAAATCAGCATAGCCTTATTATTCCCTCCAAGGTCATCATTCGCTATCTCCAAAACCATTAGCATTAGCGACATTAAAACCGCTAAATTAAACCAGTTGAAATAAGCATAGCGATTAGGCGCCACTAATAATCCAATTTCAGGGTATTTTTTAACTGGCTGATAACTACTTCTGTAATTGGCATCTCCACTAAATACACCCTCTAATGCCGACATTAAAAAACAAACCATTACTGGTAATAAGGGCAAGAAGCTTTCACAGAAATAACGGAAGATGATATAAATCGCCAAAACCGCAAAACAGTTGATTCTTTTGTGCAAAAGATTATTTTCAGAAACAGGGGCAACCTGACTCATACCAAGTGAAAGCACCTGATATATCACAAAAGGCACCATCAGTACAAAAGTTACAAAGTCCACCCAATTTATACTTCCGCCTCCACCAAAGCGCATAAAAGCTGTGAACATCCCAAACCCTGTTGTTGAACCAACAACAATAAGGATCAACAATATTAAAATACGCACTCGGTGCGAACGTGGATGACGAACAGAAAAAGAACTGGTGCTCACGCTAATTGCAGTTCCTAGCGCCGAAATTAAAACAATGGAAATGAAAGTACTTATTTCCATCAGCAGATTCACTCCTCCCGCAAAATACCGCAGTACAACATAGGGCATAATCGTACAGGCAATCATCAAAGTCTGTAGCATGTGAGAATAAAATTTGCCGAGAATGATACGCCTTGATGATAAGCGACTGAGGTACAACATCTCCAAGGTCTTATGTTTGACTTCAGAATGAATACTCTCGATCGCCAACAAGGGCTGAAAAATCAAAAAGGGAATGGCTATAGCCCCCCAAAACATCATCGTGAGTTCTTCACTATTATTTGACGAACCACCTTCAGAACCAACTATTCCCATAGTTGCGACTACCATCACTAATTGAGTAATGACAAATATGCCTAAGAAAGCTTTAGAGCGCATTCCCTGAATGAGTTCTTTGTAGAGAATAGGATTCGGATTCTTGATCATATCACTTATCATTTTGATGCGAGCTCCTTATCTTCTGCTTGATTAAGCAAATCGACGAAGGCCGATTCTAAAGTTGTCTCTTCCTGAGTAAATTCAATCACCTGAATTCCTTCATTAATCATGCGCTTCAATGTTTCTGCTAGGAAGTCATCTGAACTCTGTTCAAATAGCAAACGGCCTCCTTTATTTGTTTTATCTAAGAGGCTTATCCCAGGATTCATATCTGCCCAATTCTCTAGTACCTGAGGATCATTTAATATTTTAACTAGAACAGAGACCCCTTCACGAGCTCCTCGTTTAAGTTCTTCTGCTCCACCATGATGCAGTACTTCTCCCTGTTCGAGAAAAATCATTGTATCACAAATTTCTGAAAGCTCCGATAAGATGTGAGAGGAAATGAAAATTGTTTTTCCTTCCTCCGCTAAGATACGAATAAGGTTCTTTAACTCCATGCGTGCCTTGGGATCCAAGCCTGCTGCAGGTTCATCCATCAGCAGAACGTCAGGATCATGAAGTAAAGCTCGACCCAAACAAACACGCTGTCCCTGACCTTTCGACAACTTATCAATGAAGCGATCTTTAAGCTTTGTTAAGCCCGTAAAGTCCATGACTTCTTGTATACGGTTTTTCCTCTCCTGATCTTGGTAATCAAAAGCTCTTGCAAAAAAATCAAGATATTCCACTATCGTCATATTCTGATAGCGACCGAAATCATCTGGTACCCAACCTATTTTTGAACGCACTGAGTTGGGATCATCTACCGCATCACTTCCACATATATAAATGTCTCCTTCATCGGGCATTTCCAAAGTGGCTATCATACGCATTGTCGTTGTCTTACCGGCTCCATTGGCTCCAATAAAACCAACCACCTGACCGCGGTGAATATCAAATGAGATACCCTTAACTGCCTCAAGCTTACCAAAACTACGCTTCACTCCTCTAACTGAAATCATGACATCCTTATTCATTTTTTCACTTCCTTAACGGGGCCGGCGACATACACTTTATGCTCCTTCCAATCAATTGATTTATGAGTGGCTATGTCAAATTCTCCCGCTTCATTAAGTTCTGCAAAAAATGCAGTTTTATTGCCTTTCATTAAAGGTGATAACTTCCAGGCCATATCTTCCTTATCTGGCTGGATAATGGCTTCAGCAAGAACTAATTCTCCGGGCTGTAAATCTCTTGCCTTCCAGTACTTTCCATCACTCGTACGTAGATAAATTTTCTTAATCGACGACTGAAAAGATGACCGTAGCTTTAAGCTCTCCCCAGGGATAATTTCAATTGCCCCCTGAGTTGACTGAATATGACGAATATCTGCAAATCTTCGGGTCCTACTATTAAATATATCTCCACCTATATTGTCATCATTCACAACAATTTTACTTTTCATCGGATAAGAAGTTTTTTCCCAACGCTTTTTCGTCATAGAATAAACATCAATCAAGAGCTCATTTGAAACTTTAAAGTTCTCACTAGTCATGATTCCTGTTCTAGAGACTTGGGACTGAAAAATACTGCAGCGCTTAAGTTCCGGGTTAACATAGATTAAAGTACTTTTCACTCCTGCTCCACCGAATCCATCACTCAAAATGATCACTATAAAAAAGAGGATGCTTGCACCAATTGAGATTACGGGAATTGTCACCAAAAGTTTCAGCCGATTTTTCTTTGTCAGGATCAGTAAGTTTACAGGGATCAGCAAAATTAAGAAAAGTACTAAGAGAATAGAAAAAAAGATGAAACTGGCTTTAGGTTCTGAAATTTCTTTAAGAAAATAACTCTTTTGAAGACCGAAAAAATTTTCCGCCGTCGAAAGTTTTCCTGCTTTTACTGAATCAGGCCTACGGCCATCAGCTAATAGGTATACCGCACCTAGTCCCTTAAATGATACTCCCTTAAAAAAGCCTTCCACTTTTGTTTTATCCATTTCATTTACTGGATCCACCAGCAACAATCTCCCACCGCTTAAAACCCAGTCTCTGAGCGCAGTTTTAATTTCTTCTTGAAGAAGGTCAAATTCCGCGACTGTCATTAAAATTTCTGTAATCCCTGAGTAGGACTGCCAGTTCATATTTAAATAACGAGAGTCGAAATAACTATATTCATAATCAAGTACAAATGAACTAGCGCTAGAACGTGATTTCGAAAGTAATTTTTTCTTTTTCTCTCTTTCATCATCTCCATAAAGTTCAATTTTTTTATACGCTTGCTGTGTACAAATCTTTCCTGATTCGAGTTGTTTACCAAAAGCTTGAACTTTGGAATGTTGATCCACACCAGGTCCTTCAATTCTAAATGATGGCGAATAAAAAGAACTCTCATCATAAGAGGAATTATAAGGAATATTAAGTGTATAAGTACGCGTGGCTTTAGATTCTACTGTAAATGACGTATTCAGCTCAGAATCAATGAATTCACCCCAACGCTCATTAGCTTTAAAAGTCCAACTCAAGGTCTCCTTTGTTTTATTAGTGATTCTAATCTGTAAAGGAACCCTTGCACCTGGTCGATTCATTGATGCAGATTGGAACAGTGCTCTGTATCCTATCGAAACTCCTGAAGAACTTTTTGTTGAGTAAGTACTGAAGGATTGTCCACACAAATAAGTACTACAAAAAAGTAATATGAGCAAAAAGCGCATTAACTTTCTTCCTTCATGGTCACAGGAACTGCTTTGTCTATTATTTTTAATTCACTCAATAAACTCTTCACAATTGAATCAGGAGTATGTCCTTCTATACGTGCGCGATAGTCCAAAATTAACCTGTGACGTAGAACCGGCAAAGCTAAATCACGTACATCTTCAAAACCCGTGTGAACTCGACCTTCAATTAAAGCTCGAGCTTTACATGCTGCTGCCAGAGCAATCGCCGCACGAGGGCCCGCACCAAACTTTATGTGTTCACTCATTTCTGATTGTCCAGCTTGAGTGGAATTAACCAGCTGAGCTATCATTTGTGCTACTTGCTGAGGTATATGAACCTTTTTCACCAAGCCAATCATTTTTTGAAGTTCATCATGACTTAAAACCTGCTCAACTTCAGGGCTATCTCCCAATTCACGAGATAAAACTATTTTCTCCAGTACATCTACTGATGCGTGATGTACATCAAGCTTAAATAAAAAGCGATCCAGTTGTGCTTCTGGGAGTGCGTAGGTCCCTTCCAACTCAATAGGATTTTGCGTTGCTAATACAAAAAAGGGATCTGGCAGAGCATGACTCTGTCCTGCCACGGTCACACTTTTTTCCTGCATTGCTTCCAGCATTGCTGATTGTGTCTTTGGCGACGCTCTGTTGATTTCATCCGCTAAAATAAGATTGCCAAAAATAGGGCCTTTCTGAAAGACAAATTCCTTCTTACCATCCTTTTCTTGAATGAGGGGATTCCCAGAGATATCCCCTGGTAATAAATCCGGCGTGAACTGAATTCTTTTGAAGTCGAGCCCAAGAGCTTTTGAAAGGCCTTTAACCAATTCAGTTTTCCCTAAACCTGGGAGACCCTCCAATAACATATGCCCTCGTGCAAACAGCCCGGTGCAGACTAAGTCAACCAGTTCTTCCTGACCAAACAGTACTTGGTTTAGACATTTTTTTAGTTTACTTGCGGCCTCCGCAACGACTTTCGCTTCTTCACTCTTTAAAAAATCACTCATGGTTTTACTCTCCTCAACAGTTTTTGTTCCTCAGGTAATAAATTCTCTTTCCATACCGCTTCGCCACCGCGACCAGTATTTTTCGTCCCAGCACTTAATTGACCTGACTTATATTTATTTTTCTCTAAATCGTGTTCCGCTTTACTTGTTCCTAGTAGCGTAGAACCATCCATCCCATTTTTTTCTCCTTGGAGCACTTCTATTTCAGTATCGTGCCTTGCCGATTCCCGATCTCGAAAAATCTCCTCACTAGAGCCCCCTCCGCGACCTATTGATTCCCCTCCTTCAACAATCATTAAACCCGCATTACAAGATCCATTTTTACATTGTCCTTCTCCTTCCTGGTCACCCGGTTTACAGCCTTTTCCTCCGCACTTTTTACACTTACCCTTTTTCTCCAAACGTTTCAGACATTCCTCCAAAGTTTTCTTATCCAATTGGCCATTATTCATCACATAATCACCTGGCTTTAATTTTAGGAGTTTTTCCCGTAGGTCTGGACGCATTTTTAAAAGTTGAGAAGACAACTGACTCATATTTTTTTTCCAGTCTTCATCCATTTCATCTAATTTATCTCTGAGCTTTTGCTTCATTTTCTCACTTAAATCTATATTCCCCGCCTCCGTCTGTTCGATCAATTCCTGCAAAGCTTCCATTTGTTGTAAGAGCTGAGAAGCTTCATCCATCTTCCCCTCATGCTCTTTATGTGCACTATTAAGTGTATCTAATAAAGAGTTTGATGCTTCAAGATTACTGTGTGAAAACCAATCTTTATTATCCTCTTGCTGAAGCTTTTCTAATTTCTTTTTAAACTCTTCCACCTGACTTTGGTCAAGACTACTATCCTCTTCCATTTCATCGATCCTCTTCTCCATCTCTATCCAAGCAATGGGTTTCTGAACTTTGACTTGAATCGCTTCTACTCTAACGGGAACCCAATAAATGGCAGCTATTAATAAAATCCCAAACAAGAAGAAAGAACTATTCCTTTTCCATTCTAAAATAAAATTCCCCGGCAGATGATCCGGTAAATTTGGCCAAGACTGATCTCCTTGATAAGCTTTTAATAACTGACAATTGTAGTGATAACGCTCATCATAGCGAATGATTAATTCCTCTTGAGTGAAAAACTTTTTCCTCGCACGAAAGTACGCTCCTATTGAACAGCAGCATAAAAACAAAAGCAAAAGTATTTCTATAAGGTACGGGTAGCGATTAATAAGCCCCGGCTGATAACTCTTTATATACAGATTAACTGCCGTTAACGACATCAAACTAAACAGGAATAAAGGCTCAAAACTTTGTAAAAACCATCCAGTATTTACTTTGCGTCTAAGCTTGTGAAAATATTCCTTCCATTGCTCTTCTGGGCTCATACTCATTCTCCTGAATTCATATCAATAGCTTAATCTTATGCTCAATACTATGATCTTCAAAAGCAAACAGAAGCGATACAGGCCCTTTTCACTTTGTTTTCTTCTTATTTTCACAAAGATTCATCAAATACCTTAATTAGCAGTCTCTTCCGCATAATCAACACTCTCTCGCAAGTGACTAATTCGGGTCAATAAAATATTTTTAAGAGGAAATTCTCGCCGTAAAAAAGCACTCAAAAAATTGAGTAGCTTTTTATGAATTCTAAAATGTTTTAGTGGATGACTTTTTCCGCTGCCTCATCGAGAATACGACGCTCCCAATTAGATAAGCCCTCTTTTCCTGCCGCTTCTTTCTACCAGTACCACCGGCCTTCCCTATGCCTAGCATGATAAGCCGGGACCGCGGGTCTCTCACCTGCACCTTTCAAAACAACATCTACTTGATTTTATCAGCTAAAATGACACGACATATTTTTACATAAACTTTTTTTATAAATGATTTACAAACTTTTTACCGCTGTATGGGATAGCTTCCCTCTACGGCTGCCACCGGGGGCGAATCATTAATATTTTATCTGCCCGTATGGCAATACTTTTACCGCCTCTCAAGGTGAGCACACCTTGCAGGGATGGGGACGGAGTCCCTAGGCTATAGTTAAAACCTCCCGTAGGGCCGGCTGCCACCGGAGGCAGATAAAAACATATTTTTTAGAACTATCTAATTCTCATCTTCACTCGCCTGCACCTTTCAAAACGACAGCTACTTATCTTTGCCCTTTTCCTTGTTAGTATTTACTGGAGAATGCTTCGTATGATTTTAATAGTGATAACGCAAAGCCGCTATCTCTAAAATTTCTTGATCGCCTTCTTTTTTAATCCGGTAAACCATGCGGTTTTTTTCATCTATTCTACGTGACCAAGAACCACTCAGATTATGTTTAAGTGGCTCTGGTTTACCGATCCCTGAAAATGGATCTCGCTCAGTATCTTTGATCAAAAGGTTTATTCGCTTGAGTGTCTTTTTATCTTGAGTCTGCCAATAAACATAATCGTCCCAGGCATCGTCAGAGAATTTTTTAATCATCCTCTATAAGTTCCCTAACTTGGCCTCCGCCACTATCGAGTTGTTCAAGTGAACGCATCAAGCGTTTTGCATTACTTGGACTCGAAAGTAAATACGCCGTTTCTTGCCAAGATGAAAAATCTTCCAAAGACATCAGCACTGCACTCTCCTGATTAGCTCGGGTTATCACCGTATAATCGTGATCTGAACTCACTCTTTCCATTTCTTTAGCGAGGTTGTTTCTTGCTTTTGTGTAGGTAATCGTCTGCATATAGAAATCCTGTTCATGTTCCTGTACATGTCCAAGATATATCCTATTTACGCTTCTATCAAGCCTTATCCTCATTTTGGGCTTTTCGCTATTCTTAGATTTCCTCAATCTCAAAGGGACCTAGAGATTTTATTATCTAGATAATATTTCCCCTGGGAGCGCCGATTGGGAATCGGCATTAGCAGACAAATAACCCGGGACCGCGGGTCTCTCGCCTGTACCTTTCAAAACGATATTCACTTCATTTTATCAACTAAAATGACCCAACATCTTTTTACATAAACTATTTTTATAAATGACTTACAAACTTTTTTCGATATCTGGGATAGCTTCCCTCATGTCTGGGATAGCTTCCCTCTTAACCTTTTTTCGATGTCTGGGATAGCTTCCCTCTTAACCTTTTTTCGATGTCTGGGATAGCTTCCCTCTTTTTTCGATGTCTGGGATAGCTTCCCTCTAGCGTTCGGGGTTCCTAGGTGAAAGAGCCTGTAGGCTGAGGCCTGTACGGCCGATCCCTCATTTAGTCAAACTCGGGGCCAGCCCCGGACCTCGTGAGGGATGCCTCCCTCAACTGGCAACTAAAAAACTAAAGAGAACGTGGGGACATCCATTTAGCCAAATTTGTCAAGTAGACAATAAATCTTTGTATCCGTTTTTTTGTTTTTTAAAACGACTTGTGCTTAAAAATGTTTAGTTCAGCTCATCTTTGTTTCTTCTTTTCGGGTACGGGTCTTTCACTTAATGTGAAGTCCCTCCAGACATCCATATAAGGTCAAAGGCTTTAAAGGAGCCCTGTCGATCTATTCAGCTTCTCTTTTTAGCTGCTAATCGACGCCTTAGAAACTACTTGCGGTCAATCCCTCGCTGTCCTATTCAGGTGTAAATCAAGGCTCAATTCTATCATGTGGAATCGTCCAGTACATATCGGGCTCAGTAAGGGGTGAGTCATCATCTAAACTTCTTTTGATTTAAAGAAACCTTTTACAGCGATCTAATCAGGTGATAGAGGCTCAAAGTCCAAGTCCCCATTGACGGCTTCACTGCAAAAGATTCCAGATTTTTTAATTATTTAGTCTTTGTAAACGTTCATATTTTTGTCTTCCAAAAAAATCAATGGGATCAAATTTTTGTTTTCTCTGGAGCATGAAATAAATTGATCGACAAATCTTATGAGTGTAAATAGCTCTAGCTTTACGTTCGCCGTGTTGCCTTATTAGGTCATTTGAAAAAGCTTTCATCAAAGGGTTTCTTTTTGATAGTACGGCAGCCTGACTATAGGCCCATTTTAAAAATGGATTACCTATTTTTGCTCCACTATAACCATAACTTTTACCAGCACTTTCTTTTTTACATTTAATCACTCGACAATAACTTGAATACTTACCTGGGCTTTTAAACCTTTTGATGTCGTGAGTTTCATAGATAATGACCATACCAAGGGTATCGCCTACTCCAGGCATTGACTTTACTATTTCAAATTCTTCATTGTAGGCACTATTTAAAGTTAATTCTTTGAGATCTTTATCCACTGCGATCAACTCTTTTGTATAAGCCATCAATAGATTTGTGTTGAGCTGATAGTTCCGTTCCATCGCGATGCCACCTATCCCAGAAAAGTCCTGATGTTCTACTAGACTTTCTAGTTTATCTGGTTTTGACCTCATGTATAAAGTACTTTCTTTTAGCTCGTTTTGTTGCTCAAAAATATTCATGTAGACTGATATTCCAGACTTGGACTGCACTAACTTTATACGCCTTCGTAGGAGGTCTCTATGAGAGCGGTATTCTGCGGGGCAAGCATAGGCGTGAGGCAATAAATTCGTGCGTAATAAATCAGTGATTTTTTTGCTATCAATTTTATCGTTTTTAGCTTTTCCTCCGTGAATAGATTTCATATAGAGCGCATGACCAAGAGTGAATTCAATATGCTCTGATCGACAAAAGTCCGCTAGAGGGTACCAGTTGTAAGTACTCTCACAAGCAATAGTGAGGTCATCGATATAAGGCGACAAGACCTTCTTCATGTAGACAAAATTATTATCTCGAATGTTTTTATGCAGCATTATCTTTCCTTCCTTGTCCATGACACAAATATGAGCAGATGACTTATGAAGGTCAATTCCACAATGATATTTTGTTTTTGAGTTATACATTTCCATGAGGCAATTTCCTTTTTTTGTTTGCGTGAAACTTCAATAAAGGTTATTGCCTCGTTCTTTGCCAAATTCCCACGCTGATATTACTCAGTGCGGTCCTTGGCTAAGCGTACTATCAGGTGATTTTAAGTATAAATATCTTTGAGTGCTAGATCTAAATCTGGAAACTTAAATTCAAAATTTTCATCGATGAGTCTCTGAGGGATGCAATATCTGCCATATAAAGCGAGTTCTGGATCAGTTTTCATGATCAAGGGTGCGGCTAGTTTCACTACGCACGCAGGAGCAGGAAGGCCTATTGGCATCACTAGGGTCTTGCGTAAGCTTTTCATGAATTTCGCATTCGAAACTGGCTCAGGAGCTGTCGCAATGTAAATGCCCTTCATAGATTCATTTTTGATTGCACTCAAAAGAATCCGATTCATATCCTCTTCATGGAGCCAACTAATCCCTTGCTGGCCATGGCTGACTTTGCCACCTAAGCCCCATTTCACCAATTTACTTAATCGAGGTAGGGCACCACCTGATGATCCCAAGACAAAACTCGTCCTCAGTATGACTTGTCGCATCTGTGGCAATACCGAATCCGCATAAGCTTTTTCCCATGCTTGTCCTACTGTGGGAGCCAAGCCATAACCCATGGGTGAATTTTCCGTACAGACTATTTTTTCCGGGTCACCATATATATGCGCCGTAGACATCTGAATCCATAACTTGGGTGGAGCTTTTAGTATTCTCAGTGCTTTGCCAATCAGTTCAGTGCTTTCCACTCGAGACCTTAAAATTGCATCGCAGTTTGCAGGAGTTTTAATGCAGTCCACACTTCGTCCTACCAAATTGATAATGGTATCCGCTCCCTCTAATTGCTGTACCCATGAGCCAAGCGATTGAGCATCCCATTGGCTAGAGCTCCATTCTCCTTTGATTTTCGGCTCAGTTCTCGAAATGATATGAACTTGATAATTTTCTCCTAGCAATTTTGACGCTAAGTTTAAACCCAGAAAACCTGAGCCTCCAAAAATGACGACTTTATGAATTTGATTTGACATTATTATTTCCTCTCTTTCATTTTTAATAAAATTTCCATGTATACAAACTCCCTTCACTTTCTCTCAAATCTCCCGTATAAATATTTGTCCCTAGCTTTAGTTTTGTCTATCGATTCTGATAAATCTTAAATTCAGAGGGATGTTCTTTAATGAGGTCAACTCGTTTCTTACTTGATGCTTTTTTCTCTGTGGTATAGCTCTTTATTCCGCCCGCAATTAGATCATTAAACTTTGTTTCGTTCATAAGTATTGGTGGCTCACCATCCATAATTTGAAAATCCCATTCGGGACTTTGCACGAATGAGTCCCCATATTTGAGTTCTGTTGAAAAACCCTGAAGTCCAAAAAATTTACTGGCACTCACTAAGAAATTATCGCTATAACGGGTATCTACCCAAACACATGATTCTTGAGTTTCGCGATCCAGACATGTTAAACGAAGGGCACAATTAAAACTCGCGGGCAAAATATCCAAAGGCATCCAATCCGGTGCCATGGTATCCATCCATATCATACATAAACTCAAATGACAATCACCCTTTTCATCCTGCCATAAGTCCAAGTGATCGGGAAGCTGAAAGTGTCGCTTTACGTCTTCTCTCTTTAGAGAAAAATTAGCTAATTGGCGCTTAGTCACTCGCGCGCTAAGGCTTTTGATTAAGCGATACTCAAAACTCCATTTCTCTTTAGTCTTGGGATCAATTAAGTGCATTTTTAACCTTCTTTGCACTAATAATGCTATAGGCAAATTTATGCATTTGAATGGCTAGGGGGATACATAAGAAACAAGATTGCATGTGCTCCCAACGTGACTTATTACACTTTCCTTTGATCAAAAGATTCAATAAATGAACAATCACCAAAAAGGGAACCTGAATAAGTGAGGGAATGAGGTGCTTCGAAATATTTGTGATTTCAATTTCTTCAAATCCATTATCCCCTAAGGCTTCTGCCACTTCATCTAAGCGACCAATTTCAACGATGCCCCAATTATCACCCCATTTTTTCAAAATCTCCTGTGTTTTCTCCCCCAGTTTTACATCTGCTTTAATGAAAAAATCCGCTATCACTAAACTTCCACCGGGTTTGAGCACTTTTGCGGCCTGCGCAATCATATCATTCTTTGAACTGCCACTAGCATAACAAGAGCTTTCCATAGCCGTACAGGCATCCATTGATTCTTCTTTATAGGGAAGACATCTAAAATCTCCAAGACGATAGTCAAAATCATTCTCTCCAAATGCCTGCGCTTTGGCTATTTGTTCATCAACCATCGTGATCCCATGAAGCTTAAGCTTGGGATTGGCTTCATGTGCACTTCTTAATAATGCCCCAAGTCCACAGCCTAGGTCCAATAAATGTCCTCCATCTTTTAAATCACTTAAGTTGAGAACCTGCTGATTCATTTCTTTAAGCTGTTGCTCCCTATTAAAGAAACCCACTCCAAGTCGCCAATAACCAAAATGCATATTGCCTGCAGGACTCCAAAATAGATAATCCTCTAAATTTTCTCGGTAGTGATTTTTTATAATTTCTTTTTGACTGCTTACGAGTTTTATACCTCGCTTTACTTCTTCGTAAACTGACATCGGCGCCTCGTTTTATTTATTTCTGTTATTTCTGTCTATACAGAAATTAGTGTAACTACAGGAATAAGTCAAAGTTTCCTTTGAAAAAAAATAAAGTTTGGTCATCTTATGGATAACTTACACGATTAAGCAGATAAGGCCGTGATGCGACCCATACGAGATGGACGCTGTCCCTCCTCGAGCTCCCCCTGCAAGATACTGCCGTATGGGCAATGCTTTTCATCCGCCTGTCTGGCAAGACCCTTAAGCAGGCGAATTGAGTGCTGTGCACTCATCTGACGCCGGCAAGTACTTAATCGAGTTAAACTAAGGAATCAATATGAGCGCTGAAAATTTTAAAATCACTCCTTCTATGGAAGCCTACATCCTGCACTGGGGTGAAATGGGTCCTCAATGGGGAGTTAATCGCACTGTAGCACAAATTCACGCACTACTTTACCTCGCTGATGAATCACTTGATGCCGATACAATCACCAAATTACTGGG
This sequence comes from Lentisphaera profundi, assembly GCF_028728065.1. GTDB lineage: Bacteria > Verrucomicrobiota > Lentisphaeria > Lentisphaerales > Lentisphaeraceae > Lentisphaera > Lentisphaera profundi. The sequence goes on along the minus strand of NZ_CP117811.1, from coordinate 25,853 downwards.
TATTGCACGCTCAAATGTATCCAATTCGCTACGTGAATTAAAAGACTGGAAACTCATTAAGAGTGTCCCCGTCTTAGGAAGGAGAAAAGAACATTTTACCACCGATAAAGACCCGTGGAAAGTTTTTCAAATTGTTCTAGAAGAGCGTAGAAAACGTGAGTTAGATCCCACCATTTCAGCGGTAAAAGAATTTATTGAATTGGCTGATGGCGAAGATCTACCTGCCCATACACTCAAAGCTATGAAAGAGTTGAGTCAACTCATGGAAGATCTCGCGATTCTCCATGACTCCTTCTCTAAATTGCCCTTACCTATTTTGAAAAAACTCGTAAAAGGCGGATCGCTCTTAAAGCTTTTTACTAAATCCTAAAGGATTTTTTTAGCATTGCGTTCATCACCAATATCCATATAAGCCTTATAGAGATATTCCTTAACGACTGCCTGGCGTTCTCGACCGCCCTTCATCATTTTTTTCAAAAAGCGCGTCGCGTACTTACTTTGATCATTAGCTTTGGTGAGCTCATAATAAAGCAAAATATCTTTATCTAAAGTATTATAAAAATCTGGTTGATCATCAATATAGCGTTCAAAAGCGCGCCGACCTTCGCTAGCTTTTCCATTCTCATAGAGGCTCTTCACCATGTTTTGGGTCGCGCTCTCCGCTAAATCATAACGATCTTCAACTTTTTTCACCAAGGCTTTTTGTAGCGTTTTAGCTTCGCTAGTCTGGCCATTTTTATTCAGAACTGCGACTAATTCTGTTCCCAATTCATACACAAAATCTGGGTACTTTTTGAATACGGTCATTTCCGCTTTCATGACTTGGATAAATTTCTTTGGATCATCTAACTTTGCATAAATCTGCTTAAGTCCCGCATAAGCTTTGATATTCATTTTAGAGCTTGTCAGGGCCTTTTTGTAAAGGTATTCGGCACAATCATCCTTTTTCATTTTGCTAAAATGTCTTGCTAGTGAAGTCATCCTCAAAGAATTAATGTGCTGCTCTGAGGCAAAAATAGCATTACTTTTGAAATCGAGCTCATGATCGGTTAACCTCATATTAGTCTGTGGGTCACGTGCTTTACCTGTTCCGTAATTGCCTTGAGAATAGCGTCCAATTTCTAAATCCCACTCTCTGCCATCTTTCATCACTCCAGCCCAAGCATGACCTACATCAGTTGCCCCTCGACCCATACCACTAAAATACATCGCGGGAATCCCGTTGGCTCGCGCCGACATAACCGTGAAATAGGCTTGATCTACACATATTCCGCCGAGTTCTTTTATATTCGCTAAGGAATACATTCCCTGATCCCATTGGTAGCGTTCGGCATTCAGGCGCGTCGTATTGTACTTAATTTCAAAATAGCGCTTGGCCCATGCTCGTGCAGAACCAGAACAATTTTTAAGGGCCCAATGCAATTCTTCCAAAGGTACATCAACAGCCACAACAAAGACTAATTCTTGAACTGATAATTTAGAATAAGAGAGCTTCGCACCACGCTTGTAGATTTTTTTGAAGTAATCATACAGTGCCGTTATCTCCCATGAGTAAGACATGGTTTTTGAGCCCATTTGATGATGCATATTTTTTCGCTCAGTATCCCAAACTAAACTTGTCGCTAAAGCAAGATTCCAATATTTATCCACTTCACTAGGGTCGTGCTTATGAATTTTTTGGAGAATATTTAGTACTTCACTTAAGTCATCCGAGCGTGTGATATTATAAAGTAAATCACTACGACGCTTATAGTTTGAGAGCCATTTTACGAATTCTGGAGATAAATCATCTCCTAAGCTAAGGACTTTCAAGAATTTTGCGAGGTCAGAAAAAATCAGCATTTTTGAAACCGAGCGCATCGAAGATATATTTTGTTTATCTAAATAGATCTCTATCGCTTTGCTAGACTCTTTATAATCACTAGATTCAAAAATCGTGTCGACAATTTTGTTGACCTCGATCATATTTTTTGCTTGCTCAATTTGTGGTAAAAGTTCTTCGCCACTGGCAAAGAAACTTAAGGATAAAATAAATAAAATGAAACGTGGCATAGCGATCTCCCCTTGATGTTCATAGAAACAATATAAGTCTTTCTCTATAATTCTATATCTCCAAAATATGGCTTAATCTTTCACTTAATGAAGTCTTCAACAATAAATATCTCTAGAAAAATTCACAACTTGTAGACTCGGTATCTTCAATTAAAATAAAAACTTCTTCTTACATCCCCTCAATCTAAAAAGGACCCCCATGAAAAAAATCATCTTCGCTTTAAGTTTTGCACTCTATTTATTGACCACTTCATGTGCGAGCAATAATCTTGGTGAGTCAGTAAAAAATACAGGTACATCCACCACTCCTGTACAACAAGATGCTAAGTGGGCGGTAAAATGGTGGATGCCTCGTCATCAAGAAAAGCTTGCTCAGAAAGAACAACTCGGCGATGTTCAATTAGTTTTCCTCGGGGATTCCATTACTCATGCTTGGGATAGGCAGAAAAAAACTTGGGATCAATACTACGCAGGTCGCAAGGCACTCAATTTAGGTTTTAGCGGAGATCGCACTGAGCACGTACTTTGGCGTTTAGATCATGGAGCTGTTGATGGCATCAATCCAAAAGCTCTCGTTTTGATGATTGGTACAAATAATGCCGGTCACAACAAAGAAGCTTCTGCGGAAACCGCAAAAGGCGTTAAGGCGATTCTCCAAGAGTTACGTGTAAGACTACCTGAGACAAAAATCCTTATGCTCGCAATCTTCCCACGTGGTAAAGATGATAATGATGCACTCCGCAAACTCACTATGGGCACAAATGAAATCATTAAAACTTACGCCGATAACAAAGATATTTTCTTCTTAAATATCAACGCTATTTTCCTTGATGACAAGAGAATTTTACATAAGAATATAATGAATGATCTTCTTCACCCCAATAATGAAATGTACCCCAAGTGGGCCGAAGCTATTGAGCCAAAACTTGTGGAGCTTATGCAAGACTAAAAATTTCTATCATCATGAATCAATATTGATTCATGTCATAGGGGGCTGAAACTTTCACAAAAAAAAGTTTTAGCCCTTTACATTTTTATACATACCTTCATTGTCAGAACTTTTTACCGAAGCTTACAGAGCAATAAGGGCTTACGACTCCAAATGACATTGCTCTATTTAGAATTTTATAGGAATTATTATGTTTAATATTTTACGAAAACATTCAGGCAATCTGAAGAATGATATACTCGCGGGCTTAACCGCCGTACTCACTCTGATCCCCGAAGCCGTTGCTTTTACTTTTGTTGCGGGTATTGACCCGATGATGGGCCTTTATGGCTCCTTCTTTATTGGCTTTATCACTTCAGTATTCGGCGGACGTCCCGCCATGATCTCTGGTGCGGCTGGCTCCATGGCTGTCGTTACTACTGCCTTCATTATTATGTTTGGCTTAGAGTATTTACTTGCGGCAGTTATTGTTACCGGGATTTTACAGGTACTCTTTGGGGCCTTCAAAATGGGGAAATTCATTCGCCTCTTACCGCATCCCGTTATGCTCGGTTTCGTCAATGGTCTCGCCATCGTCATTGGTATGGCACAATTTGGTCAATTCAAAGAAAATACTCGCGTCGTTTACGATAAGCAGCATGATATGTTTACTTATGCTGGCGACTGGATGGCACTTACGAGTCCCGCCATGCTGACGATGATGGGCATGATTGTCCTAACTATGTTAATTGTTCACTTCCTTCCCAAATTCACAAAAGCTATTCCCGCACCACTCGCAGCCATCGTTATTTGCACATTGCTCGCTACCTTTACACCTTTAAAGGATCACTCAAAAAGAGTATCTGACGTCGTTCTTGGCCAGCGTACTTCTATGACTGAGAAGGAAATCATTACAGATCAATTCACAGCTCAAAAAGAAACCGTTCTCCATCGTGATTATGCCGCTACGGCAGAAGCCACTGTGGCTAAAAAAATCACTAATGAACAAGTCCAAGAGCGTTGGGAGCTCAATCAAACAAAACTCATTGCAGAAGGTAAAAAAGACACTGCAGATGCACTTGATGGCAGTCTAAAAGGGCGTTTACCAAGTTTACACCTTCCGGATATTGGCTGGGATATGAGCAATCCGGATAATCGTGATAAAGCCATTAAAGTTTTGATCCTTGCACTTATTCTCGCTTCTGTAGGCTTAATTGAAACGCTCATGACCATGTCACTTATTGATGAAATTACTGAAACTCGTGGCCAAGGCAATAGAGAATCCGTTGCCCAAGGTGCTGGTAATGTTGTCAGTGGTTTCTTTGGTGGCATGTGCGGTTGCGCGATGATTGGTCAAAGTGTGATCTGTTTAAATTCTGGTGGTCGTGGCCGTACATCTGGTATTGCGACGGCTATTTTCATGCTGATTTTTATCTTATTTGCACCTCATCTTATTGAGATGATCCCCGTCGCGTCACTCATCGGTGTGATGTTCATGGTTGTTATCGCCACTTTCGAATGGTCTTCACTGCGCTTATTTGGCAAAATCCAAAAATCTGAAATTCTCATCATTATCATTGTATCAGCGGTAACCGTCTTCCTTGACCTCGCAGTCGCAGTGGGTATCGGTATTATCATTTCTGCCCTCATCTATGCATGGAACTCTGCCAAAGAGATCAAAATCAAAGTCACTAAGGAAAGTAAAACTGAGAAAACCTATGTTGTAAAAGGAAATGTCTTTTTCGGTTCCATCACTTCTTTCAAAGAACTCTTTGATCCTAATAATGATCCTAAAGATGTCTACATCGACTTCGCTGATTCCAAAGTCTGTGACCACTCTGGGATAGAAGCAGTTCACGGACTCAGTGAGCGCTATAAAGCAGCAGGTAAAATCCTTCACCTCCGTCACCTCAGTCCTGAATGTGCTACACTACTTAGAAAATCTGGTGACATCGTAGAAGTCAATATTCTCGAAGACCCAAAATACCTCGTGGCTGACGATTCACTTGCCTAAGTCGCAAAGTCAATAGTCATAAAAAAAGGGATGCTCAATAGCATCCCTTTTTTGTGTTTACTGGAAAGAGCGTTTATTGACGTCCTGCTGCTCCGCCGGCCGCTACGGCGACGCCAATTGCTACGAACATTAGAACTATAAAGGCAAGCATAACACCTAATAGTATCTTGCCCGTCTTATCAAGAGTTTTATGGTCGGCATAACCCTCTGGACAACAGGCGAAACGAAAGCCTACTACAAAGTTATAAAACGGAATGAAAATTGTCCAACCATACCACAGGCTATAACCGAGGTTAACACAGCGTTGGCGAATCACATGAATGGAACCAATAATCGCGCCAATTTGACCGACAATCGGAATCAGCGCTAAAAAGTTTAAACCAAAATTCCATCCCCAATAAGCTCCGCGTTGCATGCCTCCGTATTCCAGTACTTCGCCGTCAGAATTTACGCTTAGAGTATCGCTACTATCTGGAGCCGCGTAAGGATTACTAGAATCATCTATACTTTCCGCTTGGCGCCTTACTGCGGGTTTACGTTTTGCTACCGTCATTTTCTTTTTCTTTTTCTTTGGCGGTGCTACTTCTTCTTGAACTTCTGAGGCAACAACAAAGTCATTTTCGCATGAGGGACATTCAGCCGTTTGGCCTAAAAAAGAATCCTCTACTGTATCACTCCACTCACAATTGGGGCATGCTGCAATCATATCTCTATCTCCATATCATTATTAATTGATTGTGGATTATAACTAAAGTTACCGCTTTGAGCAAGATCTGGATTCTTAATTTAGTGTTAAGCTAATAATAAATACTACTATTTATTATGCCTCGAGCTACTTGGTAAAAACGACGTACAATATTTGCCGCGCTCGACTGGCTCCAATGAAGAGACTCTGACACTGTTGCTCATCTTGCTGAAAATCGGCATCGTAGCCGACTAAAAATGCCACTTTAGTCTCGAGCCCCTTAACTTTGTTAGCTGAAATATAGAGGATCTTATTTTTCTCTGGAAAGAGGCCGTTATTGATTTTAGCTCCCCCCATTGTGCCACTCGGTAATAGACGACGATTTTTACTAAAGGAATTGGCGATGATCATAATTTCTTCTGGCTGACAGACTTTGCGTTTGAGTAGATCTTTAATTGTATCATCAAGGTACTTGGGAATGAGGTGGTGCTTCAGTACTTTTTCCACTACCGGTTCCCCCGCGGGTAAATCTTCTGCAGGAGTTAAATCCATCGTTCTAATTTTTGATGAATTTGATTTGATTTTAATGAGATACTTAAAAATATTCATCGTGTAGCGATAGCTCTCGAACAAATTCAAACGAATAGGATTCGACTCCAAGACACTATAAAGTTTTTCTGCATCAAAACCATTCATTCCACCCCGTCGAAAGCTCGGGCGTTGATCCGAATCATAAAGAACCGCAATACGTGCTGCTGCACCTTCTTTGAGTAATGAAAAATAAATGGACCACCAGCCAGGTCCATTAGTTCCATGTATGGGAAACTCTGTATCGTGGTCTTGAGCTTCATCGACTATAAGGCAATCATATTCCGCTGTAACTTTTCCTGCTGCCACTAAGCCTTCTAAAGTCAATGGTAGCTGAGATTCATAAAACTGGTTACGAGCGGCTTGCTCATCAGGAACTACAAATTCTAAACCATTCTGCTTATAAATATCTCGGGCTAAATCTTCCCAAAGCCGCACCGTGATTGTGCCCTTGCGCGCTTGACCTCCTTGCTCCATTTTATCTGCAATATCTTTTAATTTATTGCGTAAAGCGCGATTATAACAAAGAATTAATACCGAACCCCCTCGTTCACGACGACGTCCTGCCCAAATCCTAGCTAAGCCGAGTGCCATCCACGATTTACCACTACCTGGGGCGCCTTTGACCACAAACTGGCGATTGTGAATCAAATGATTCAGCACCCGTGTAACTTTTGAATTAATGAGTTTTGTAAGGTACTTATCAGTTTCTTTCACCGACTTGGGATCGACGCCACTCTCATCCTCACTGACAAAGGCCTTGCGAAACATTTTTTCTGCTTCTCCCGCGCCAATTTTCATGATTCGTCCTAGCTTCGCATCCATCTGAGGAACAAAACTCTCTAAGTCATCACGATCCATGATCAGTTCACGTGGCAGGCCTTGGTACTCATTCACCTTTCCTTGAATACACAAATCAGGACAAGCCAATACACCTTTAACCACCATTTTGTAGGAGCCACCTGCGCGGGCCAAAATATCCCTTACTCCCTGAATTTCTCTAAATAATTGTGAATCTGGAGCAGTGCGACCATGGGTATTCCATTCACCCGTTTTTTTATTTCTGCGTAAAACTCCGCCTTTAGCTTCAATGACTAAGACACCTGCATCTGGATTGAATACTAAAAAATCACCTTCTCGAGAAACTCCGCGAGGTCCTTTGTAGTAGTAACCCCATACAACGATCCAATGACTGGGTAAACGCTGGAGTAAAGTCGCAACTTTTTGTTCTGATTCATGGCATTTATATTCTGGACGCAATCTAATAAACTGAGGCATAATCCTTCCTAATATTATTCAATCAACACTAAAATAATTTATGCGTCTAGTCACTCAATAAAAATATTCGAACTAGCACAAATACTTTTTTTTCAGCATAAATGGCACAAAAGGTCAACTCAGCTTGTCAGTAGCACGCCTTCGTGTAATTTAAGCAAAATTTTTGGAAAAAACAAATATGAAAAAAGTCGAGTACGATTTCTTGATCATTGGTAGCGGCCTCGCGGGTATGTACTGTGCTCTACAAGCAGCAGAACATGGCTCAGTGGCCTTGATCTCCAAACGAGAACTCAGCGAATGCAATAGTAAATATGCTCAGGGAGGAATCTCCTGTGTCATGAGTGATATCAACGATCAGGACAGCTTTGAACTCCATGTTTCGGATACACTGAAAGCTGGGGCAGGTCTTTGCGATGAAAAAGTCGTCACCGATATAGTTTCTGCAGGTCCCACAGCCATACAAAAACTCATTGATCTCGGCGTTAAATTCACTCGCCGTTCAGAAGTGGACGAGAGTGACGATGATGAATCAGGCCAATATAACCTCGGTCGCGAAGGCGGTCATAGCCAACGCCGAGTTCTGCATGCGGGAGATATTACTGGTACTGAAGTCATACGTGCCCTAGAGAAAGCTTGTCGCCAAGAAGATAGAATTGAGGTTTTTGAAAATTTTCACGCTATAGATCTCATCACTACGGGTAAACTCGGTTGGGGACTTGATAAAAATAATTGCCTCGGTGCTTACATCCTCGACAAAGATAATGAACTCGTCACGACTTTCCTAGCTAAGTCTACTATTTTAGCTACCGGTGGTGCGGGCAAAGTTTATACCTATACCACAAATCCAGATATCGCCACTGGCGATGGCATTGCTATGGCCTACAGAGCCAATGCGGATATCGCAAATATGGAATTTTTTCAATTTCATCCCACATGCCTTTTTGATCATCGCATCAATAGCTTCCTCATTTCGGAAGCGGTTCGTGGTGAAGGTGCCATTTTGAAAATCCGACGTAAAAATGAGCTCGTCGACTTCATGGAAAAATATCATGAACTCAAAAGTTTAGCTCCACGCGATGTCGTAGCACGCGCCATTGACCGCGAACTTAAAGAAACGGGTGAGAAATGCGTCTATCTCGATATCACTCATCACAATGAAGAATTTCTGCGCAAGCGTTTCCCGAAAATCTTTGCCACTTGTGAATCAATTGGTTTAAATATGGCTAAAGATCCCATCCCCGTTGTTCCTGCTGCTCATTACTGCTGTGGTGGTGTGAAGACCGATATTTGTGGAACTACGAATATTACCCGTCTCTATGCTATCGGTGAAACCGCCTGTACAGGTCTCCATGGCGCCAACCGTCTCGCTAGTAATAGTTTACTTGAAGCCGTCGTCATGGGCGGAAAATCCGCAGAATGTGCCGCCGAAATGAATGCCTCTTTATCTCAGTCTATTTTACAAACACAAATGAATGCCGTCCCTAGCTGGACAAGTGGCAACGCTACTGATTCAGACGAGCAGGTTGTTATTACTCATAACTGGCAAGAGATGCGTTCTTTCATGTGGGACTTTGTGGGGATTTTTAGAACGAATAAGCGCCTTCAGCGCGCCAAACGTCGCATTCGTAATATTCAGCATGAAATCACCCATTATTATTGGGATTTCAATATCACTCCTGATTTAATCGAGCTCCGTAACCTAGCTTGTTTATCAGAACTCATTATTGATTGTGCCCTCTCGCGCCAAGAAAGTCGCGGCTTGCACTTTAACCATGATTTTCCCCAAAAATCAGACACGGCAATAGAAAGCCACCTAAGGAAATTTTAAAATGTTAGAAATCAAAACTCCTCTTGAACTCATTGGGGAATTCAAACGTCTAGATAGCATCATTGATTTTAATCGCCCCCGCATTGAACTCGATATGGGCTGTGGCAAAGGTCGCTTTACGACTGAATTGGCTAAACGTTATCCCGAAGCCCTTGTGATGGGTGCAGACATTAAACTCGACCGCTTACGAAAACTCAATGGCAAAGCCGCACGTGCCGACTGTAGCAATGTAGAAGCACTGCATTGCTTAGGCTGGGAACTCTTTGGGACTCAACTCCCCGATCACACTATTGATCGTGTTCATGTTATCTGTCCAGATCCCTGGCCTAAAGAACGTCATCGACGCAACCGTATGCTCTCGAGTGAATTTGTGTATCGCGTCACCCGAAAAATCAAAAAAGGCGGCTCATTGCACCTTGCCACAGATGACCTACCCTACCTTGAATGGATAAAAACTGTCACCTCACAACTACCTTTCCTTGAACCTGACCAAAGTGTTTTGGCCGATATTGCAGATGTTCAAACTGAATTTGAAATGAACTTTGCGACTCAAGATAAACCCGTGATTCATTTGGGTTTCCGCGTACTCGCCTAATGCCTACTCTACTGGAAGAAGTTAACGAGCAATTTGCTCAGTGGGTGACCGAAGAAAGTCGCCAACTGCGTATCATTGAAGAATCCGCTGCTAATTTAGTGGCTGCAGTCAAGACGCATCCCGCACGCAAGCCTCATTTAAAACGCTTGCGTTTAGCGCAAAAAGCTCTCGAAAATGCTAGTGAACAATGCATTCATTTCACTGCTATCGCGGATTTTCTAAATTCTCAGGATGATTTTAATCAGCTAGCACCTCAGGGTGATATCTTGACTCAACTCTCTTCCCTAGACCTAAATCCTTCAATATCTAAAGTCATCAGCTCTGCATCCTTGCTCATTACCGAAGATTAATTCTTCTAAAGTGTAGGAAAAAGCCCGCTTGTGACTTTTGCTCTCTTTAGTGATCGCCTCATTATCTTAGTGTTTTAATAATGCCTGAACCCGTGATCTGGTTTCAGGTATAAGTAAAGACATGAATGATAAATTTACTTATCCAGAATAAAGGGCATGATGCGACCCGTAGGATAGGGACGCTGTCCCCCTCGAGCTCCCCCAGCAAGGAAATGCCTTTCCTTGACTAGGCGACTAAGAGGCTTTGCCCCTTGTAATGGGTAATCGTGTATAAATTTACTTCTCCAGAAACTTACTCAAACCCTTAAACATTTGCATGAGATGTGGAGTTGCTTCTATCTCTTTTTTCTCTTCTTTTGAAACAGCTTTATCATCAACACTAGTAACACTACTACCAAAAGAAAGTGCACTACTTAAAGGGATATCTATTTTCCCCTTCTCGGTAATTAAACCTACATTATTCCAAGAAGAAACCACTGTAAACTGGCGATCTCCTTCTCCTAATAAATCGTGGCCTAAGCTATAGTCTTCTGGTTTATTACTAATCCCAAGATGTGGAGCTAAGAGTGCTGGTAGATCCAAGTGACTTGACATTTTAGTATATTTCATCGCTTTTTGTCCCGGTACCCATAATATAAATGGTACTCGAATTTGATCTTGATGAAATTCCGAATTATGACCCCAACGGCCTGCTTCCATAAATTCCTCACCATGATCACCAGTCATAATCACAATGGTATTTTCCATGAGATTTTTTTCTTCCAGGTAATCTAGAATACGCTTATGCTGTGTATCGAGGTGATAAATTGAATTTAGGTAACGATTATAAATCAATTCTATGTTTTCTTTAATATCCACCATCGCGTAATTTGTGTGTTCCAAATAATCCTTTTTTACCACTAAATCTTCTGGAAATGTATAGGGTGCATGAGGTGATTCAAAAAACATGAAAAACATAAAAGGTTTAGTTTGATCGCGTTCATCGATGAAGTTTAATAACTCAGTCACCTTTTTACGATCATTTAAATAACCGCCATTACCTTTAGACGGATGTAAATGTTCCTTAGGGATATTCGAAAAAATAGTCTTATCAAATTCCGGGTAAGAAAATTTTGCACTGGTAAAGAGTTCCATCTGGTAATTTTGTTCTTGTAACACATCCAACAATACTGGCGAACGTCGTTCATTGAGTACTTTAAACCAATAGGGGCCATAGAGACCATAAAACATGGAAAACATTCCCATACGAGTACCGTTACCACCACTGTAATGTTGTTCAAATACCGTGGCTTTATTCTTAAAAGCGAATGTCGTGGGCATGACTTCTTCGGTCGCAGTTCCATAACGCCAAGATTCCGCCACTAACCAAACAATATTAAGTTTTTTCTTGGGCTCGTTAAATTGTATTTTTTCCGAAGGGTAATTCAATGCTGAAGAATTTTCTTTGACCGCAATATCTTTTTCTCTTATCTCTTCCATTCCTAGTTTCTTAATCAAAAAGCTCCTAAAAGTAATCGATATGTAGCCTGGATAACGATACGCAGAAGAAACAATATGACTTTTAGCTTGGAAATGGCTCAAGCCAAAAACAGTTCCTTGATAGAGAAAAATAAGCACATAAGCACACGCTAAAGATATTTTGACTTTGCGGCTCAGTCGACTTGGTAATAATTGCTTTTTTTCTATTTTTATCGCGAAAAATAACATGAGTAAAAAGATGAGACCAAAGCAGATACTCCAAATGCTCGCGATCACAGGCATTCCATATCCGCCGCCCATTGAATCGAGCCCACCTGGCGTACTAATGATATTCCATATAAAGCTATTAATGTGGAAACCAAAACCCTTAAATATTTCCGAATCAAAGTAGAAAAATAATGACGTAAATGTTGCTGATAAAATCATCACTGTATAAGAAATGATGTTACTCACTCGATCACTAAATTTGCATGCCTTATTAAAACCACAGCTAAGGGCCATAGCCATCAATAAAGGCAGCATATAAAGAAATGTATAAGACAAAACTATCGTGATATTAAATATAAGAACTCCCGCACTCATTTCAGTAAATGATTGGGGGAAAAGTACAAAACTCACTAAGGCTAAGATTAGATATGTTAAACCATAATAAGTTCTAAATATTGCTAATTTATTAAGGTCACTCTTTAAATCACTCACTTACACTTCCCTGATTAGATTTCATTTTCACAGAGATTACACCCTTTACTTAAGCCTTCTAGTCAGATGACACTTATTCCTCTGTCCATAAGTCTTATATACACCTCCCTAGAACTAAGCCCCTCGATGTCTAAAGTCATCAGTTCTGCATCCTTGCTCATTGCCGAAGATTAAACATTGTTAAATTTTAGTAAAACCTGCTATTACTCATGATTTTCATCTTCAAGTTTGAACGCCTTACGTTACCTTAAAGGCTTCAAATAATAGGAAAATGAGTGAGGAAATAATGAATAATTTTTACAAAGCACTTCCGCTTGCGCTTTTAATGGCAGCATGTAACCAAGGCCCAGATCAAGCCACGGTTTCGAAAAACGTCGAAAACGAAATAAAACAAAAATACGCAGCTGAGATCAAGGCAGAAGTTGAAGCCAAGGTTATGGCCAATATTAAGACTGAGCTCGACGCCGTCAAAAACCAAAAGCAGGCGCTCCAAACAACACAAAAACCCGCATCAGAACTCAATGAAGAAGAGTTCTATATCGAAGCGCTTAAATATAAAGATAACTCCAGCTTCATTTCTGCCGCTTGCTATAGCCTAAAGAATTACCCTGCCTCGCTTCCCACTTTGGTAAAATTTGTTGAAGACAATATTAATGAGAGCTATGCGTCTTACCCCATTGATACCATCATGAGTTTTTCCTCTGACCCCAAATTTAAGGGATATATTACTCAACTTTCTGAGCTTGAGGGCAATCTTTCAGGCGACAGTAATTATCGTGGCAACATCTATAAAATCCAAGTTAAACGAGTCGAAATTGACCCGAGCTACTTACCTAGTTTTATCGCTTTCCTGAATCAATTAGCTAAGGCAGAAGGTAACTATATCAGCTACCTCGACCGTACTTTTGCTCAAGCACTCAAACTTAATGGCTACGCTAAAGGCCAAGAGAAAAAGCAGCTCTTATTAGCACTCATCAATATCTTCCCAAAAGTGAATGGTAGTTACGACCTCAAGAAAGCTTATAAAGTCCTTGTTAAACTAACGGGGCAAACTCTTGGCAGTGAAAAATATGATGACCGTCAGAAGACTGGCGCACTCTATTTGGACTGGGCAAAGAAAAATTTAAACTAGGTGAAGAAATGAAAAAAATTATTCTTTTTGCTCTTAGTTCTCTGACACTATTGGCTCAAGATGCGAAACCTTCACAAGGTATTGCTGAAAAAATCAAAACTGATTTAGTCGAATATATTACGAGTGAAATCACTGCTCAAGCCTCTTTCATCCTCAAAACTGAAGCTGATAAATTAAGTGCTCAGAGTCAACAATCTGCTGGTATTGACTTTATTTACCGCGATGGACTCAAGCCTGAAACTCGTTTCCTTTTAGCTTTAGATTTGACCAAGGGCCGTGCTGATAGAATTGATCTTTTCTTTGATATTATTGAAAAGCATTTACTTGATTTTTATTATTCTGAACGGCTCTTCAAAGAAATCCCTGTAAATGAGGCCAATGTAAAGCGTCTGCTTAAAATTCTTGACTCCAGTTATTATCAACAAGCTAGATGCACTCCGACATTCTATGCGGCGACCTCAATCTCTATTTGACATAATAACTGGCAGATCCTTTCCAAGTTGAATCCTATGGCGCTTATGAGAGTTTCTTGACGAACCCTCTTTAAGCCACAAACGGTAAATCGCTCAAGGTTGTGATAGTTCTTCAGCTTTGAAATACCTGCTTCGGAAATTGATCGGATATTTCTCGCAAGTTGGTAGTTTTCACTCTCATAAATATCTTCTCCTAAGAGCTTCTTTCCCTTTGAGCCACTAACACTGACTAATGTCGCCCCTTTTTCGATGGCATCATCTAAATTGGCGGCAGAGCTATATCCGTCATCCACACTGATCATCATTGCGGTCTCGCCCGTCATCTTTTTATTTTCATCAAGGCAATTACTGAAGGCCTTGCTGTCACTAGTATTTCCAGATTCTAGGGTGAATGATGTCAGAAAACCATTGGCACTAAAGGCGAAATTTGGTCGGTAGCCAAATACGGTTTCTCGACCACCCTTTTTAATAAATGCTGCATCATTATCACTCATGCTGTAAATTTTCCGTGCCGTCTTCGTATCGTAGTCCTTAGGAGCCATGTTGAAGCGATGTTCAACCATCAAAACTTTATCTATGAAGCGAGATAGACATTCGTCAATCATCAGAACTTTGGCACTTTCACAGTGTTGTTTAATTTGAGGAAGAGTCTTCTCCAGGCGAATAATAAATTTTCGGCACCTCGGTAAAAGTTCTTGCGTATAAAACTTTTGCCTCATTTTTCTTGCTCCTTTTTTTCCTTTAAGCATAGAGATCTCGAAATCCAGTTTACTCATATAATCACAGTAATTTTGCAGGCGTTTGAGAGGGATCTTTCTGCGCTCAACACAGGGAAGCTGATCATGAACGTCACTGATATTTTTCATCATTTTACAACTAAGGTTCTTTAGTAATTGACTATCGACAGGCCACGCTGAATCGGCCTTAATGGCTGTAGAATCAATAATCACTGCTGAAAAATCATCCAGGCCACACTCCTTAACGCAGTTCAAAATAGCTTGATGAAAAAGATTAAGGGTCTTCTCAGAAAGAGCAGAGACTTGTTCATGAATCGTATTGCGTGAAGGGAAGCTTCCTATGCCCAAGCGCCCAATAAACTGCTGCAAGGAACTATTCTCACATAGCATACTATAGCCTCGTTCACCGTAACAATTATCATAAAAGTGACGGGCTATGAACAACGCCACCACCAATTCAGCTGGGGGGTGTTTTTGGGTAGAGCTGTTTTTAAACTCGCGGTTTCTAGTGGCGGCTCTATCTTTACTCAACTGAAGTTGATCATCTTCAATTGCCTTTTTGATCTCTTGAAATTCAGGACGAAGTATGATTTGCCCCGCAATCTTCAATGGTCCGCATAAAATTCCTATAGTTTGCCGTAATTCCTCGATGAAATATTCGGGAAAAAGAGTATCGTACATTGAAAGTCCCACTTGCTGTTATTGTCGGTGTAAGCTACTACAATATAGGCGATTAAGTGGGATTTTTTATTGGAAATTATAACTTTAAGCTATTTTTTAATAGCACTTGAGAATGATCTGTCGGAGTGCATCAAGCTAAGGCTTCCTCTTTTCGAGCTAATGTTTATAAAAAACTCGCCTTAAATGACCCCAAATACATTCAAGATTTTTTTGATGAAGCACTTCAATCAAACTTTAGTTTTTATGATGATGACACAAAACGCATCCTTAATGCGCTAGCCGAGGGTCAGCTTACCGTCAGCAAAGAAAGTCAATGGATTTTATTGTTTCATCTCAATGAGCGTAGATCTAGCTCACAATGTAAATTCAGCCATATTCTTCTTCAAGATATCTATCAACACAAATTCGAGAGTAAAGATGCCTATAAAGATAGTGAAAAGATCTTTAATGCTTTTTACCCTCTTTGGTTAAAACAGGAATAAATTATGTCCGCAGGTGGATCGTTAAAGTCAATTTTTTATGCCCTCGCAGCAAATGCGGGCATCGCAATAGCTAAATTTATCGCCGCTTTTATGACTGGCTCCGGCACGATGTTTGCCGAAGGGATTCACTCAGCATCTGATTGTGGCAATCAATTACTCCTACTTTGGGGGATGAAAAAAGCGAAACAGCCCCCAAGTCCTGATTACCCTTTGGGTTATGGTAAAGAAATTTACTTTTGGAGTTTTTTAGTTGCGATCATCATTTTTTCGATCGGGGGCATGTATTCCCTTTACGAAGGAATTCATAAACTTCAACATCCACCTGAAAGTTTTCAAGATGCTTGGGTTGCGGTTATTGTTTTAATTTTTGGTATCATTTTAGAAGGTGGATCACTGCTTGGCTGCCTTAAACAGATTAAGCATTTACGTGGAGAAACACCCTTGCTGCAATGGTGCCGCGAAACTCGCAAAAGTGAGCTCATTGTCATCTTAGGCGAAGATCTTGCTGCCGAATTAGGTATGATGATTGCCTTAGTCTTTATTCTCCTCGCTCAATTTACCGGTAACCCGATGTATGATGCCATTGGTTCGCTGCTGATTATTATTGCCATTTTTATTGCGATAAAAGTAAAAGGCCTTTTGGTCGGTCAATCCGTCAATCCAAAAATTCGCGCCGAGCTCGTTGCTGCTTTAAATAGCAAAGAATCTGTCAAAGAAATTCTCAATGTCATTACTTTACAGCTTGGTGAAGATGTTATGATTGCGGTCAAAGCAAGAATGGACGATGCTAATGCCGTAGAAGTCTGTAAAGATATCAACCAAATTGAAGCTGAAATTAAAACCGCTTTCCCGCAGGTTAAATGGATTTTCTT
This sequence comes from Lentisphaera profundi, assembly GCF_028728065.1. GTDB lineage: Bacteria > Verrucomicrobiota > Lentisphaeria > Lentisphaerales > Lentisphaeraceae > Lentisphaera > Lentisphaera profundi. Next base: position 8,980 of record NZ_CP117811.1, on the reverse strand, counting down.
TGAGCCCGATATCAAAAAATAGTTTTTGCTCTCCCCGTACTTGAGTGCTTCCATGCCTTTGAATTTCAAAGGCATGGTTTAACAAAGCCTAAAGCATCAGCCTTGGCCATACTAGCGAATGACCACAGCTATGCCAAAGACGAGAATCAAATGATTTAAGACAGGCTTTATAAAGTCCGACACTTGATGGCTTTTAGAGCTGTGGTATTTTGCGCAGACAATAAAACTAAGGATAAACACTATGATTCTAGATAAACACTCCTTCATACAACAACGCCCCGGCCCTGTTGTACTCTGTATTCTCGATGGTGTGGGTTACTCAGACCACACCGAAGGTGACGCTTATAAAGCCGCTCACACTCCTAATCTCGATTGGCTTCACAACAATTGCCAAAACCGTCCTCTCAATGCGCATGGTACTCACGTAGGCCTTCCTTCCGATGCCGATATGGGTAATTCAGAAGTAGGTCACAACGCTATCGGCGGCGGTCGCATTGTTTCTCAAGGTGCCAAGCTCGTTAATACTGCACTCGAAACAGGCGCACTTTTCGAAGGTGAAATCTGGCGTAAAATATCTGGCAATGTCCGTGAAAAAAATTCCACTCTTCACTTCATTGGGCTCTTTTCCGATGGTGGCGTTCACGCTCGCCTCGATCATTTAAAAGCCATGGTTGAGCAAGCTCGCAAAGAAGGCATCAAAAGCATTCGTTTCCACATTCTTCTCGATGGTCGTGATGTTAGTGAGACTTCTGCACTCGAATACGTTCTTCCTTTTGAGAACTACCTCAAAACTTTAAATGCCGAAGGCATTTCAGCAAAAATCGCTTCTGGTGGCGGTCGCATGACAATTACTATGGATCGCTATGGCGCTGAATGGGCTATGGTTGAACGCGGTTGGAATACTCACGTTCATGGCGAAGGTCGTCAATTTGCCTCTGCAGAAGAAGCGATCAAAACGTTCCGTAGCGAAGATGATGTCATTGATCAATACCTCCCTGCTTTTGTGATTGCTGAAAATGGTCAGCCTGTGGGACGCATCAGTGATGGCGACTCAGTGATTTTCTACAATTTCCGTGGTGACCGTTCCATCGAAATTTCCCAAGCGTTCGAAGATGATGAATTTCCTAGCTTTGACCGTGGTAATCGTCCTGATGTTGAATACTCCGGCATGATGGAATACGATGGTGACGAGCACATCCCTAAGCAATACCTCGTGGCTCCACCCGCCATCGATCAACCCATGTGCGAATTTCTTTCTGCCAATGGTGTCGGTCAAGTAGCTATTTCCGAGACTCAAAAATACGGTCATGTGACTTTCTTTTTCAATGGTAACCGCAGCGGTAAATTCGACGACAAGATTGAAGACTTTATCGAGATCCCCTCTGATGTCGGTGGCTTTGATCTTCGTCCCTGGATGAAGGCAGTCGAAATCACTGATTACCTCGTCCCAGCAATTTGCGAGAATCGCCAACCTTTCATTCGTGTTAACTACGCTAATGGTGACATGGTTGGTCACACGGGTAACTTTAATGCCGCTCGTATGGCAGTCGAAGTTGTCGACGTTCAAGTGGGTCGCCTGATGGCCGCCGTCAAAAAAGCCAATGGTGTTTTACTCGTCACTTCTGATCATGGTAACTGTGATGAGATGTTCGAGTTCGACAAAAAGGGTGCGGTTAAACTTAATGAGAAAGGCACTGCCAAGGCTAAAACTAGTCATACACTCAACAAAGTGCCCTTTATTGTTTATGATCCTGCCACTCGCAATGAATTCACTCTAAGTGAAGTTCAAGATGCAGGCCTAAGCCATATTGCCGGAACGGTATTTAACTTACTCGGCTTCCAAGCCCCAGATGTTTTTAACCGTACATTGCTCGAGAAAAAATAGTTCGACCACAGTTCTAAAAAAAGCCTCGCTCATGCGGGGCTTTTTTGGCTCTTCATGAAAGTTAATTAAGGAATATTATATATTACGATTAAGCACCTAGCACCACAAAGTGAGTACGAAGTACTCAAGCCGCCGGGTTAAGGGCCGGCAGCTCCTTGCAGGGAGCTCGAGGGGCAGCGCTCCCTCGTGTGCGAAGCATCATGACCTTTATTGTGGGTAATCGTGTATATTTATAAAAATTAGGAGATTAAAAATGGGATTATTACAGGGATTATTCGGTAACTATTCAGAGATATCGAAAGAAGATTTAGAAAGTAAATATGCTCATTTCCTCATTGAGGGAGAAGTGATTAATACAGGCTTCAAACTTGTTCGTGACAATTTAATATTTACCAATTTGAGAATTATTGATTTTGACAAGCAGGGAGCGACTGGGAAAAAAATGCGTATTCATTCCATCTATTTAGATACCATTTGTGAAGTCACTTGTGAAACTGCGGGTACAGGAATTGATGATAGCGAAATCACGATCACTTATATCAAATCACCTTATAAAAAAGCAAAGGAAATCATCTTGGCCGTTAAACAATTTGAATTCCCCAAGAAATTTGATGTGCTTGCCCTTTATGTCCAATTAGAGACGATTGCCTATAAGAACGTGAAACAACTCAATGCCTAATGAATACACTGCTCTCTCTAACTCAACCTGCTCTACTTACTTAAACACTTTTTTTGCTAGTGCCTTAACTTGCTTATCTTCTTCAGTGTTTAAGTCACCTGAAAATTTCACTTTTGCTGGCTCTAAATTTTCAATCGTACAATACAAACTTAAAGCAACTAGGAAAGCTCCCTTGCTACTGGGATGGCTGCCGTCGTTTTTGTATAATTCGCGTCCTAAGTCAGGATTCTCTTTGCGTACTTTTTCCCATAGGCCTGCAATGGGAAGAAGCTGCATTTTATATTTTTTCTTGCCTTCAGAAAATCCTTCATTTAGTTTTTTCTGCATCACTTCATAAGTGGGTGAAGTTTTGATATTTTGCTTATCGCCATCGCGTCTGCCCCAGCTCGTAAAGAGATAGATCGGGGATTGAGTCTTTTTGTTGAGTTTTGCGATGTCAGCTAAAGCGCCTAAGTAGCCTTTGCGCAAATTGCTATAAGCTGGCGTTTGACTCTGCTCTTGGAGAATAATAGCATCCCATTTTTTGGATTGAATCAGAGACTTATTTTTATCGTCTTTTAAATGCTTTGCTAAAGTGAAACCACCCTTACAGATATGGGTCATATTCCATTTGACTTGCTCGCTCTTGAGCAGTTTTTCTAATGTCCCACGACTCTGTATCGTATAAGAATTACCAATAAATAGAATATCTTTTGCCATCAGTGAAAAACTTAGGCTGACTACGAGGAAAATAAATACTTTCATAAAAGCTCCTTAATTTAAAGCAACACATTACTGGAGGGACAGGCAAAGTAAAACCCGATTAAGCGTGCTGCTACATTTTTAGTATGGCCCCGAGGGCTCCTCTAATGCTAGGGAACTTAAGCACATGCCGAAGGTATGTAGTAGGGTAGCCTCCGGATTTATCCGGTGGTTATTGTTGAAAATGATGGTCATGCCGAAGGTATGAAGGAAAATGCTCTGCAGCGTACCTTCGGCACGCATCTTACTGTTATTCAAGTACCACGGACTTACGTCCATGGCTACATTCCTAAGCTCTTCGAGCTCAAACATCTCTTAAATGTCCTACTCTTGCGGAGGCATCTTATTTAGGGAGAGCTCCAAAGGGACCGCATCCTTCGCGTATACGATGTAGCTAAACTCACTAATCGCGAAGTAAAAATGAATTTACTAATTAATTTCGAAGAACTAAAAGAATAATAAAGCGGAAATAAGTGTGCCTAACCAAAAGAAAACTGTGAGCTTACCCATTTTCCGGTGAAGCTTATATTTTTTCACTGCTCCACTAAAAGTGGTGACTAATAAACTGATGAATAATAAATTTGAAAAGCAACGATGAATAATCAGGCGCGTTCGCATTTCTGCAGGGCCAATATTTATTATCGCTTCTTGCGTCGATATCGCACTATAATCAAAACCAAAAACTTGTGACGTTAATACTAGGCCTATGACTGCAATCATCACGATCAACATGATTCCACCATTGATACGCTTGTGCAACTTTAAATTGCCTTTTGCTGCTTGCATGATTCCAAAGAACAAAAGCGGTGTCATTAGGGAAACCGCAATTTGCAGGAAGCGCAAATACATTATTTCTTTACTCATTAATAAGCCCTTGTTAATTCGCCGCTACCATTCCACCATGTCCTTAAAAGTCAAGAAGTCCCACGCAGCTATTTGAAGAGATATTTCTCTCTTAAAAAAGGCTTCGCCATCTCCACCTAGATTTGTATTAAACGACTCAGCTAAGCATATTTATAAAAATCAATTGGAGTATTTCATGAAGGTCCTGAGTGTTCGCGCAAGCATTAGTTTTGTTTTCATCCTCTTTCTTAGTTTATCTAGCTATGCAGAAATCAAAGAATCCGAACCTTTGACCTGGCCGAGAAACTACGAAAAAGGCGGCCATAAACTGATCATTTATCAACCTGAAGTTGAAGAATGGGTCGATCATAAAGTTTTAAAGTTTAAAGCTGCCATAAGTCTCACTCCCAAAGGCGAAAAAGCCCCTATGTTTGGTGCTCTTTATTTCCAGGCCCGCACACTCACCCATAAGACACAACGCCTCATCCTGGTGAAAGATCTAAAGATCTTGGAAACTCACTTCCCGCAAGTCGATGAAAAGTTAGCTCCTAAATTAACAAAGTTAATTGATGCCATTCTACCTAAAGGCAAAAGAATGATCATGTCTTTAGATCGCGTCAATGCCATGGTCGGTGAAGAAAAAGTTATTGAAAATCAAATCAAACTTAGCCTCGATCCTCCCCCTATTTTTTATAGCAATAGCGATGCATCCTTAGTGATTTTTCTCGGTGAAGAAAAGTTTGAAGCTATCAAAGGAACGGACTTACTCTTCGCAGTAAATACTAACTGGGACATTTTCTTAGATCAAAAAACATCTGAATACTTCCTTATGCACGGTGATTCTTGGCTCAAAACCAAAGATCTTAAAAAGGGCCCTTGGTCACTAGCAAATCAACTTCCCGCTGATCTCAATAAACTCCCTGATGATGCCAATTGGAGCGAAGTCAAAAAGCGTTTAAAGCCCCAGCCTCTCGCAAAAGTCCCCAATATTTTTGTTAGCAACCGACCCGCTGAATTACTTGTCACTAAAGGTGAAGCTTCCTTTACACCTATCGAAAATACTCGCTTGCTCTTTGTCAATAATAGTGAAGCTGACCTCTTTCTTTACTCACCCGAAAACCTCTATTACTACTTAGTCGCGGGCCGTTGGTTTAAGGCCACAAACCTGAAAGGCCCTTGGGAAATTGCTTCTGGAAAACTTCCTGCGGACTTCGCAAAAATCCCTGAAAATCACGACAAGTCTTTCGTTCTTGCTTCGGTTCCTGGCACTGAAGATGCCAAAGCCGCCGTGCTCCTTGCTTCGGTTCCTCAGAAAGCCACCGTTAATAGAAGTGAAGTAAAGTTTGAAGTTGCTTATGATGGTGAAGCCATTTTTGAAGAAATAAAAGGTACTGATTCTCCTTTATTTTATGCTGTTAACTCTGAAAAAGCCCTTTTCCGGGTCGAAGATACTTATTATGCCTGTGATAACGCAATCTGGTTTGTCGCACCCACTGCCACAGGTGAATGGGCCGTTGCGACTCAAATCCCTGAAGTCATTTATTCCATCCCTAGTGATCACCCACTCTTCTATGTCACTTTCGTCGATATTTATGAATACAATGATGATTCAGTCGTCTTCGGTTATACCTCGGGTTATAATGGCAATTACGTCTATGATGACGTCGTCGTTTTTGGTGTGGGTTATTGGTATGGACGCTGTCGTCATCACCATCACTGCCATTGCTACCGTCATGTTCGTTACTACTCTTATGGTTGCGGAGCCCGCTATAATTATTATCATGGTGCTTATTATCGCAGGGCTCATCACTATGGTCCCTACGGCGGTGCTGGTAGAGTTGCCGTCTATAACCCCTCTACGGGAACTTATGCACGCAGCGCTTATCGCTATGGCCCTTATGACAGCGCCTATGCAAGAACTGCATACAATCCTTCTAACGATCGCTATGTAGCTCGCGCTGTTGCCAATACCCCTTACGGATCGTGGGGCAAAGGCGTTGCCGTGGATGGCTCTGACTGGGCCAAAGGCGCTTATAAATCAAATTATCAAAAATCTACGATGGCACTAAAGAATTCTGATGGTGCCGGAATCATTGCGGGTAAAAATAAAATCACTGGCGAAAAAGGCTTTATTGGCAAAAATAAAGATGGCGATATCTACGTCGGTAAAGACGGTAATATCTACAGAAATGATGGCGGCGTTTGGAAGAAACGTGAGAATGGTACTTGGCAGACTTTTAATAAACCGAGTACTAGGCCCGCCACCACTGCGAAAAAGCCCGCTACACGACCCGCGACTAGCCCCACCACTCCAACACAAAGACCTGCGACTAGACCTACAAGCGGTCCTGAACATCAGATCCGTCAAAGTAAAATCAAACAATACAACTCTAGTCAAAGATCCAAGGTCTATAGCTCTCTACAAAAATCATCACGCTCGCGTAGCAGTGCTAATTCGCGCGCTCGTTCTTATCATCGCTCTAGTAGCCGGAGTCGCAGTAGTAGTCGAGGTGGCGGCCGCAGAAGATAACTATTAATAATACTGGGACCGCGGGCGTCTCGCCCGCACTTTTCCTGGGACCGCGGGCGTCTCGCCCGCACTTTTCCTGGGACCGCGGGCGTCTCGCCCGCACTTTTCCTGGGGCCGCGGGCGTCTCGCCCGCACTTTTCCTGGGACCGCGGGCGTCTCGCCCGCACTTTTCCTGGGACCGCGGGCGTCTCGCCCGCATAAGCTACATCACTTGGGTACCCCAAGCATCAACTTGGCATCGCCACCAAAACTGCAAAATTTATTTTCATCCGCCCACGGTGGCAAGCGTATTCTGCTGTTAAGCGAAACAACATCCTCTTTTTCTCCCCCACCCTCAATAACAACCTTCCCGGGACCGCTGGCGTCTCGCCCGCACTTTTCCTGGGTACGCGGGCGTCTCGCCCGCATAAGCTACATCACTTGGGTACCCCAAGCACCAGCTTGGCACTTTTCCCGGGCCACCAAAACTTCGCAATTATTTTATTTTTATCCGCCCATGGTGGCAAGCGTAAGCCGCTGTTAAGCGAAATAATATCTTTTTTTTCCCGCCCGCGCTGCAAGTGCCTTGGCATTAACTTTTGCTTACAAGCAATCTTGCCTTTAACTTATCTCTATTATTCTGTAATAATCAAAATAATATCAATCCGCTTCACTAGCCTTGGTCTTGTCTAATAAGATAGGCACACTTCTATTAAGCTTAGGAAATAACTTATCTATCGGGAGGCGGATTTTAAAAACACAACATAATTATACTCGACGAGTAGCTGATCACCATCAGTTCTCATGCGGAGCCTGTCTTGCTCATAAATCATCCAAAGGACTTTGCGTTCCCGACTGATTCAAATTAAGTACATGCGTATAAATTTGCGTCGTACTTATATCCTCATGACCAAGTAATTCCTGAATCGTCCTCAAATCCGTCCCTTTCTCTAACAAATGAGTAGCAAAACTATGTCGTAAAGTATGTACCGTACAATGCTTCAAAATGCCTAAGTCTTTACAATTTTTCTTCAAAACACGACTCAACATTTGACCCGAATTATGATGACGCCGAACAGTCTTTTTCTTGGCCATAGGATCCACACTTAATTTCTCTGATGGAAACAACCAAAACCACTGCCATTCCGTTCCTGCATTAGGATATTTTTTCACCAGTGCATTAGGTAAATAAACACCTTCGACACAATCTATTCGATCTCTTTCAAAGAGCTGGCGTATTCCACCTAAATGCTGCGCGGTAATATCTTTTAAGTTTTTTGATAATAAAGTCTGTCGATCTTTATCACCTTTGCCAGCTAATATATTTAATGCTCCTCGCTCAAAATCTAAATCTTTTACTCGTAAACGTAAGCACTCACTCTTTCTCAGTCCTCCTCCGTAAATCAACTTCATCATTAATTGCTCTTTGCCAATGGTATGATCTATCAACTGTCGAACCTCATTAACCGTAAGAACTATAGGCAGCCTTTCACTGCGTTTTGAACGAAGGCTTCCACTTATATCTCCTAAATCATCCTGTAAAACATACTTGAAAAATAAAACCAAACTACATAAAGCCTGATTTTGAGTAGATGCCGCAACATTAAATCTCATAATCAAGTGAGACAAAAAATCTCGAACACAATCACTGCTTTTATAATTTCCTTTCGCATAAGCTAAATATCTTTCCACCCATGATACATAACTTTGAATCGTTCTATACGACTTTTGCTGAAGTCGCATCGCTTTCTCAAAACTCCTCAGCAAATCATCATGCTCTTCATTATACCTAGATTCCAGACGTTCAGTCTGTAAGTCTTCTTCACTCTTCCAGTCACTAGCTTTAGATTTGGCACCTCCTCTCCAATACCAATAATACTTCACTGCTTCTTCTGATTGTTTCATTTGCCATTCTTCAACTCGACCAAATAGACTCCTTAAATATTGATCCAAGCTCTCCTTCTCATAAGGTGAAGTTCCTAATCGTCTAGAGAAATCCGCAAACTGAACAACCCAACGCAGATAATAATCAACATTTTTTTCAGAGACATCTACTTGTTTGAGCAAAAAACTTTTAAAAACCTGCATATTTGACATAATCATTTCCTCTCTTTGAATTAAATCAATTAAAAAGCGAAACCAACAATAAGCAAGTTTTTAATAGCTATTAGATGTAATTTATTCTTAGCCTTAGTACACATAACACCCTTATTTCCGACTTATGCGTACTACACATAACACCCTTATTTCCGACTTATGCGTACTCAATAATGCAATAAAATAACGCTGCTTTAAAGCCCTTTTTGGGCCTCTCATAATAAAA